>NZ_JBITIB010000012.1:0-234752 GCF_044458565.1 Streptomyces sp. NPDC050433 | reverse complement strand
GCCGGCCGAAGGTCCGCTCGACGACCCGGCGTCGCGGGATCACCTTGAAGCCTTTGACGCCCGGGGCGCGTTGGGCGACTTCCACATCGATGCCGGGGCAGGCGCCGTGTTCAGTGGCTTTGGTGCGGTAGCCGGTGTCGGCCCATGCTTTGGTCACACGAGGGTGCGTGGCAGCGATGTGGGACATCAGGTGCATGCCGCCGACGTTGTCGGAAATGCTCGCCGCGGTGACCCGGACTGAGGTTCCCCCTGTCGGCCGGACAGCTTGATACTGGGACGGCTGGTCCCGGAGGAAGCAGTCACAGGTAGTGGGTAACAAGAGCAACATGAGCAAGCGGTACACGGCCGAGTTCAAGCGGGACGCGGTCGCCTTGGCGTTGTCCTCGGAGAAGACAGTCACCGAGGTCGCGAGGGATCTGGGCGTGAGTCCGGAAGGGCTGCGCGGGTGGGTGAAGCAGGCGAAGGTCGACCGCGGTGAGGGGCCCGCCGGGGCTTTGACCACTGCGGAGCGTGAGGAGTTGGTCCGGCTGCGGCGGAAGGTTCGCGAGCAGGAGGCCACGATCGATGTTCTGGGAAAAGCGACCGCCTTCTTCGCTCAGGACAAGATGAGGTAGACACCGTGGCACGGTGTCGTTTCATCGACGCGGAGAAGGCGTCGGAGGGAAATCCTGCAGGTCACAGCGTTGTGTTTCTGTGCCGTGTGCTGGCAGTGCCCCGTTCCACCTACTACGCGCACAGGGCGTCACGGCCGGCCCGGATGGTGCGGGAGCGGGCTGAGGAGGTGCTGGTGGGCGAGATCCGGGTGCTTCACGCCGGATCTCGTGGTGCCTACGGGGCCCCGCGGATCCACGCCGCCCTGCGGCGGGCCGGGCGGGTGGTGAACTCCAAGAAGATCGAGCGGCTGATGCGCAAGCACCGGATCGTGGGGATCACCCGCCGCCGGCGGCGGGGCCTGACCCGGCAGGCGAAACGGGCGGTGTTCGCGCTCGACCTGATCGGCCGGGACTTCACCCCGCCCCGGCCCGGGGTACGGCTCGTCGGCGACATGACGGAACTCAGCACGCTGGAAGGGAAGTTGTATCTGGCGACCTGTATCGATCTCGCGACGCGGGAGGTGGTCGGCTGGGCGATGGCCGACCACCACCGCGCCGAGCTGCCGGTCGCCGCCTTGCGGATGGCGGCCGGGCGTGGCGGCCTGGAGCAGGGTTGCGTCATGCATACGGATCGCGGCAGCGAGTACACGAGTGACGAATTCCGCAGCGAAATACGCAAGTTGCGCATGAGGCAGTCGATGGGGCGCGTCGGCTCTTGTTACGACAATGCCGCCGCGGAAAGCTGGTTCGCCATCCTGAAAGCGGAGATCGGGACGACCATGTGGGAGACCCGCGAGGCCGCCCGGGCCGACGTTTTCCGCTACGTCGAGGTCGAGTACAACCGCAGCCGGCTCCGTCGGCACCCCGACTACGGGTACGTCACCCCCCTCGAAACGAGATCCCTGCTCAGGCAGAACCTCGCCCCGGCAGCGCAAACACCCGTTGTCCAGTTCGCGGGGGGAACTTCAAACGGCCTGGCCATCCGGGAGTTCAACGCGCGCGTCCGCGCTGACGACCGGGTCGAGTCCGTGCTTCTGCCGATCGCGGACGGTCTGACCCCAGCCCGCAAACGCAGACCGCCTTCCGGGCACACGAAAGGTTGGGCGGCGTCTCGCGGGATCGGGCCGGTGGTTACCGCCCGTGGCACGAACCTGTCGAATTGCGGTGGCGCAATTCCCGTTCTCCGTAAGATAGTTACACCGTCGCGTGCAGCACACACGAGAGGCATGTCGTTCGGCAACGAACCAAAACGGGGGAGCCGATGGAGATCAGATTTGAGACGACAGGACCGGACCAAGAGACGGATTTGCGCTCTCTCTACAACTGGCTTGCGGATGACAGGGCGCTGCGTGGGCACGTCCGTATCGAGGCGGTCACCGGCACGGTGCCCGGGCGGATGGGGCCCAGCCTTGATGCGGTGCTCGCGTTGATCTCCGCGGGAGCCGCGCTGGGGCAGCTGCCCTACTCGTACTTAGCCTGGCGCCAGGGCCGCAGATCGCAGGCGCTGATCACCATCAATATCATCGGGGCGAACACGGCGGAAACCGAAGCGGTCTTGCGCAGATTCGGGCTGGAGCCACCCGCCGGGGGAGCTTCCCCCGACCCGCAGACCCCGGAGCCTCGAACGTCCGACCCCCATCCGAATGACCCCGACACGGACCCCGACCCCGACACCCGTCGCACCCCCGGGGGCGCGCTGTGAATGGTGTCGAGCAGTCGGACGGGCAGCAGCCGGACGGCCCTTCCCGGCGGATCGATCCGAGCCGCTCGACCTGCGTCTTGATCGGAGTGGACAACTACACCCATCTCGACTCACTGCGAAGCGTCAAGCAAAACCTCACCGAACTGCGGGCCGCGCTGACCGACAACGAGATCTGGGGCATCCCCGAAGACCGGATCACCACCGTGTCGAATCCGGGAACCCCCTCCGAACTGGTCGGTCCGATACGAGAGGCGGCCAAGCGGGCGGAAGACACCCTGATCGTCTACTACGCCGGGCACGGGCTCCTCGACCGCCATGACCAGAGGCTGCATCTGACGCTGCCCGACTCCGCTGAGGACCAGCCGTACACCTCGGTGCGTGCCGACGACGTGCGCCACGCCATCCGGGAGAATGGCTCGGCCCTGCGCCGGGTGCTCATCCTCGACTGCTGCTTCAGCGGACAGGTGCTGACACAGATGTCCGCGGCGGACCGCGGGGTGCGAGGCGGGAAAGTGGCCGTCGAGACGCTGCGGGATGTCGAGGGCTCGTACGTGATGACGTCGGCCCCGCGCGACCGGCCCTCGCACGCACCCGATCCGTTGAGCTGTACCGCGTTCACCGGCGCCCTGGTCGACATCATGCGCCAGGGGGTCCCGGACGGACCGGGGATGCTCGGACTGCATGCGCTCTTCGAGGGCGTCAAGGCGCGTATCGCGAGTATGCGCCCGGAGCTGCCGCAGGAACCGCAGGACGAGGACCACAACGGGGTCGGCGCTCTGGGGTTCATCCGCAATGTGGCGGTGCTTCCGCCGCTTCCCGCTCCGGCGGCCCCGCCGCCGGCGGCGCGCAGAGGCCGGACAGCGCTCTTGTCGCTGCTCGCCGGGGCGACGGGCCTGGTGCTCGGGCTGGTCCTGCCGCCAGCGCTGGACGGGTGGCAGGAGACAGATCCCGCCGAGGCCACGGGAAGGTGTTCTCCCCGTGCCGTACTGCTCGACCATTCCGACGCTCTCGACAAGGAGGACGTCGAGAACGAGAAGGTGGAGGGCATTTCGGCACTCGGTCTGCAGTCCGCCGATCCTCCGGTCGCACTCGCGCTCGCCGACAACTCACCGGGCCGCGTCTTCCCGCTTAAACTCGGTTCGCCGTTCGACCTGAAGCCCTCGGCGGGTAGGGCCAACACCCTGCGCCCGGCGGAGGGCGGGAAGCTGCCCCCTTGGTACGACGGCGAGGCGCTGGTCATCGAGAAGGGCGGCAAGACGATGTTGATCGGTTCCGAGACCGGTCCTTCCATCCGCCGGTTCAAGATCGAGGGCGGAGAGCAGATCGGCCCGTCCATCCCCGTGCCGAAGGAGCTCCAGTACCCGCCTGCGGGTGGTGCCCAGATGGGCCGAGGCATCGAATCTCTCGCCGTTTCCCCAGACGGCCGCTATCTGTACGCCGGTTGGGAGGCCCCGCTCGCCCAGGACGGCGACACCGGTGGCGGCAATATCCTGCGCATACAGCGGTACACGGGAACGCACGGTGGCGCGTACACGCCGGACAGGCAGTACGCGTATGTCTCCGGGAACGGGATGTATCTTGTGGAGCTGGCCGCGGTGGACAGTGGGCGGCTGCTGGCGCTGGAGCGCCAGTACACCGCGAGTCTCGGCAGCGCGATCCAGGTCGTCGAAATATCACTGGCGAACGCGAGCGACGTGACGGGCGAGGAGTCCTTGTACGACCAGCCGGCCGACATCTACGCCACGACCGAGCCCGTTTTCGACCTCGCCCAATGCCCGGCGGGCGGCCCCGGAATGGTGGCGACGCCGGGGACGAGACAGCTCAACCCGCTGCTCGACAATGTCGAGGGAATGGCTCTCGGCGGCGCGTGGACCGACGGCCCCTACAAAGGGTGGCGCCCGTTGTATCTGGTCTCGGACGACAACAGCAACGAGACCCAGATCACTCGCGTGTACTCGATGGCGGTCCAGCTGTCCTGATAGTTCACTCACCGGGCGCGGCGTAAGCGGTGTGGCGCGCGGTGGTGTATCGCGCGGGATCCTTCACCACCAGGTCTACGCTCGTCACTTCCCTGGGCCGTGGCGCCCCGACACACGGCCTGTACTGGGGCGACCTCACCCTCCAGTCCTGCGTGGAACTGGACACGGGGATTTCACCTACCTGGTGCGTAGGTGATGGGCGTATTTGGCGAATTGATGAGGCTTCGTGAAATCGGCCAGTCTCGCTCCTCGTTCCCCATGCGGTTGCTGTCGGCAACTGGGATCGGGGGCTGCCTGCTGCGGGCAGTTCGCGGTTGGCCGTTGGAATGGCGCTCCGAGGACTTCAGGCGCGGCGCAGACCTGCCGGCACGGAAGCGGATTCGATTCTCTCGTTCGCCCCCATCCCAGCTTGGAACGAGGCTCCCACGTGCGTAGTCCATTCGTTTCGGCGGTGGTTGCCGCTGCCGCGGTGATCGCTCTTGCCCCTCTCAACCCGGCCGCTGCCGCCGCCCCGTCCGAACATCGGCGACATCGTCTGCAACGGCGGCTCCCTCAACGTGCAGTACAACCCCGGCATCACATTCAGCAAGAACACCGTGCGGCTGGCCGCCAACGGTGAAATGGGCGTCTGCAGATCCCAAAACCACCCGAAGATCAGCGGCGGTACGGTCAGAGTCGAATCCGCTCTCACTGGCGCTTGTCCCGGGCCCGTCGGACCCGACTACGCCAAGGTGACGATCAACTGGAACGACGGAAGCCGCACCGTCATCCACCAGTCGACCTTCCGCGGCGACGCGCAGTCCTTCTCCCTGGAGGGCGGCTCGATCGCTGACGGCACCTTCGCCGACGGCACCGCACGCGCCAACGGCCGCACCACCAGCAACCTGATCGAGTTCGGCGCCGGGTGCGTGACCGGTGGCCTCACCAGCTACGCCGCGACGATCGACCAGTTCGCCGTCGGCGACAGCTAGGCCGACAGCGTGGACGCTCCACGGTGGTCGCGGATCGACCTGGAGCCTGTCGCGCGGGCCTGGCCATTCCCCGCCAGGCCCGCGCGTATTCCTGCCGCTCCGTACAGCATCTCGTCGGTGTGTCTCGGTGATGAGGCGGGTGACGGTCTTGTCCGGGTGCCCAAGGACCGAACGAAAGGTGCGGGGCTCGGAGGATCAGTTGGCGAATCACTGAGGCTTGGCCGCGGGGCGGGGCCTCGGAGGTGGGGAATCTCGGAGAGCAGGTCTGTCCCACCCCTGAGCACAAGGTGGGGAAATTTAGGAAGCCTCATCACCGACTTCGGGGCCGGCCGAGCCCGGCGGCCGCGACGGCACGGAAGTTGGTGCACGGCTGCCGAGTCGGCTGCGTGGAGGGGGTCGTTGTGGCTGGCTCCGCCGCGGGGACGCGGGCAAGCGCTGGTGGTGGGCCCATCTGGTCATGTTCGCAACTCTCATGCCCTTCTCGTGGGCAAGGTCACGAAGCGTTCGGCGAAGGGCGACGTACTGCTCGAACAGCCAGTGACGGTCGATGATCCCGCAGCCGCAGGCCGACCGCAGAGCATCTCGGGCTCCGCGTAGGGGTCGGCGTTCTCCGCCCCCGTCCTCGGCCTTGCCCGGGACAACTCGGCGCTGGTCGCGGCGGCGCATGCGCTGGCCTCCGGCTGAGTCTTTCCGTGACCAATGGAGACCAGCGTGACGGATGGAACGAGAGCATCTAATTTTATTTCACCGCAGACAATTGACGGCCTCTGGTGCGGAGTGTCTACTTGCTGAGTAGGTTTCCAAAACTCCATTGGGGGGAAATTTGAGCGTTCAGCAGCCTGAGGGACGGAAACAGTCCTGGTTCATCACCCTGTTCGTGAAAAGCGTGGCAAGTGTTCCGGATCTCCGCACCGACGTACCGCCGACGGACGGTTCGACTCCTCGCCTGAACGTGATCAACCATATTCAGGCGCAGATCAAGGACTGCGACGGGCCGACGGTCGGCGAGGGGATTGTCTCCGCCATCCGGACGCTGCGCGAAGCCGCAGGTGAGCGGGGAGCGCGCCAGATCGACACGGTCTTCGTGAATCCGGAGATGACTAAGTTCTACCGAAGGCCGCTGAGCGACCTCAAGGCGCACGAGGAAGTGGCGAAGCGGGAAGTCGCGTACTGGGTGGCCGAGCACCAGAAGAACCCGACCGGAGGCACTCGCACGGCGGTCGCGTTCGACGTCGAGGACCGCGTCAAACTCCAGCACGGTTTCGGAATGCTGAACGAATTCAGCAAGTCGGTCGCCGACCCGACGTCCGATTTTCGGATTCGTCAGGTGGACTGACCTATTCGTACAGCAGTACACAGAGCGGAGCCCGGAACTCCTTCCGGGCTCCGCTTCTTGCAGAAGAAAACGGAGAATTACTCCACACCGATGTCCTGGACGAGTTTTTCCAGACCGCCGGTGTAGCCCAGAAAAAAGTTTCAGTCCCCGTTCGGCCTGCGGCGGAAGGAGTTCGCATCCGGTGGAGGCGACGCTCACCGCCGAGCGCGAGCGCGCCGGCCAGCTGGCAGCAGCCCACTCCGACGCCTCGGAGCTGTTGGGCGAGCGTGACGTCCAGCGGCAGGCGGTGAAGCGACTGGGAAACGAACTCCGGGCAGCACAAGAGCAGAGGGCGAACGCGGAAGCTCGCTGCGATCTGCTGGAGCGTCAGCTCGAAGCCGTCGAACGCCCAGCCGCTCTGCCCCTGCCGCAGCCCATGCCCAAGGTCCAGGTCGTGGACGACCAGCCCGACAACCTGCTCGCCATGAGAGCGGTACTAGAGACGCTGGACCAGGAACTCGTCACCGTGTCCTCCGGCCGCGAAGCCCTCAAGGCGCTGCTTCATCACGACGACTCACCGCGATGGGCGTCGATCCCGAGCACACCGCCCGCAGGTACGCAGCTGGTGCGGTCGACTACATCAGCAAGCCCTTCGACCCCTGGGCCCTGCGCGCCAAGGTCGCCGTCTTCACCGAGATCCACCTCGAACGACGCATCAGCCAGTCCACCGGCTGAAGTCAGCGGCGGTTGCCCCTTTTGGACCCACCAGGGGCAACGAGCCGATTAGCCGCTTCGGGGGCCGGAGGGGCGCAGACGACCGATTACGCCCCCAGCGCTACAAGGATGCGGGCAGCCAAGCGGAAGGGAGGAGGACCGTCGCAGGAACAGGAGTGCCGACGGCAGCGAGAAGCCCCATGGGTACCGGACCCCTCGCATCACCGAAGTCCACGACAATCCGCCGCGCCCGCCTTCTGAACTGCGCATTCACAAAGCAGCGCAAGCTCGCGATGTCCGGCGCGCGCGGTTCCGTCGGTCTTGCCCGATCCATGCTCCGTGCTTCACCATCTGTAATCAGGCGGATACTGTAGATCGATCCGGGGGTGTGGCGATGTCGTCGGGAACGAGTGGGGGCTACTGGGCGGACAAGGCGCTGCCCAGCGTGTTCAAGCACGAGTTACTCAGGCGCTACCTGCCGCAGTTCGGCGGGATGACGGGGTCTCATTCCCACGGCAAGCGCGTGGTGTATCTGGACGGGCACGCGGGTGAGGGCCGTTACGAGAACGGTGATCCAGCGTCGGCGGAGATCGCGCTGCGGATCGCCTCCTACCTTCGGTCCAAGCACGGGCTCACCCTGGACTGCTTCTTCACGGAAGCGCAGCAGGAGTCCTTTGAGCGGCTGCGCGGTCGTATAGCAGTACGCGGCGCGCGGTCTGCTGGCGCACGCCCATCGCGGCGAGGTCGTCGGCGTCCTGGACGATGTGGTGCAACGCGCCGTACAGGCGCCGCTTTTCCTGTTTCTGGACCCGTGCGGGCTGGTCCTGCCGCAGGATCGGCTCACGGAGGTGCTGGCGCGCAAACGGCCGCAGAGGAAGCCGGCGACCGAGTTGCTGATGAACTTCAGCATGATGGCCGTGTGGCGGCTGGGCGGTCATGTCCGCTCGCCGAAGGGCAACGAGAAGTCGCTGACCCAGGGTTGTTCTCCATGGCGTCGCTGACACGCCCGGATCCGCAGGATGTGGAGAACCGGGCGGTGCCGGTGATCGCGGGCAACCTGGAGAAACTGCTGCTGCGCACCGGGCGTCCCGTCAAGCTGGTCGACCACACGCTGGAGATCTTCGGGGAGTTCTACGGGCAGGTCACTGAGCCAGTGGCGCGCAAGGCGGTGCGGCTTCGGCACGGGCAAGGCAAGACGCCCACCGACGGTGTCGGCGTGAAGCGGACCCGCGAGATAACCGTCCTGCCCAAGAGGCTTGCCGCCTGAATGCTGTTTCGGCATGTGATCAGACGGGCAGCACCTGTCGCCGCTGGGGCCTCAGCCCGTGGCGGGCCGCTACATGAAGGAGACTTCCATGAGCCAGAAGCGGGTCAGGCACAACGAGTTCGCACGCCAGCTGCTCCGAATAGCGGCAACGGGACAGCCGTCGCTGATTCTGTCGTCCTACGCCGCGACTGACAGGATCGCCTCTGCCGCACTGGGTGAGAAGTCACGGAGGGGAACCCGCTCCGATGATTGATTTCCCGGACGACTTATCCGATCTGGAAGGCCCGGAGGAGCGCAGACTCGCCTACATCGAGTCGATGATCGAGGTCGCGGGCGAGGACGCACGGCACGTGATGCTGTACGTGACGCTGGCCCTGACGGCCATGCTCGTCACGCTCACCCAGTTGCCCTTCGACCGGCTGGTCGGAATGCCATTGGCCTTCCGGTGCCTCCTGCTGTTGGGCCTGATTCTGGTGGGGGCCGGTGCCAGCTGCTTCTTCCGGTACGTTCGTGCGTTGCACATAGCCCGGATGGGGATCGCACGCTGCATCGCCTCGGCCGACGCCAAGCACGCCCGACAGCTCTGGGCCGGTGGGGTGGGAGTGTGGGAGCGGCGCGGCCACTTCTATCGTTGGGGGATGAAGTTGTCCGCCACCGGCGGCTGCGCCGTCGCCATGTGCGTTGCGTACCTGCTGCTGAGCGGAGACTAGAGTCGCCACATGGAACCGCGCGGCGGCATCGAGATCACAGACCGGATCGTCGAATGGCACACCCTTCTGCCAGCGCGGAACGAGGCGGACATCTCCATGGTCGTACTGCATGCCACCGAGCTGCCCGACATGGCGGCTGCCTGGGCTGAGGCCGAGAAGTCGGCCTCAGCAAGTGATTCCGGCCGGGGCGTGTGCGGGCACCTCTACGTAGACCAGGACGGGACCGTGTACCGCCTTGTGCCGTTCGACCGAGTCGCCTTCCACGTCCAGGGGTTCAACACCCCGTCCATCGGGATCGAGTTGGTGAACCGTGGACGTTATCCCAACTGGTTCACGAGCTGGGGCCAGCAGCCGACGGAAAAGTTCCCGCCGGCTCAAATCGAAGCGCTACGCGCCCTTCTTCGCTCGCTGCGGGAGCAGTACCCCGCCATCGTGGAACTGCGTCGGCACAGCGACCTCGACGAGCGACTGGTCCCAGCAGAAGACCAGCCGGAGAAGATGGTACGGCGGCGGATCGACCCCGGGCCCCTCTTCCCATGGAACGTCGTCGCCCGCGATTGGGCGGACACAGCTGGGCGTTGACCCTGCCAGTGCTTGGCCGTGAGGCGCGGCGGGCGGCGTTGCTGGTGTCGACGGCCGTGGACGACGGGGGCCGACGGGTGAGTCTGCATCTGGCGAACCAGGGCCGGCGGGCGTTGATCGTGGTCTTGTCGCACCGGGCTGGGCTGGCGGTGACGGATGAGCGGGTCCTGCCGAAGCTGGCTGCGTTGGGAGCGGTGTCGTGCGGTGCGGACACTGCGGAGGACGGCCGGCGCCTGTCGGCGGTACTGGACCTGTAGGTGGCGGAGGCCCCCGAGCCGCCGAAGGAGCCGGTACGCCTGCGTACGGCTGTTGCCGAACCCCGCGTGGTAGTAGGCGGCCCAGGAGCTGCACTGGCTCGCGGCCTCAGCCGGTCAGGGACCAGCAGAGACCATGTCAGGGGGGTAGCGGCCTCGCGCACATCCCTCCGGCGCCGAACTCCAAGTGCTCCCGCACGAGGCCCCTTGCGCTTTGAGCGCCCGCCCAGCGGCGTGGGCCGGGCTCGGCCTCCTCGACGACGCGCTCGCTCTGGACCTTCGCCGCCCGCAGGACTACTTCCACCGCATGTGGAGCACCGCCTTCCGGACGTCACGGACAGCGGCAGCAATCCGCGCCCGTCGCGCACGAACCCAGACCAAGATCGAGCAGGTCCGCGCTGCAATCACCATCCTGCAGCGACAACGGACCACGATCACAGTCGTTGCCCTTGTCCGCCAGGCAGCTGTCTCCCGCACCTTCCTCTACGAAAACCCCGAAGCCCGAGCCCTCGTCGCCGAAAGCATCCACCACGACAGAGCCAGCAGGGATCGCGCCAGCGCCCTCCCCGCGCCCAGGGTCGAGGACGGATTGCGTGACAGAGCACTCAACGCCGAAGCCGCCCTCAAGGACGCACACAGCGAGATCCGAACCCAGCGGAACAGGATTGGGCAGCTCATAGGCCACATCCGCGACTTGGAGACCCACCAACCACAGGAATCAGCCCAGTGCATCACCGTCGAGAACACGGCCCTCAAGGAGCGCCTGCGCCTCCTGCCCCAAGACAAGCGCACACTCGAAGACCGCCTCCAAGCCGCCCGCTCCAACACGCGCTTCCTAGATCGGCGGATCTCTCAGCTCGAAGCCCAGCTTCTGGAACGTGACCAATCCTGAAGCGGCAGCCACGCCACGGCTCCCGGGTCAGTCCTGGCCGGCGACCCTTCGGCCGATCTGTTCAAGGAATTCCTGGATCGATGCTGCGGCGACCGCGAAATCGTCGAACCAGGAGGCAGTAGTCGATTTCCAGACTTGTCCACTGCCTGCCACTGCGAACAGACGACCGCCACCATCACTGGCAAACACGATGGCTAGTGACTCATCGTCGATCTGGACAGATCCGTACTCGCGGAAGTGCTCGGCAACGGTCGAGGCTGAGTGGATGAAGTATCCGTGCTCGACATCGGGCATGGAGACTTCGCAAATCACCCAGTAAAGAGTGGTCAGGTCGGAGGGAATCGGCGTCAGGTCCACCAGTGCATCCGTCGCCTTACTGCTCGCATCCGTTGCGAGGACGACGGCGTTCTCACCTGGTGGGAAACCATGCGTCTCCAGGAACGACGACATCACAGCCCGGAGCTCCGCAGAAGTCTGCTCGCACCAGCCTCGCACCCACTCCGAGTCGAGCCGCTCACCGGACACGTTCATCCTCCTCAACACACCCCCAACTCGACATCCACGAGCTTCGAAGAACATATCGAAGGGCACGTCACGGACATGTCCGCGACGCATCACCACTGCGCAGGACCCATCTGGCCGACTCGACGATCGGTAAGCCCGACGATCTCCGCGACACCCAGCTGCGCCTTCACCAGGCGAGCGCGGCCTACCACCAGTTGTGCCGGACCCTGCCGTGGAACGTGGACCCGGCGCCCGGATGGGCTGCCGGGGAGAAGCAGCCGTACACCGACCACACGAGCGCCAAGCCGGACAGTCCCGGCCACACCGACCACGAGAAGAGTGAGGTGGCCCGGCTGCGCGCCGCCGTCTTGGAGCTGTCCGTCACGGTCTCCACCCACCCCTACTGGGCCACGCTCGAGCCGGGCATGGTGGTGGAGGGACGGATGGCTCTCAAGCAGACCATCCCGGCGGCGGTCGGCGATGTGGCCGCGGCACCGGACGACGGTACCCCCGGGTCCGCCGCTGCCCGCGCCGCCTGACCCGGCCGGCCTCGTCGTGCCCCGCGACCCCCGCATCCGCCTGGAGCAGCTGCGCTTCCTCTACAACATCCAGCTCCACCACCTGCAGCAGACCGAGCACTGGATACGTGTGGCCGAGGAGCGCGTCGCGGAGGCGGCCTCCCGCTGAAGGCGACAAGCCCCCACCGTCCATACCTGGGACTGCGGCATGAGCGGCCCGAAGAAGGCGCTCACCCGCGAACAGGCACTGCGCGCAGTAACCGTCGACCAGATCCCGCCCTGCGTGTGCTGCACCCCGGACCGAGACCTCGGCGTACTTGAATAGCGTCTGACTCTCATCCCAGTGAGCTGGGCTTTCTCAAAAGTCCGCCGGTGCGCCTCCACAGCCCCAGCTCAGTCCGGCCCCAGGCCGACACCGAGATGAGTCGTCACCAGAGCAGCAGAGCGAGAGTCAGCACCTGACCGTGGAGTGCACCCTTTCTCCCGGCTATCGCGTGGGGAAGACACCTCATGCGGCTAAGCCGTCAAGCGGAGACCGGTCCCCGGCGAAATCAGGTACTCGCCACCCGCACAGCCTGGGAGGCTGTGCGGGTGACTGAGACGACCCCTTACGACGCCGACCGTGCGCGATTCACCCGCCAGGCGCTGGCACGCCTGGTCCTCTGCGATCACGCCGTGGACGTCGCCGATGGCGCCGCGGGCCTGGTCGCCACCGAGAACGACCCAGACACCGGTCCCGGGGGCCGGGTCAGCCAGACATTTCAGCTCATCGAACTCGCGGAGCGCGCTCTGGCCTCGGCCGTGATCTACGAACGCGAGCGAGGCAGCTCCTGGACGGAGATCGCCCAGTACCTGGGAATCGGTCCAGCAGAAGCGGAAGAGCGGTTTGCCGCGAACCTGGACGGCTGGAACGCGGCCTTCGACATCCCCTACCGGCTCGACGACACCGGCCGCAAGCGCATACCCCAGCTGCCCACGGCAGCGTATGACCCCGCGTGGGCCTGCACTCAGCTCGACCGCTGGGCCGGGAACCGGCTCATTCTTGTCAACGACGAGCGCCCAGTCAGCTCGGGTCTCGTCATGGCCGTACCCGAAGACGTAGAACCGCCGGTCACCCCGTAGCGGTGTTCGGCCCTGCGGAAAAGGCGATCGTTTCGTCGAACGGAACGCGAGTCTGAAGGCAGTGGTGGAGCTGTCCGAGCATGCGATTGAACAGGTGCCTCAGGGCCTGGGCATGCCAGTCTCCGGTCTCGCGTCGTCGTCGGTAGTGGGCGTTGGCGCCCTTCGAGTGGGTGAGGGTGGCGAAGGCCCAGAGGTATCCAGCGTGGTTGAGCCGGTTGTTCTTCACGAACCGGCGGCCGACGTACTTGCGTTTGCCGGAGGCCCGGGTGATGGGGGCCGCGCCCGCGTATGCCTTCAGTCCGCCGGCGGTGGCGAAGCGGGTGCGGTCGTCGCCGATCTCGGCCAGGAGGCGGGCGCCGACCTGTGCGCCGACGCCGGGGAAGCTGAGCATGATCGGCGCGTCCGGGTGGGTGCCGAAGGTCTCCTCGACCGCCTTGGCAAGCTCGTCGACGGCCTTGCAGGCGGCGTCGAGCTGGGTCAGCAGGGCTTTCGCCTGGATGCCCATGGCCTCCTCGACCGCAGGCAGCTGGTGGGCGGTGGGCTGCCGGAACAGCGTGTGGAGGCGTTCGGCGTCCGCGGTAATGCCGCACTTGCGGCCCGCCTTCGTCATCATCAGCCGCAGCTTCCACGTCGGCAGCTCTGCCGCCAGGGTGGGGGTGGGGGCCGCTGCGAGGATCCTCCGGGCGTCGGGACGGCTCAGGATGCCCGCCTTCTCCCGCCAAGCGTCGAGCGCGGCCGGGTAGTACTCGCGCAGCAGCGAGCGGATCTGATTGGTGATCTGCTGCCGCTTCCAGACGGCGTCCTGGTGGGCGCGGGCGACAACGGCGACGGCCTGGGCTACGTCGCTGTCGTCGGGCAGCGGCCGGTGCATCGGCACGTCCGTGCGGATGATGTTCGCCAGGACCAGGGCGTCGCCGGGGTCGGACTTCTTGCGGCCCACGCCGTGCCGGTCGCGGTAGCGAGAGGCCGCCATCGGGTTGATCGCGAAGATCTGCCGGTTGCCGGCCCGCAGGGTGGCGACCAGCAGGCCGCGGCTGGTCTCGATCGCGATGGGGATCGGCGTCTCGGCGGTGTCGCCGTGATCGGCCATCAGGTCCAGCAGCAGCTGGTAGCCGTCCAGGCCGTCGTCGATCCGGCACTTGGCCAGCAGCTTGCCGGTGTTGTCGATGATCGCGACGTCGTGGTGTCCCTCCGCCCAGTCGACCCCGCAGAACACGGCCATGGATCCCGCCCCTTCGCCGGTGCTGTTCACGAACACGAGCACACGGGGCCGCACGGCGCACTAATTCCAGGGCTCCAAGGCCCACCACCTCATCAGCCGTGCGCGGCACCGCTTTAACGCACGGGCGCACGCCGTGTCCAGAGCTCGAAGCTCGTGAGGAAAAACGCGTCACCGTGCGGCAGCCTCATCCAACGAGGATCTCGAACCCGAGAGGCCCGTGGGGGAAGAACGTGCGAGGACCGGCCGGCACCACGGCGCCACCGGTCTTTCAACAGACCTGATCGGTCGGAGGTGTCGTAGGGATCACCACAGCACCGACCGGACCGCACACGTCCTGCCCGAGCGGAACACGCCGCCCCGGGTCCTTCAGAGATCCAGAACCTCTAATTACTATCGAATTAGAGGTGTCGTCGTGCGTGATCGGCTTGCCCACCAAGGTTGACCTGCGAGAACGGGCGGTTCCCGATTTGGTGGGTTCACACCTCCGGTCCCACCCCCGATCCCCCGCTGGAAGCAACCGTCCAGCCAATGGTTCAGCCGCCCTTGGGTGCAACCCGGACCTGCCGGTGGAGGCCGAGGGGGTCTTCTTCGGGAGCCTCGCTGACGGTGGGAGCCGGGGCAGAGGCATGACTGTTCATTTGTTCGGGCGTAGTTCTGGTGCCCTGTGGTTCTCAGGGCGTCGATGCATCTAGGGCCTGTATCCGGTCGTGATCAAAGGGCGGTTCGTGTGGGGCCGTTGATCCAGATCATGGTGGCACGGAGATGCAGGCCGGCGAGGTAGCTTCCGGGAGTCTTGTCATAGCGGGTGGCGATACCTCGCCAGGCTTTCAGCTGTTGATCAGGTGGTCGACGGTGTTCCTCCGGGTGGATCATCGTCGCTGCTTGAGGCGAGCGCGTGGAAGTTCCGCACCTGCCGGTGCGTCGAGTTCGCGGCCACAGGCCGGAGCGGATCATTTTCCGTAAGCGCGCAGGAAGACGTCCACGGCGGTGTCCGCGACGGTGTCCGGGGCAGCGCCGGGGCGGTACTCCAGCGAGCCGGTGATCAGGGAGAGGAAGTGCTCGGCGGCGAGCTCTGGGTCGCACTTGCACAGGCGACCATCGAGGGCCAGGCGAGCCAGGCGGTCAGCGAGGGCGGATCGTACCCGCAGGGCTGTGCGCTCGCGTACGCTCGCCGCCAGGTCGGGGAATTGCGCCGCCTGCGCGCAGGCCAACTGCCTTACGGCGATGGCATCTTCGTCGCCAAATACCTTCAGCAGGCCGCAGGCCACGACCGTGAGCGCCGTCCGCGGGTCGGCGTTCGCGGCGGTTTCACGCAGTTGCTCGACGACAGCGAGGCTGCGCGCGCCGATCCGGTCGGCGACGGCCTCGACGGCCTCGCGGTAGAGGCTCGCCTTGTCGTTCAGATGGCTGTAGACGGTCGGTTTGGCCACGCCCGCCTCCTGCGCGATCTCCTTCACACATGCCTGGGCATAGCCGCGTCGTGCGAACACCGCGAACGCGCCGTCCAGGATCGCCTGCCGCCGCTCGATCAGCCCACGAGTACTGCGCCTGCTCCCGGTTGACACTTCTGAACCCATGGGTTCAGTGTAGCTATTGAACTACTCAGAATAATAATCTGAACCAACTGGTTCAACTTGTCTCGAAGGGTGGCACAGGCGTGATCGTTCACATGCTGCGTTTTGCCTTCAGGGAGACTGCGACCGAAGAGGAGTGCGAGCGCGTGCTTGCGGTGATACGGCGGACAGCCTCTGTCGAGTCGGTGTCGTTCTCGACGGTGGGTCAGATACTCGGCGATCCCGACGGCTTCACCCATGCCATGTGCGTCGGCATCGCCGATCTGCCGGCTCTGCGGCGGTACATGCACGATCCGGTCCACCTGGCCGGCGACCCGCAGATCATGCCCTATCTGGCCAAGATCGCCATTGGCCCGGACCTGTCCGATGACATGACGCCCACCCTGGCCCGGGACACCCTTGCGCTGCACGAGGAGAAGGTCGCGCTCTACCCGCAGTGGGCCGCCGAACTCGGCCCCCTGTTGGCAGCCTCGTGACGTGATCTGGTAGTTCGTCGTGCATGACACGGGCACAACTGTGAGCGCACCGCCTACCTCGGACCGGCGCGGAGCGGTGACGCGGCAGGACTCGCGGCGGTAGGTGTAGGGCACGGTGACTCAATCGCTGGGTGCGATGGGCCAGATCTGCAGGAGCCACTCTTCGACACCCTCGTAATACATGTCTTGTGCAGAGCGTGCGGTGGCCTCAGCGCGTCCGCGGCAATGGGCTCGCAGTCGGTAGTTTCCTGGCGATCCGAGTTGTAGCAGCTCCCCCTTGGGGCTGTGGTCCCACTCTCGCAGCCCTATCCGCCCGGTTTGGCTGACGATGGCGGCTTCCTCGATCACATCCCACGGTTGATCTTGCGGAAGGTGGGGTTCGCTCGACCACACTTCGATGCGGACGTCGGGATAAAAGTCATTGCCCGCGGTCCGGAACAGGATTCCTCGATCGCCCTCAACCAGGACGCGAGAAGACCCTTTCCATCCGCCGGGGAACTCGGGAAGAGACTCGTGGTCGGCGAGTAGGAACTGGCGGTACTCGACGCGTGGTTGAGCATCGGTACGGAGGAGGGGGCTCGTCGGACCAGCCATGAGATTCGCTTCTTTTCGTGATCGTGATGCCCCGGTCCTGTGGCCGACGGGCTGCCTGGCCACAAGACCGGGGCCATGGCTTCGCCAGGTTACTGGCCTTTACGAGTTACGGGATGACGACGACGTAGAAGGTGTCGTTATCGAGTACGCGCTGGCGCCCGTAGAAGACCCCCAGCATCGATCCGGCCTTCTGGTTGTCGGCTGCGTCGAGCGCGCGGGCGGAGTAGCGGTCGTCTCCGGCGGCAGCGCCCTCCAAGGTCGTTGCGAACGGATACTCGTCGCAGTCCAGCCCGAGGTCCGAGTACGTGCCCCAATACTGCCTGCACGTGGCCACGGCCTTGGCCCGGTTCGCATTCCGCAGAGTCATGTCGTAGAAGACGCGCGTGAGAGGCTGCCCGCTGAAGATCGAGCCGGGCACCGTCTTGCCTGCCCACGGCGGCAGAGTGAGATCGGGGCGCCCCTGGGCGTCGAGGATGTGCTGGGCGCTCTCATTCACCTCGGGGTTGCTGGTACTCACGTCGTACCAGAGCTCTTGGGTCACGTCGAAGACGCAACCCTGAGCGTACGTCAGGTAGCTCGCGGAGCCGCAGCGGAAGCCGTTGCTGCCGGTCGAGACGGTCTCGTCGGACGCGTTGACGGTTCCCTCGAAGTCGTACCAGCTCAGCAGGTCGGTGCCCGTGGCGCCGGCGGTGGGGGAGGTGAATGCGAAGAAGGCGCTCGGACTGACCGCCCATGCGGTCATGGTCTGCGTCTGGCCAACGTTCAGCGGGGCGGCGGTACACGCGGAGCCGTTGAAGACAGTGCATTCCATGTCGAGCGTGACCGGTTCGACTGCGGCTTCGCCGGAGATGTTGATGTCATCCATGAGGGTCACGAAGGAGACGTCGCGCGAACCATTGCTGCCCTGCCCGAGAGTGCTGAGGCGGAAGGTGGCCCGTCCAGTCTCGCGACAGACGCTGAAGACGCACTCCTTGACCGTCAGAGTGTGTGTCCCCACCTTGCACCAGGTGAATCCGCTTCTTACGGTCCTCGACCGATCTCGATCCCGATGCCGCACCCTCAGAAGCCGTTGTTGTCTTTCCGGACCTGATCGCTGCGTTTCCGCTGGTAGGGCGTGGGTTCGGTGATTCGGTGGGAGTGGTGGTCTGTTCGGGTTGTCGTTCCCCGGGAGGTCGCGGATGCCGTCGGTGGTTGGGACGTTGGAACAGCGTGAGCTGGGTTCTTCCCGTCGCGTGGACGAGCTGCGTGAGGAGGCCGACCGCATCCAGGCCGAGCTGGCCGTGGCCGAGCTGGAATGGCAGGAGTGGGTGATCGCCCGCAGGCGGGTCGATACGGTGCTGGCTCCGGACGGCGGCAGCACCGCCGACATGGAGGTCACCGGGGATCCGCAGGACCCGGACGCGCCGTCGGCGCCCCGGAGTGCGGTGAAGCCGAAGCCGCAGGCGCCGGTGTGGCGTGAAGGGCAGGACTGGTCGGTGCTGTCGTTGGATTACCAGCGCATCCTGCAGACGTTCGCGGACCGCCTCCGGCTCCATCAAGGGCCGCTGACCTGCTAGGAGATGGCCGCAGGGTTCGGCATGGACGTGGTGCCAGCGCGGGTGGAGGCACTGCGGTCGAAGGCGAAGCGCCAAGGCCGTGTTTTAGAAGTCGGTGACCTGCTCGGTTGGCTGTTCTGGGAAGTGACGGGCGGCCATCCAGATGGTGAGGTCGCGGGCGATGTCGTTGATGCTGGCCGAGGTGGTGACGTCGTGCTCGCGGCGGCTGGCATCGCGACGGACGACCTCGTAGCCACCTTCGTCCAGTACGGCCACCGAGGCGAACCATATGGGGTCGTCCTCATCGGGCTGGACGACAACGAAGGTGTTGTCGGAGCCGTTGAGGTCGCTGATCATCATGAACAGAGCGTCCTCGGACGGGTCGTCGATGCGGTCGCCGTTCTCACTGTCAGCGCCGTAGTACCGGGCCCCCATCGGTGGTGTCTCCCCTCGCCCGCTCCATTGATCGCGGTCAGCATGGCACGCGAGGCCCCCCATGCCTGTCACAGCCATTCACCGATCGCAGCAACCAGAACGGTGGCTTCGAAACGGACCGCCAGTTTGTCGAACCTCGTGGCCACCGCACGATTTCGCTTCAGCCGGTTGATCCCGCACTCGACCGCGTGCCGGGCCTTGTAGTCCTCGCGGTCGAAGGCTGGTGGCCTCCCGCCCGCCGCCCCGCGCCGCTTTCGGTTCCGGACCTGGTCGGCCGGCTCCGGAATCGTGCAGCGAATCCCGCGCTTTCGCAGGTAGGCCCGGTTCGCGCGAGATGAATAGGCCTTGTCGCCCCGCACTCGCAGGGGGCGGAGGCGGGGACGTCCCGGCCCGGGACGAGGTACCCGTATGCCCTCCAGGACAGCCGTGAACTGCGGGCTGTCACCCCGCTGCCCAGCGGTGACCAGCAGCGACAAAGGCCGCTGCCTTTGCTCGCACGCGAGATGGATCTTGGTGCTGAAGCCTCCACGGGACCGGCCCAGACCGTGGTCTTCTGGCCCGGTGCGAGTCCCGCCCGGCGGCTCCTTCTGGGTGTGACCGTCGCGGCGGGCGCCTGCCGCATGCTGATGGGCCCGGCAGACCGTGGAGTCGACATTGACCTCCCACGTGATCAGCCCAGCCTCATCTGCCCGGGCCTGCAGCCCGGTCAGTAACTCCTTCCAGACACCGCCCCGCTGCCAGCGACGGAAGAGACCGTAGACCGTTTGCCACGGACCGTACTCCGCCGGAAGATCCCGCCACGGAGCACCGGTCCGCACCCGCCAGCGGATCCCATCGATCAACTTTCGTCGACACGCTGCCGGCCTGCCCAACACCGCCACCGGTAACAACGGCTCCAGCACCGCCCACTGCTCATCAGAAAGGTCCCCTCGCCCCACACCAAGATCATCACAATGCGAGACGAGGAGCGGAGCCCACTTTCAAAACACGGCCAGTCGCGCGTGGCTGGCTGGCCGAGCCCGCGCCGGGCCGGGCCGGTTCACGCTGGCTGCGGGCGTGGCCGGGCCAGGCGGCGCGTCATGAACAGCCTCACCGACCAGCAGACCGGTGTGCGCCGCTCATAGTCGCGTGCCAGGCGGCGGGCCTGAGCCGACTCCTGCGTCCTGCTGTCACGGCGAACACCAGGTGTGCGCGGCTGGGTACGGTGCCCGGCTGGCGCTCGTTCTCAACGCGGTGCAGCCGGCCCTGCGGCGCGCTGGCCAGCACAGTGATCGAGGCCATGATTCTGCTGGCCGGCTGGGCTATGCGTCGAGCGTGTCAGTTGACGGCGCGGTCATGTCGCAGCGTGGTTTTCCTTGCCGGGTGCGGCGTTATGGCACCGCACGAAGCTGTGCGGCCTCGTGGCGGAGCGCCTTCACGGTGGCCGTCACCTCGGGAGAGCGGTTGCGGACCGTGACGGCGACAGTGGCTCGGCCGAGCCAGGCGGGGTCGTTGACGTGGACGGTGCGGACGCCGGTGGGGACCGCCGGGGCGGCCAGTTCGGGCAGTACGGCAATGCCGAGACCGGCGGCGACAAAACCCAGGCGAGTGGGCCATTCGCGGGCGGCGTAGGCGATCTGTGGGTGGTCGAGAGTTGGCCAGGGGCCGAACTGAGGGTCGTCGCGGAGGCCCTTGCCGACGATCCAGGGTTCGTCCCTCAGCTCGGCCACCGGGATGGTTCCGCGGCCAGCAAACCGGTGGTTGGCGGGGACGGCGAGCAGGAGACCGCCGTCCAGGAGCAGGTCGCGGCGCAGTCCCTCGAAGTCATAGGCGGGCAGGTCCGGTCCCACGCCGATCACTGCGACATCGATGCGGTGAGCGCGGAGTTGGCGAAGCTGCGTGGGTGATGACGCCTCGCCAAACTCGACGATCAAACCCGGGTGGTCGCTTCCAAGGCGGGCCAGAGTCCTGGGGACGAGCACGGCGGCGGCAGAGGGAAAGGCCGCGATGGTGACGCGTCCGGTGACGTGGTCCTGCAGCCCGGCGAGGTCTGTGCTGACGGCGTCGATCTCGTTGAGTGCTTTGGCGGCTCGGCGGGCGAGCATCATGCCCGCGGGAGAAGGCGCCACCCCGCGAGCGCCCCGGATGAACAGCGGTGCACCCGCGGCGGCCTCCATCGCCGCCACCTGACGGGACACCGCTGACTGCGTGTATCCGAGTGCGTCGGCCGCGGCGGTGAACGATCCGGTGTCGACTACGGCCTGGACGACGCGGAGACCAGTGAGGGTGAAGTCGGTCACGCCGTCATCCTGACACATTCCAAAACCGCATGTCTTATATGTAAGACCCTCGCTGGTGGAATACCACGATCAGCAGCACGATGGAGTAGCAACCGCAAGCAATCCATCCACCTACAGGGAGCACCAGTTATGGCGAAGACCTGGTTCATCACGGGTAGTTCGAGGGGATTCGGCCGCGAGTGGGCGGAGGCGGCGCTCGAACGCGGCGATCACGTCGCGGCGACGGCCCGGAACGTCAGGCAGCTAACCCCTTTGGTCGAGCGGTACGGGGATGCGGTATTGCCGGTCCGGCTCGACGTCACCGACCGCGCCGCGGTGCATGAGGCAGTGCAGCGTGCCCACACGCATTTCGGTTCGCTGGACATCGCAGTCAACAACGCTGGCTACGGGCATTTCGGCATGGTCGAGGAGATTGACGAGGACGAACTCCGGGCTCAGATGGAGACCAACTTCTTCGGCGCGGTATGGGTCACTCAGGCCGTCCTGCCCCTCATGCGGGCCCAACGATCGGGAAGGGTCCTGCAAGTGACCAGCGAGGGCGGCGTACGTGCCTTCCCCGGCATCGGTGCATACCACGCCTCCAAATGGGCTCTTGAGGGGCTGTCGGAATCCCTGGCGCAAGAAGTGGCAGCCTTCGGTATCCACATCACCAACATCGAGCCCGGCCCCTACGCCACCGACTGGCTGGCCCGCGGGGCACGGCATAGTAAGCGGCATCCGGACTACACCGAAGTCCACGCGGCCACTGCACAGGTTTTCGAGGTCGGCGACCCGCGCGCCACCCGCGACGCGATCCTTCGGATCGTCGACGCGGACCAGCCCCCGCTGCGGATCTTCCTCGGCAAGTCCCTCACCGACGTCGCCGGTCTCTACGAGGAGCGTCTGCGCACCTGGCGCCAGTGGCAGCCGGTCTCCCTGGCCGCCTTCGGCTGAGGGCAACACCGTCGGCGTGGAGGTCACCCCGGGTCCGCGGGACGCGACGCCCAGTCGGCTCCCCGGGATGCGGCGAAGCCGAAGTCGCAGGTGCCAGTGTGGCGTGAGGGGCTGGCCTGGCTCGCGGGTGAAGGCATTACGGTCGAAGGCGAAACACTTGGTCGCACGCGGCTGGCTGGCCGAGCCCGCGCCGGGCCGGTTCACGCTCACGAAGGCCGTGGCCGGGCCAGGCGGCGGGTCATAAGCAGGGTCATCGACCAGTAGACCATCGCCTCGGCACTGGTGGTACGCCGCTCGAAGTCGCGCGCCAGGCGGCGGGTGCGCATCAGGTGGGCGAAGAACCGCCCGACGATCCACCGCTTGGGCAGCACCACGAACCCCTTCTGATCGTCGCTGCGTTTGACGATTGCCAGGACCAGTGCGAGAGCGGTCAGGCAGTACGCGACGAGGCTGCCGGTGTAGCCGCCGTCGGCCCAGACCAGGGCGAGGCGGTGGTGCGCGTCGGCCACCCGTCCAAGCAGGACCTGCGCGGGGCCGCGGTCGCCGGTGTCCGCCCCGGTGACCATCACACCCAGCAGCAGGCCGAGCGCGTCGACCACGACGTGCCGCTTGCGCCCGTTGATCAGCTTGCCGCCGTCGAAGCCGCGGCTATCGCATCCGACGACGGCGTCCGCCTTGACCGACTGCGAGTCGATCACACCGGCAATCGGCTCCCCGTCGAGGCCCATCTTCTCGCGGACCTTGGCGCGCAGCCTGTCGTGGAACTCCCAGACCCGGGCGTGGTCGCGCCAGCGGCGGAAGAACGCGTATGCCCGGTCCCACGGCGGGAAGTCCGCCGGCGTCGCACGCCACTTGATGCCGTTGTCGACCAGGTAGCGGATCGCATCGAGTATCGCCTGGTGGCAGTACGCCTCCTGCTGCCCTCCCCGGCCCCTCATCCAGCCAGGCACCGGCAGCAGCGGCCGGACCACGGCCCACTTCGCGTCCGTCATATCCGAGGGATACCGCCGAACACGTTCCGGGTGATCGGCCGCGTTTCCGAACCGGTGAGCAACACAATCACACGACGGTGCAGCCGAGTTGAACTCCACCGGCGCGAGCACGTACAACTGCGGCAACGGGGTCTCCTGGATCTCGGTTGGCTTCGCAACCCCGAGCTACCAAGAGGCCCTGCCTTCATGCCCGTGACCAGCCGCGGTCACCCGATCGAGACTCCCGTTCGACGCACACCCCTCAAGATCGGAACGACAACAGCCGCTGACACACCGGATCGGCATCAGCTTCGGCGACGACCCGGGGCCCGAGCTCTGACCGTGGCCCGCAGGTCCGAGGTGGTGCCGGCAGCGGCGGGGCAGGAAGGGCGCCCATAGACCAAGGAATCGCGGCCTTTCCCGCCGACATGTCACCCGACGGTCTGGCCTACTTGATCAGGGCATTCGCGACAATGATCACCAGGCCGATCAGCATGTCCAGACCCCCCGCCCGGCACGAGGACGGCCATCCGTGCCCGGCGGTGCGGGCGGCCCAGGCACCCCAGCCGAACAGGGCGACGGTGTTGAACAGCAGGGCTGCGTCCACAGCCGTGGCTTCTGCCCACC
Organism: Streptomyces sp. NPDC050433; assembly: GCF_044458565.1. Taxonomy (NCBI): domain Bacteria; kingdom Bacillati; phylum Actinomycetota; class Actinomycetes; order Kitasatosporales; family Streptomycetaceae; genus Streptomyces; species Streptomyces sp. NPDC050433. The sequence goes on along the minus strand of NZ_JBITIB010000012.1, from coordinate 210,983 downwards.
AACCGGCAACCGCCGCAAGCAGCATCCCCACCGCGGGCAGCACGGCGGCGACCAGCGGCCACTCGCCGAGCACCAACCGCAGTCTGCTCACCGTGGCCGCCCCGTCGACGGACGCACGCTGGGCGATGACGCGCGCGTACCCATGGGCGGCGCCCGACGCCAGCGCGGTGAGCAGTACCCACAGCGCGTCCGGACCGGGATCGGCCTTATCGCCCGCCGCGTCCAGCGCCGCCACCAGGGCGCTGGCCAGCACCAGGCCGTAGATCCCGCTGAACAGCGACTGCTCCGGCAGTCGGTGCAGCAAGGTCAGCCTTGGAGCAACGCCCCTTCGGCGGCCATGGTCGGCGTGCTCGGGCATCGCATCGCCTCGGTGCGGGAGGAAAACCGGGTCCGCACATACTCACCCGCGTGACGTCACGGAACACGATGCCACGCGCAAAGGGGGTTCACGACGCCGGTGTCGGGTGCCGATGAAGGGCATGGAAGGCGAGATCGCCGATTACCTGCACGTGATCAAGAAGATGAAGGCGAAGATGGACTCTGTGCCGGACGAGGAACGCCACGAGGTCGAGGAGACCGGCAAGATCCTGCGGAGCCTGCGCGCCGGCTCCGCTGCCTCCGGGCCGGTCGCCCTGCCCATGCCTGTCGTCCACCCTGCCGACGAGGCCGGAACGTGACCGCAAAGCGCACCCCACCGACGTGCTCCGCGAAGCCAGGAAGAAGAACAGCCTGGCCAAACGGGCGAGAGTCCTCGCCGTCGCGGACGACATGAAGACCAAGGGCGAGCCGATCACGTTCCCCGGTCTCGCCAAGGCCGCCCGGGTCTCGAACTGGCCGCGGCCAACCAGGAACTCGCCGACAAGCTGGCCCAGGCCGAAGCCGGCCGAGACCGCCTGCGAACAGACCTCGACGACACTCAGGACGATCCGGCAGCGGCCCGCGCTGCCTTCCGGAATCTGATCCGCGACCAGAACCGTGACGCCACATAGTAAGGGCACACCTCCGTGTCCTACGAGATCACCGCCTACCGGCCCGACCGCCCGGACGGGTGCACCTGGACCGTGCCGGACGAGCGTTGTCTCAAGCTCCAGCGGGACGCAATCGAGAAGGCCACCCGCGAGGCCGTACCACCGTCCGTATCCAGGTCAATAAGATCACTACCGCACAGCGGATGGCCAAGATCCGGCAGGCAGATAAGGACCGCGGGGCAGCATTGGACAGGCGGGCCGAGCAGGACCGGGTGGCCGCCGGACCCCGTGCTTCAGCCAGGGAGTCCCGGCCCGGTCCTCCAGTCAGTCAGGTGCCCGACCGGCCGGAACGCACCTTCGATGAAAAGGCATCGATCTTCTTCGTCTGGGTGTCCTTGGCGGTCGCCGTGACCGGGGCTGTGATCGCAGCGAGGCAGGGAGCGACAATGAGGCATTGCCGACGCCTGCCGTATTGCTGGTCTGCGCCGGCCTGCTCGGGCCAGGCACGCCCGGAATCGCCATGGCGCTCGTTAAAGCCGAGAAAAAGACCGGAACCCCCGCCGACATCCTGTTCAAAAGCATTGGCATCGTGGTGCTCGGCTTCCTGCCGAAGCACAAGCACCATCACCGCGGCGACAGCCTCGACGGCCACGACAACCCGAACGATTGACTTGGATAATCGCCGACCCCATCGTCAGACTCATGGGTGCCCAGGCCACGCGGCGGCGCTCCCCCCGCATCATCCATGCGTTCCAGCTCCCCGGCCGCCGCCGACAACACGGGCTTGCCCAGGGTCGCCTGGGCCGGCCCCCGCCGTCGGCGGAAAACCGGCCGCGGTCAGGTGCGGAAACGAGCGCCAGCCGCCAGCCTTCTGCCCGAACGCGGCCTGATCCTGCCGTGTCACGGCTTGGTGCTTGCAGTCGTCACAGAGCTGGGGATGGGCGTCCTTGGGTGCGTCCCACCCGGCGGCCTCGATGGCCTTCCACCGTTCGTCGACGAACCAGGTGCCGCATCCGCCGCACGCGGGACGGCGCGCTTCCCGCTCGGTGCGGGAGGTGAGGTAGCGGGCGTTGGGAAAGGCGGAGACCCACGAGCCGTTCACCTCCCGGGTGTTCCAGCCGACGTGGTCGGCGTGCAGGCGGGTGAGGACCACCAGATCGACGGAGTCCGGGGAGAATCCGCCGGCGGTGAGACGCTCCAGGAAATCGGTCTGCAGGTTGTGCCAGGCCGGGTTGGCCCGCTCCTTGCCGTTGCCGATACCGGTGTCGACGAGCACACGCTGCCCGTCCACGACGAACACGAAACTGTGGCTGTCGAGACGCAGGATGCCCTCGGGGTCGGCGAAGTGAGGCCGCAGCCAGTCCTGGCCGGCCACCACCTCGGGAGTGGCGTCGGGCAGCAGCCAGGGTCCGGTCGCGGGCGGCAGAACAACCTCGTCAACGCGGTGGACGATGACGTCGCCGACAGGCCAGGAAGGATCAGGAGCTGCGGAGGAAGGCCGCATAATTCGACAGCAAGAGGGCTCCCTCTCTTCAACGAAGGTGTTCATCTGCCCGACGCAACCGGTTGTCCGACGGGTGGGCCGCCCCGGCAACACGGCCACCCGTGACGACACCACGAGTAGCTGTCTCGGACACCGACGTCGCCCTGTTCGCCCGAGCAGCCCCCGACCGTTGCGGCCACGTGGACACCCCGGTACATAACGACAGCATCTGCCCGAACAGAAAGCACCGCTGAGATCGATCCTGGCCGCCCAGCACACCGTCCGACGGTGCCGCCACCTCCGCGACACCCGCCGCGGCCGGGCTCCGCAGGCGGCTACGCTCCTGGCCGCACCGGTAAGGCAGACAAGACACTCCCCGCACACCCGGACTTCCCGAGCCAGCTGGACGGGCACGGCACGGCAGCAACCTCGGAGGGCCTGACCCTCAAGTGGACACGCCGGATCTCCACAGCGGCCCGGCCGAGCTCGTCCAGTTGCACGGACAACTGCGGGGCCAGCGGCGCGGGCGGCTGCGGACCGGGCAGTTCCAGCAGCGCCTTGTCAGCCGCGGTGAGCATCCTGCGTACGGCATCCCGGGCGCGGGCACGAAGCCGCAACCGTCTGGTGCACGGCCACACCGCGCATGACGTACACGGCAACAAGCGCGGCGTGGGCGCCGCGGCCGGCGCCGGATCCGGATCGGACGTGACGCGCGGACCGGGATCGCGGGCGCCCGACCTCGATCAAATCATTAATTAGCAATTAATCTTGACCTTACTCGGGTGACCCTTCCATACTCGGAGCACGCCGCGGCGGCGATCCGCACTGATTGCGGTCGTACGCAGCTTTTGTATGTGATTCGGAGTGGTGTCATGAGGGACGGCAGGAAGCGGCATCGCACCGCGTTCGCCCTATGCCTCGGCCTTGCGCTGACGATGGTCGCGCTGGCCGGGTGTGTGCCGCGGGCCGGGGACGGCGGCCGGGTCGGGCTGGTCTACATGGACGCCCAGGGCTACTACGCCGGCGTCCGCAAGGGCATGCAGGATTCGGCCGACCGTCTCGGCGACGGGGTCCAGCTGCTGGAGCTCAATGCCCAGGGCGACGCCTCCAAAGAAAGCACCTTCGTGGACGCCGTGAGCGCCGCCGGGGTGGAGGCCCTGGTGCTGTCGCCGGTCTCCACCACCGCATCGATCCCGGCCGTGCGCCTGGCGCACGAGAGCGGTGTCAAGGTTGTCTGCTACAACACCTGCCTGACCGACGAGGCGACGAAGAAGTACGTCAGCGCGTGGGTGCTGGGCGACCCGGTGAAGTTCGGTGAGCTGGCCGGCGCGGAAGCGGCGAAGTACTTCCGGGCAGAAGGTATCGACGACCCCCGGATCGCCGTGCTCAACTGCGAGACGGTCGAGGTGTGCATCCAGCGCCGGGTCGGCTTCGAGAAGGCGCTGTTCGCGGAACTGCCCAAGGCGAAGATAGTCACCAATCAGCAGGGCACCACGATCGACCAGGCCGTCGAGGTCGCGGACCGCATCCTGAGCGCGCAGCCCCGGGTCGACGCCTTCTACGGCGAGTCCGGCGGCGCCACGATGGGCGCGGTGCGCGCCGTCCGCCAGCGCGGCTTCGCCGGCCGGACGGTGGTCTTCGGCAGCGACATGACCACCGACCTGGCCCGGGAGCTGGCCGATCACGAGGTACTGAAGGCCGATGTGGACATCTCCGGTGTCGAGGTCGGCGAGTTGGCGGCGCGCACCACCGCCAGGGTCATCGGCGGCGAGAAGCTCGACGACCCCGTCGTCCCCGCCCCGGTGAAGCTCTATTCCACCCCCGAGCAGGCCCGCGAATGGCTGCGCGCCCACCCGGACGGCCTGCCGTGACGGTTGTCGCGGCACCGGCCGCCGCCGGCACCGCGCCTCCCGTCCCCCTTCCCGTCCCTCCGGTTCCCGTGGAGCGAGCATGACGACCTCCCCACCGCAGCCCGGTGAGGCCGGCCTCGTGCCGGCCGCCGAGGCGAGCGGCCTGAACAAGCAGTACCCGGGTGTCCGCGCCCTGGTCGACGTAGATTTCCGGATTGAGCAGGGCGAGGTCCGCGCCCTCCTCGGACGCAACGGAGCGGGCAAGTCCACGCTCATCCGGATGCTCTCCGGCGTCGAGGTCCCCGACAGCGGCGAGGTCCGCATCGGCGGGGAGATCCTCGGCGAGGGCGGGGTGCGCCGGGCGGCCGAACTGGGCGCGGCCACCGTGCACCAGGAGCTGAGCCTGGTCCCTGAGATGACGGTCGCCGAGAACCTGTTCCTCGGGCAATGGCCCCGCCGCGGCGCGTCCGGGGTGGACTTCCCCCGGATGCGCCGCGAGGCCGCCGAGGTGCTGGCCGAACTGGACGTGCGCGTCAGCCCGGAGGCCACGGTCGGCTCACTTTCGCTGGCCGAGCAGCAGCTCGTCGAGATCGCCCGCGCCGTGCGCTGCCGGCCGCGGCTGCTGATCCTCGACGAGCCGACCAGTGCGCTGGCCGCAGGCGAGGCGCGCACCGTCCTGGACGCGGTCGGCCGCATCTCCGCGTCCGGCGTCGCGGTGATCTACGTGAGCCACCGGCTGGACGAGATCCGGCAGGTGGCGCGCAGCGTCACCGTCGTCCGGGACGGCAGCGTGGTGGACACCGTGGACGTGCGCGAGGCGACGACCGCGCAGATCGTCGCACTCATGCTCGGCCCGGCCGCGCGTGAGCAGAAACCGTTCGCGCCGCGCGCGGTGGACCGTACCGGCACCCCTCTGCTGTCCGTCCGGGGGCTGACGCTGCCACCGAAGCTGGAGGACGTCACGTTCGACCTGCACGCCGGGGAAGTGCTGGGCATCGGCGGGCTCCTGGGGGCGGGACGCAGTGAACTGCTGCGCTCCGTCGCCGGCTTCGAGGCCGCGGCCGAGCGCACGATCACCTTCGAGGGCCGACCGGTCGCCCGCCCCACGGCGGCGGCGATGAAGCGACTCGGCGTCGGCATGACGCCCGAGGACCGCAAGGGCGAGGGCATCGTCCCGCTGCTGGGCGTCGGCGAGAACATGACGATGTCCTGGTTCGCCGGGATCAGCGGCCGGACCGGCCTCTCGCCCCGCCGGGCCGGTGAGGCCGGTGAGGACCTGGTGCGGCGGCTCGCGGTGAAGACCCCGGGCCTGGACACCCCCATCGCCAACCTCAGCGGCGGCAATCAGCAGAAGGCCGTCATCGGCCGCTGGCTGCACGCCCGCAGCCGGGTGCTGCTCCTGGACGAACCCACCCGCGGTGTGGACGTCGAGGCCAAGCAGCAGATCTACGGCCTGATCCGGGCACTGGCCGACGAGGGCGCCGCCGTCGTCTTCGTCTCCGGCGAACTGGAGGAGCTGCCGCTCGTCTGCGACCGGGTCCTGACGCTGCAGAACGGCCGTTTCACCCGCGAGTTCCTCGCACCCGACATCACTCTCGACGACATAATGGCCGCCACCATGGCGGTGGAAGTGTGAGGCAGACAACCATGTCCTCGACCCTCGTGGCCGGCAAGCCGTCCGGCCCCCCGTCACCAACTGCCGGCGCCGCCCGCGTCCGCCGGCCGCGCCACCTCAACGAACTCGGTCTGCTGGCCGCGATCGTGGTGCTGTACATCGCGCTCGGCGTCACCGCGGGCGGGTTCCTCAGCTCCGACAATCAGCTCGGCATCCTGCGGGACGCCGCCATGGTTGGCATACCCGCGCTCGGTGTCACGCTGGTGATCATCGCCGGGGAGATCGACATCAGCATCGGCCCGGCGGTGGCCTTCGCCTCGGTCCTGTTCGCCAAGGGCACCACCGAGTGGGGCCTGGGACTGCCCGTCGCGCTGCTGCTGACCCTGGTGGCCGGGGCGCTGTGGGGATCGGCGGCAGGCTGGCTGCGTGCCCGCTTCGGGGTGCCGTCCTTCATCGCGACGCTCGGGTTGTGGAGCGCGTTGGGCGGTCTCGCGCTGTACACCACGAACGCGCTCCCGGTCGCCACCCCAGGCGGCGGATTCATGGACGCGCTGGGCGGCAAGATCATCGGCATCCCGACCCCGGCGGTCGTGCTGGTGCTGCTGTTCCTGGCGTTCTGGTACATCGCCCGGCGGACCGCCTACGGCCGCTCCGTCTACGCAGTGGGCGGCAACGCGCCGGCCGCACGGCTGGCCGGTATCCCGATCGGCCGGGTGCGCGTCATCCTGTTCGCCACCACGGGGCTCCTCGCCGCGCTCACGGGCATCCTGATGGCGGCCCGCCTGGGCTCGGGCAACGGCGGCGCGGCCGCGGGCCTGGAGTTCGACGTCATCGCCGCCGTCGTCATCGGCGGCACCGCGCTGGCCGGCGGTCGGGGCAGCCTGGTGGGGACGATGCTGGGCGTCGTGTTCATCTCCGTCATCGCCAACGGTCTGGTCCTGCTGGGGGTCAACTCCTTCCTCCAGGACGTCGCGCGCGGCGTGATCATCGTCGGGGCCGTGCTCATCAACGTCGTCATCTCCCGCAAGGGCCTCGCGACGCGCACGACTTGACCTGTCCGCCACGACCCCCGCCCGACCCGCACGAAGGACACACCATGAGTGAGACCACCACCCCGCCCGCCACCATGCGCGGCGTGTACCTGCCGGGGAACAGCACCGCCGAGGTGCGGGAGATGCCGGTACCGGTGCCCGGCCCGGGACAGGTGCTGCTGCGCGTGGGCGCAGCCGGCATCTGCGGCAGCGACATCGGCTACATCTACCGCGAGCACAAGACCCACCGTGGGGTGGACGGTCCCGCGTACCGGGGCGTGGTCGCCGGCCACGAGCCCAGCGGCACCGTCGTGGCGACGGGCCCGGGCGTGCGGCGGCACCGGCCGAGTGACCGGGTGGTCGTTTACCACATCGCCGGGTGCGGACTCTGCGACAACTGCGCCCGCGGCTACCAGATCAGCTGCGCGGACCCCGGGCGCGCCGCCTACGGCTGGCAGCGCGACGGTGGCGCGGCGGACTACCTCCTCGCCGACGAGCACACCCTGGTGCCGCTGCCCGACGAACTGAGCTTCGTCGACGGCGCGCTCGTGGCCTGCGGCTTCGGTACGGCCTACGAGGGCATCCGGCGGACGGGGGTGAGCGGTGACGACGACCTGCTCGTCGTCGGCCTCGGACCGGTGGGGCTGGCCGCGGCCATGACCGGCCGGGGACGCGGGGCACGGCGGGTCATCGGTGTCGAGGTCTCGCCCGAACGCCGGAGTTGGGCGGACGGACTGGACATCTTTGACGCCACGGTGGCGCCCGAGGAATCGGCCGACGCCGTCGCCGCGCTCACCGGCGGGCGCGGGGCGTCCACCGCGATCGACTGCTCGGGCAGCCGCGCCGGCCGTTCCACCGCCATCGCGCACATCGCCGAATGGGGGCGGATCTCCCTGGTCGGCGAGGGCGGGACGCTGGAGACGGAGGTCTCCGACGCCCTGCTGCACAAGCAGGTCACGCTGTACGCCTCGTGGGTCACCTCGGTGCCGGTCATGGCGGAACTGGCGCGCAACCTGGTGCGCTGGGGCGTCCGGCCGGAGCGGATCGTCAGCGACCGCTTCGGGCTGTCGCGGGCGGACGAGGCGTTCGCGCTCGCCGCGGGCGCGGCACGCGGCAAAGTGGTGCTCGAACCCGGCCTGGACGACTGACCGGTGGCCTCCGCGGACGGGTCGGTGCGGGTGCGGCGCGCACCGACCGCACATGGAGAACTGATCACGCTGTACGCCGGCGCCCTGACAGTGACCGCCGCGCCCGGACTGGGCGGCCGGCTGCTCTCGGTGACCCTGGACGGCGCGGAGTTCCTGTACCGCAACCCCCGTCTCCTGGACCACGCGTTCGCGCCGTTGCCCGGCGTGCGACCCGGACCGCACGACGGTCCGATGGCCGACTGGCTCAACTGGGGCGGCGACAAGACCTGGCCCGCGCCGCAGGGCTGGGACGGCCCCGGCCAGTGGGCGGGTCCGCCCGACCCGGTCCTGGACTCCGGTCCGTACACCGCCCGGGTCGAGCAGCGGGACGGCGCGGCGGCTCTCGTCATGACCAGCGGCGACGATCCGCGCACCGGCCTGCGGCTGGAGCGCCGGATCATGCTGCGCCCGGGCAGCACGGCCTTCAGCCTGGGCCTGACGATGACCAACATCGGCGCCACGAAGCGCCGTTGGGCCTTGTGGAACGTCACCCAACTCGCCGGGGCGCCGGCCGATCCGGTGGGCGTCGAGGGCGTTTACCTCGGCTGTGCCGGGTCCGGGCGGCCAGCCACCGTGCCGCTGGTCGCCGGTACCGGCCGGCCGCGGGTGCGCGAGACGGCGCCGGGTGTCCTGCACGTGCCGCACCAGGACGTTGTCGGGAAAGTCGGTTTCCCCGACTCGGCGGGGTGGTTGGCTCACGTCGGCCCCGGGCGCACCCTGGTGCAGCGCTTCGCCGTGCACGAGGGCGCCTACCCCGACGAGGGGTCGCGTGCCGAGGTGTGGCTGGAGTGTCCGCTGGCGGAGGGGCTGCCCCATCTGGGCGGCCTGCTGCCGCGCGACCGAGTCGTCGAGTGTGAGGCGCTGGGGCCGCTGACGACGCTGGCGCCCGGCGCGTCGGCCTCCCTGGACGTGGAGTTCGGTGTCGGCCCGGCCGTCGGCCCGGTGGAGGCGGCGACCCCGGCCGGTTACTGGGCGGGGCTGCCCCGCGCGAGCGAGGACGGCCGGATCACGGGAGTCTTCGTGCCGTACGCGGCGGGCCGGCTGGAGGCCCGCGGTCCGTCGGGCACGCCGCCGCTCACGCTGGGCCGGCTGGAGCCGGGCCGCGCCTGTCACGTCCGCCTGCCCGACGATCAGGACCCGCGTGAGACCTGGGAGTTGACGGCGCCGCTGCCCGGCGGCGGCACGGTGCCCGTGGTCCGTCTCACGGCCGGGGAGAACGGGAGCAGAACCACTTTTAATTCATAAATAATATAGGGTGGCGCTGTGCGCACCGCGCGGAGCGCACAGCGGAGGAGGAACGGAACATGGCCGAGTACGTGGGCAGGGGCCTGCACGGGCAGATCGTGGAGACGGTCGGCACCCGCATCGTGCAGGGGCGTCTGCGGGTCGGGGAGACCCTGGACATCGCCTCCCTCATCGACGAACTCGGCATAAGCCAGACGGTGTTGCGCGAGGCCGTCAAGGTGCTCACGGCCAAGGGCCTGGTCGACGCGCGGCAGAAGCGCGGCACGTTCGTCCGCCCACGGGAGAACTGGAACCTGCTGGACGCCGACGTCATCCGCTGGCAGCTCGTCGCGGACCCGCCGGAGCTCGTCCTGCGGGACCTCGCCGAGGTCCGCCTCGTGATCGAACCCGCCGCCGCCCGCCTCGCCGCCGAACGACGCACCGAGGAGGACCTCATCGCGATGGAGGAGGCCCTGGTGCGCATGGGCGAGAGCTCCGGCGACGCCGGTGCGGCGGCCGAAGCCGACCTCGCCTGGCACCGCGCCCTGCTCCGCGCCACCCACAACGAACTGCTCCAGCGCATGGACGTCTTCATCGGCCCGGGCCTGGCCGAACGTGACCGGCTCGTCCACGCCGCCGAGGCCGACGATCCGGTTCCCGCGCACGAGCCCGTCCTGCGGGCCGTCCGCGACGCGGACCCGTCCGCCGCCGAGAAGGCCATGCGCGCGTTGCTCGCCCGCGCCGACGCCGACCTCGCCCGCACCGCGGGCCTCTCCCGTGCCCGCACCACACCGGGGGCGGACAACGACCGCACCGGTCCCGGCGGTGGGCACGACACCGAACCGGAGGACCGGAAAACACCGTGAAGATCACCCGCATCGAAACCTTCCGGGTGCCGCCCCGGTGGCTCTTCTGCCGCATCGAGACGGACGAAGGGCTCGTCGGCTGGGGCGAGCCGGTGGTCGAGGGCCGCGCCGACACCGTCCGCACGGCCGTCGGCGAACTGGCCGAGTACCTCGTCGGGCTGGACCCGAGGCGCATCGAGGACCACTGGCAGGTCATGACCCGCGGCACCTTCTACCGCGGCGGACCGGTACTCTCCAGCGCCGTCGCCGGTATCGACCAGGCCCTGTGGGACATCCGGGGCCAGGCCCTCGGCGTCCCCGTGTACGACCTGCTCGGCGGCGCCGTCCGCGACCGGGCACGCGTCTACAGCTGGGTCGGCGGCGACGACCCGGCCGAGATCGCCGACGCCGTCAGCGCCCAGGTGGAGGCCGGATTCACCGCCGTCAAGATGAACGCCACCGGCCTCAGCGGCCGCCTGGCCGGCGCGGCGGACGTGGCCGCCGCGCACGCCCGCGTGGCCACCGCACGCGAGGTGCTCGGACCCGAGCGGGACGTCGCCGTCGACCTGCACGGCCGGCTCGGACCCGCCGGGGCGCGGCGCCTGCTCGTCGCGCTGGAGGAGTTGCACCCGCTGTTCGCGGAGGAGCCCGTCACGCCCGAGCACACCCGGCTGCTGGAGCCGCTCGTCCGCTCCACCACCGTGCCCGTCGCCACCGGCGAACGCCTCTACTCCCGCTGGGACTTCCTGCCCGCGCTGACCGCCGGTATCGCCGTCGCCCAGCCCGATCCCTCGCACGCCGGCGGCATCTCCGAACTGCGCCGGATCGCCGCCCTCGCCGAGACCTTCGACGCCCAGCTGGCGCCGCACTGCCCTCTGGGACCGATCGCGCTCGCCGCCTCCCTGCAGGTGGCCTTCGCCACACCCAACTTCCTGATCCAGGAACAGAGCATCGGCATCCACTACAACGACGGCGCCGAACTCCTCGACTACGTCGTCGACCCCGAGGTCTTCCGCTTCACCGACGGCCACGTCGCGCGCCCGACGGGGCCGGGGCTGGGCATCACCGTCGACGAGGACGCGGTGCGACGGGCCGACGCCGCGGCGAACGCCCCCTGGCGCAGCCCGCTGTGGCGCCACCCCGACGGCTCGTTCGCCGAGTGGTGACACGCCCCGGCCCCCGGCCCCCGGCTTCGCCGGGCGAACCCACCCGTCCCGCACCCACCCGAGGACAGACCGCATGAGATTCACCGACCGTCTCCGCCGTGAACGCGTGATCGCCATCGTCCGCGGCACCGACCCGCAGGCCGCCGAGAGGACCGTGCACACCCTCCGGGAGGAGGGCGTCGCCCTGATCGAGGTGTCCCTGACGACCCCGGACGCGGCCGGGATCATCGCCCGCTGCGCGCGGGAGAGCGGCGACTCGCTCATCGGCGCCGGAACCGTCCTCACCGGCGACGACGCCCGCGCCGTCCAGCAGGCCGGAGCCGCCTTCGTCGTCACGCCGGCACTCGCCGAGGGGAGCGTCACCGCACACGCGCTCGGCCTGCCCGTCGTCGCCGGTGCGCTGACCCCCACCGAGATCGTCCGGGCAGTCTCCGAGGGCGCCGCCGCCGTCAAGCTCTTCCCCGCCTCCGTCGGCGGCCCGTCCTACCTGCGCGCACTGCGCGACCCGCTGCCCGGCGTCCCGTTCGTGCCGACCGGGGGTGTGGATACCGAGGCCGCCCGCGCCTACCTGGAGGCCGGGGCGCTGGCTGTCGGTGTCGGCTCGCCCATCGTGGGGGACGCCCCGCGCGGCGGCGACGTGGACGAGCTGCGGGCACGGTGCCGCGCCTTCCTCGCCGCCCTCGCGGCCCATCGGGACCAGCCGTGACCACCGGGGCGGCCCTCGACGTCGTCACCCTCGGGGAGACCATGGCCGTGCTGAGGGCCGGCGGGCCGCTCCGGCTCGGCGGTGACCTGCGGCTCTCGGTCGCCGGCGCGGAATCCAACGTCGCCGTCGGACTGGCCAGGCTCGGACACCGGGCCCGCTGGGTAGGGCGCGTCGGCGACGACGAGCTGGGCACCCTGATCCTGCGCAGCCTGCGCGCCGAGTGCGTGGACACCGCCGGCGTTCGCACCGACCCCGACGCGCCGACCGGACTGCTGCTGTCCGAACCGCGGATCGCCGACCTGACCCGCATCCAGTACTACCGGGCGGGCTCGGCCGGCTCCCGCCTGTGCCCCGAGGACGTGCCGGCCGAGATGCTCGACGGCGCCCGCGTCCTGCACGTCACCGGCATCACCTGCGCCCTGGGCCCCGGGCCGCTGGCCGCGGTGCGCGCCGCCGTCCGAGCGGCCCGGGCCTCCGGTGTCCTGGTCAGCCTGGACGTGAACCACCGCGCCCGGCTCTGGGGCGCGTCCGAGGCTGCCGACGTACTGCGCCCGCTGGCCCGGGACGCCGACATCGTCATCGCCTCCGACGACGAACTCGCCCTGGCCGCCGACCCGTCGGCGCGCACCACCGCCGATCGGGTCCGGTCCCTGCTGGCCGGCGGTCACACCCGGGAGGTGGCCGTGAAGCTCGGTGGCGAGGGCGCTGAGCTGCACACCCCGCACGGCCGGGAACACGCGCCTGCCCGGCGCGTCACCGTCCGCGACACCGTCGGCGCCGGGGACGCCTTCACCGCCGGCCTGCTCTCCGGACTGCTGGACGGACTCGGTCCGCGCGAACGCCTGGAACGCGCCAACACCGTGGGTGCCTTCGCCGTCGGCTCCGCGGGCGACTGGGAGGGACTGCCCGAGCGCCGGGAACTGGCCCTGCTGGAGCGGGAGGACGGCGCCACGGTGCGCTGACCTCTCGCCTCCCGACCCGTCCACGCGGCCCGGGGACCCTCGCCCACCGGACCTGTTCCGTGGGCCGCACCCCCGGCGCGACCGCATCCCCGCCCGCATCCCCGCCGCCGTACCGCGCCCGTCCCGGCGGGTGCGTCGGAACCGGAAGGAGAAACCCGTGACCCGTGACCCGCACCGGGCGACCGCCACACCGGCGTTCCGCCCCTGGACCACCTCCCGGCGCGAACTCGGCGAGGGCCTGCGCCACACCGGAGGCCGCCTGGTGACCGTCGACATCCTCGACGGCACCCTCACCGCCCTCGACCCGGCGGCCCCCGGCGGCCCCCGGCGACGGAACCGTACTCCTGCGTCTGGACGTCCCGTTGGGCGCCGTCGCACCGCTGGCCGGCCGGCCCGGCCACTGGCTGGCGGCGGCGGGCACCGGTGCCGCTGTGCTCGCCCCCGACGGGGGCCTCACCTGGTTGGCCCGGCCCGGGGACACCGACCCCGTGCCCAGCCGGGTCAACGACGGCTGCTGCGACCCGGCCGGACGCTTCTGGTTCGGCACCATGCCCTGCGGTCCGGAGCGCGGCCTGGGCCGGCTCCACCGGGTCGGGCACGACGGATCGGTCACCGCCGTGCTGGACGGGCTCAGCATCCCCAACGGTCCGGTGTTCACGGCGGACGGGACGGTGATGTACCTCGCCGACAGCGCCGAGGGCCGTATCGACCGCTTCCGGGTGGACCCCGGTGGAGAGCTCCACGACCGGACCGTGCACGTCACGTTCGCGCCGGGCGCGGGCAGCCCGGACGGCATGACGGTGGACGACGACGGCCGTCTCTGGGTGGCGGTCTGGGGTGCCGGCGCGGTCCACCGGTACACACCGGACGGCGCACTCGATGCCGTCCTGCCACTCCCCGCCGCCCAGCCGGCGAGCCCCGCGCTCGTGGACGGCACCCTGTTCGTGGCCACCGCGACGATCGGCCTCGATCTTCCGCCCGGCAGCCCCGCCGACGGGGCGCGGCCCGACGGCGGGTTCGGACACGACGGGCGGGTGCTGGCCGCCGACGTGGGTGCGTCGGCCCCGCCCGCCCATGCCGCCGTACTGCACCCGGGAACCCCCGGGGTTCCACCCACCGCCGCCGCGCGTCAGTCCGCCGGCCGTACCCACGGGGAGGCACCGTGAACCCGCTCCAGGACCGAACCGCCGTCGTCACCGGCGGCGCTCAAGGTATCGGCGAGGCCGTCGTCGATGTCCTGCTGGCGGCAGGTGCCGCCGTCGCCGTGCTGGACCGCGACGAAACGGCACTCGACCGCGCCACCGCCCGGCATGCCGCGCACACCGACCGGATGCTGCCGCTGGCCGTCGACATCACCGATGAGGCGGGCGTCGTCGCCGCCGCCGCGGCCGTGGCCGAGCGTTTCGGCCCGCCGACGCTGCTGGTCAACAACGCCGGGATCAACGCCTACTTCGACCCCGCCACGATGACCACCGAGGAATGGGACCGCGTCTTCGCGGTCGACCTCAAGGGCGCCTGGCTCGTCGCCAAGCAGTTGATTCCCGCCATGCGCGAGCGTGGCACGGGTGCCATTGTCAACGTCGCGTCCTTGCACGCCCGGCTCACCTCCGCCGGGTACTTCCCCTACGCGGCGGCCAAGTCCGGGCTGGTGGGGCTGACCCGCAGCCTGGCCCTCGAACTGGCGCCGCACGGCGTGCGGGTGAACGCGGTCAGCCCGGGCTGGACCCGGACGGCCCTGGTCCGCGACTACTTCGCCGCCCAGCCCGACCCGGCCGCCGCCGAGGGCCAAGTGGTGGACGTGCACCCGATGCGGCGGTTGTGCGAGCCACAGGACGTGGCCGAGGTCGTCGCCTTCCTGCTCGGTCCGGGTGCCCGCGGGATCACCGGCGCCGAGATCCCCGTCGACGGCGGCCTCGGCGCCCGCTTCGCGGGCTGACCCGGCCCGACCACGCGAGACGGGCCCGCTGCCCGCTGGTCACCGTGCCCAGGCCGACCCTGCCGACGGGTACCCCAAGGATTTCCGGTCTGGCTCTCGGTGACGAGGGGGTCGCGGCTCACCCACAGCCACAGTTCTGTCGGTCACGGCGATCGCCAGGGAAGTCGCACTCGACCACGAGCCGAATCGCGCGCACGTTCGAATAACGAGATGCGCGGCACACGGATGTGCTGTCAACTAGGTACTTGAGCCGGTGATCCCGTTCCTCCTCGGGCGGGGTTCGTCAGACAAGGACCGGTGATATGGACGAGCGGCATTCCCGCATCCAGGAGTACCCCTGGCTGTCGCCGGCGCTTCTCGCCGCGGCCACCGGGCTCGAACTGCTGACTCCCGCGATCATCAACGGGGCCGCGCTCGTCGCGGTCGCCGGCATGATGGCCGCCATCACCGCCACATTCCGCTACACCCTGTTGGTCGTGACCGTCGGAGTCGCGATCATTGTCGTCGCCGCTCTGTTCAGTAAGTTCGACAACTTCGCCAGGGGCGTACAGATCGGCGAGGTGGTGATCGCCGGCGCTCTCGCCCTGGCCGTCCGGCGCATGCTCGACAGGCAGAGCGTGAGCTTCTCCCTGGTCAGATCCACCGTCGAGAAGCTTCAGCGGGCCGTGCTGCCGCCGCTGCCCAGAATTGTCGGTCCCGTGGTCGTCGCCTGCCGGTACCAGGCGGCGTCCGCGGAGGCCCGGATCGGGGGCGACCTCTATGCCGTACAGGAGACGCCCTTCGGCCTCCGGCTGCTCATCGCCGACGTACGCGGCAGGGGTCTCGGCGCGGTCTCCGCCGTCTCCATCATCGTCGGCGCGTTCCGTGAGCGCGCCGAGTCCGAGCCCGACCTGGCGACCCTCGCCGAACGGCTCGACCGGGCCGTCGCCCGTTCGGTCGAGCAGAACGCCGATCCTTACGACGCCGAGGCCGCCGAGGCCTTCGCCACCGCGCTCCTGGTCGAGATCGACCGGGGCGGAACCACTCTTCGGCTACTGAGCTGTGGCCACCCCCCGCCCTATCTCGTACGGGACGGCGAACTGCGGCTGCTGGACACCGGTGATGCGGCGCCGCCGCTGGGTATGCGGAACCTCGCGCCCGGTGCCGGCGGCCCCCAGTCGTACGACTTCCCTGCCGGCACCACCTTGCTGTGTGTCACGGACGGGGTGACGGAGACCCGGAACGCGGCCGGGATCTTCTACGACCCCTGCCGTGAGCTGCGGCCGGCTCCGGACGGGGATCCGGAGCGGCTGATCGACGTCCTGTTCACGTCGGTCAGCCGGTGGGCGCAGGGTGAGCACGACGACGACATGGCGGTGGTCGCCGTCGCACGTGTCGGCGACCACGGGCAGGTGTGATGGTTGTGTTGGACGGCCCCGGAGTCACCGGCCCGTACCGGCCGGTGACTCGCGGACCGGGCGGGCCAGGGTGATCAGGTCTGGCACTGCTTGGTGGATGCCGGGGCCCAGCCGCTCCAAGAACCGCCGCTGACCTGAGCACGCACCCGGATTTCGACCTTGATGGTGTCGCATGCGCGGTCCTTGGTTCCCACCTCGAGAGGGCCGACGGTCTGACCGGCCCCGACAGTGGTACGGCTGTTGCCCATTTTCGTCCAGTCGAAGCCAGAGGTACGCCAGTACGCCTCGTACGAGACGTTTACCGCCCTGGTCCCCGTGTTCCGCAACTTGACGTACGCCGTCACCTCTTTGAAGGGGGCGTGCCCGTGGAGTTGCCTCTGGGCGCTGATACATCCGTTGACGGCCACACGGCCGGTCGACGTGCCGCCGCCGCAGGCGATCGCCGCGGCGTGAGCGTTGGTCGGGATGGTCAGCACAGTGAGCACGGCCGCACCCAGGGCCGTCCCCGCACGCCTCAGACGCATGTCTCAGTCCTCTCGTTGAGCCTCTTCCTCACCGAG
The DNA here is from genome assembly GCF_044458565.1 of Streptomyces sp. NPDC050433. Classification (NCBI taxonomy): domain Bacteria; kingdom Bacillati; phylum Actinomycetota; class Actinomycetes; order Kitasatosporales; family Streptomycetaceae; genus Streptomyces; species Streptomyces sp. NPDC050433. Next base: position 194,053 of record NZ_JBITIB010000012.1, on the reverse strand, counting down.
GGACTATGGGCCAATTCATGGGCACAGCATCCGGTTCTCTTTCGTTTTCACCCAGATGGGCACACTGCGACAGCTGGCCTGACGCGGCTGGAGTACGTGCGGAGGCCGCGGGAGTCGGGGGCCACGGCGCGGTGCCGTGGCCGGGGTCGCCCGATCGGCGTGGGTGTCAGGCCGGTAGCACGGAGAGCGCGACCACACGTGCGTCGTCGCGTGCCCGGTCCCGGATCCGCAGGGCGACATAGCGGGCCGTGCCCTTCGCGGTGAGGGTCGCGACGCGGCCTGCGGTGCGGAAGGTCCCGGCCGGTTCGTACGACAGACCGTCCGTGCTGAACCCGGCTTCCGCCAACGGCGCGCGGCCCGCCGTCCAGTTGACCCGGAGCTCGCGGATCGCCGTCGGCTCCCCGAGATCGACCACCATCCGCCCTTCGGCCCCAGGACTCCAGGAGGTGTGCCGGTCGCCGTCGACAGCCGCCGCGGGGTCGGACATGCCGGCCGGGAGCGGGGCCGTCGGGAAGGTGGTTCGGCCGAGCGCCAGGTCGTTGAGGGGATAAGCGGGGGTACCGGTCACTGTCACCCGCTCGGTACGACCGCGGCGGACGCTGACCTGCGTCGCGCTCCCTCCCGTCGACGTGACCAGGAGACGGCAGGGGGGCCCGGTAAGCAGGAGCGTGGCCGCGTCGACGACCTCGGCGCGCAGTCCGGCCGGAACGCGACCGCCCGCACTCGGGCGCAGGACGAAGCGAGCGGGTGTCACCTGCGCCCGGGCGGCCGGGAGTTCGGCACGGTAGTCGCTTCCGCCCGCCGTCACCGTCTGCGTACCCGCGTACAGCCGCACCGAGCGGGTGTCCTGCGGCACGGAGACCGTGGTGGTCACCGCGGCGGCCGACAGGTTGAACAGGCTCAGGTGCCCGCCCGCGGTGCTCGCGCGTACGTCGGGATGGTCCGAACGGGGCGCCTCGCGCCCCGCCGCCGCCTTCACCTCCGACGGATCACCGTCGGCGTAGCCCTCCACGACGAACGCCTCTGCCGGCCCGTCGGAAAGGATGAGTGTGTCACCGTAGACGGCAAGGGGGTTCTTCGCACCGCGTACGACCAGGCCCGCGCGCCCGTCCACCGAGATCCAGCCGCGGGTGCTGGTGAGGTCGGCCTCCGGGTGGCGCGCGAGGTCTGTCCAGGTCTTTCCGTCGGCCGAGCCCTGGAGTGCGTACGCACGGCCCGCGGCGGTCTCCCAGCGCAGGGTGACGCGGTCGAACTCCCGCTCCTGTCCGAAGTCGAGGCCGATCCAGCTGTCCGCCCGTGCGCGGTCGGCGACGGAGACGGCCCAGCGCGTCGTGAGGTCGCCGTCGACCGCCAGGGCCGCGCCCTTGCCCGCGTCTGACGACGATGCGGTGGCGGTCGTGCCCCGCGCCAGATCCTGGCCCCCGGTGCCGTCACGGACCTCGATCGCGTACAGGGAGTAGCCGTACCTGGGGTCCGGGATGATCCCCTGCACCCGCAGATGCCTGAACGATGCCCGGGTGAGGGTGAGTTCGTCCGTGCGCCCGCCGGCGGCAGGCGCCGGGGCCGCGGTGCCGCTGTCCTGGGCGGCGACGGTGGCGGCTCCCTCGGCGGCGGTGTACGTACGGCCGCCGTCGAGACCGGCGACACCCGGCATGGTGAAGTTGTGCACATCGAGGCGGCCCTCGCCCGCGGAGGTGCCGCTGGTCGCGTAGACGACGTCACCGGAGGGCAGGGTGGTGAAACCCGCGAAGCCCGTGGGCAGCGTCAGGAGCGTGGCACTGCCGTCGAAGCCGTCTCGGAGTTCGCTGTACGTGGTGACGGAACGGGAGGCGGGTTTCGCCGTGGTCGTGGGAAGGAACATGGGCGTCGCGCCGCTCAGGGCGAACAGCCAGTCGTCGTGGGCGGGTTGCCAGGCGAACTTGACGAAGCCGGGCTTGGTGACGGCCCCGGCCCAGGCCGCCGGCGACTGATGCGCGACGAGGCCCGGTCCGCTGCCGAAGTCCTTTACGCCGCCGGCCCGTTCGAACAACTCCTGCTCCGTGAGCGGGCGTACGGGCCTGCCCTGACCGGCCCGCCACTCGTGCAGCAGATAACTGATGGCGATCTCGGCGCGGGCCTCCGGCTCGTACTTCGGTTCCCCGGAGAACTTCGTCAGCCGGTCCACCGGCGTGTACGCCTGATAGGCCTCCAGACGCTCCGCCAACGCGGCCTCGGCGCGGGCGGCGGCGCGGTCCCCGAGCACCTGGGCGAGAAACGCGAGAGGGATGACGTCACGCCCGTAGAGGTGCTCACGGTCATTGACCATCGGCATCAGCGGCTCACCCGCGTCACTCATCACCAGGAGAAGGGTCTCCCACAGGAGACCGGCGTTCGGCTGGGACGTCAGCACCTCGGGCATCGGCCGCCCGGCGGTCACGAAGTGCGCAGCGTTGCGTCCCGACGTCCGCCACAGCTCGGACTGGTAGTGCGGGCCGAACGAGCCGTGGTTCTCCACGATGAACGTGTCGTACAGGTTCTGCGCGGTGTTGTCGCTGATGGCGACGCCGTCGACCAGCGCCGGATTAGCCAGGTCCGCGGCCGGCAGTCCGGCCTCGTTACGGCTCCACCGGCCGAAGGCGTCCTTCCACTGCGGGTGGTTCGCGCTCCCGGGCGCCCAGGCGAGACCGGGGGCCAGCGACTGCGCGTAGACGCCCATCTCCTCCAGCTTCGTGTCGCCCACGAATCCGCCGGTGAGGCCGCGCGGCGTCCAGCTTCCCGACGCGGGGTCGTCGCCCGTGCCGAGGCCGGTGGTGTATTCGGCCTGCGCCCGCACGATCGTGTCGACGTTGTCGCGCGTCGCGCCGTCCAGCCGGTCCCACAGCAGGCGTGCCGCGAGGACGAAGTAGAGCTGGAACGTGGTGTCGAAGAACAGGGTGCGGCCCCATTCGGTGCCGCCGGTGAGGCGGTTCGAGGCGGCGAAGTGCCTGATGGTGTCGACGGTGCGCGAGAGCAGGGTCTTCTCATCGATTCCGGCCCGCTCGGCGTCGTACGTACCGCGGGTGAGCAGCAGCGCGTTGCCGAGGACGACCGCGAAGCCGAAGTCCTTCGCGGTGTAGTACCCCTTGGCCGCGTCCCACCGGGTCTCGGACCAGCGGGTATGGGTGAGCAGTACCCGGTGGTAGATGTCGGCGATGCCGTCAGGAGCGACCGGACGGGCGGCGGCCACGGCCGACGGCACACCGAGGGACGAGACGGTCGCCAACGCCGCGGTCAGGCCGGTCAGTTGGGCGAAACGACGCCTGCTCAGCTCAGCCGGGTGATGGTTCACGCGGACACGCCTCCTGGAACGGAATCGAAGACAACGTTGTCAAGTTGCGCTCATTCTTACGTATCCGAATCCGAAACCGTCAAGACCCCGGACACACACACCATTCACCGTGGACCCGGCGCGCGATCACCTGGCCGACCCACGGGGTGTATCGGCCAGATGTGCGGACGACGACGCGCCGTTCATCCTGCCCTCTCCCACACCGACGTCATGACGGTCGCGGGCCACGACTCCATAAACATGAAGGATCTCGTGCCGACGGTGATGCTCTTCGTGCCGTCCTCGGAGGGGGTCTCCCACCATGAGCTGGAGTGCACCACCAACGCGGACATGGTCGCCGGTCTCGCGCTGCTGACCGAGGTCGTACGGGCCCTCGCCACCGGCGAGCTCGCCGACTGACCCACCGCGGAACCACGACGGAAGCATGGCGGGCTCAACTGTTCCCGGTGGAGCCCGCCATGGTTTCGCCGTGGTTCAGGGGGCGGTGTGGGAGACCATCACGTGCTTGACGCGCGTGTAGTCGTCGAATCCGTAGCGGCTCAGATCACGCCCATTCCCCGACTGCTTGTAGCCGCCGTGCGGCAGCTCCGCCAGGATCACCTGATGGCAGTTGAGCCAGACGATGCCGAAGTCCAGCTCCGCGCTGACCCGCGTCGCCCGGCCCAGGTCCGCCGTCCACACGCTGGAGGCAAGCCCGAAGTCGATGCCGCTGGCGAGTTCCAGCGCCTCGTCCTCGGTGTCGAAGGGCTGGACGGTGAGAACCGGGCCGAAGGTCTCCCGCTGGACCACCGCGTCGTCCTGCCGTACACCGGAGACGACCGTCGCGGGGAAGAAGTAGCCGGGACGGTCCAGGCGCGTTCCGCCGGTCTCCACCACGGCGTGCGGCGGCAGGGCGGCGATGACCGAGGAGACCTGTTCGGCGTGGACCGCGCTGTTGAGCGGGCCGTAGAAGACGTCCTGCGACGGGTCGCCGGTGCGGGTGGCGCGCGCCGCCTCGACGAGCGAGGTGAGCAGCGCGTCATGGGCCTCGCGCTGCACGAGCACCCGGGTGACCGCAGTGCAGTCCTGTCCCGCGTTGAAGAAGGCGGCGTCGGCCAGGGCCCGCGCGGTGCGCGCCGGATCGACGTCCGCGAAGACGACGGCGGGGGCCTTGCCGCCGAGTTCGAGGTGGACGTTCTTCAGGTCGGCCGCGGCGGCGGACATGATCTGCGAGCCGGCCCGGGTACTGCCGGTGATCGCGACCATGTCGACCTCCGGGTGGGAGACCAGGGCCCGGCCGGTGTCCCGGTCACCGCAGACGATGTTGAGCACGCCGGGCGGCAGCACGCGGGCGGCCAGCTCTCCCAGCAGCACGGTGGACCACGGTGTGGTGTCGGACGGCTTCAGTACGACGGTGTTCCCCGCGGCGAGGGCGGGGCCGAGCTTCCACACCGCCATCATCAGCGGGTAGTTCCACGGCGTCACCTGGCCGATGACACCGACCGGTTCGCGCCTCACGTACGACGTGTGCCCCTCCGTGTACTCGCCGGCGGCCAGGCCCTCCAGCACCCGGGCGGCACCGGCGAAGAAGCGCAGTTGGTCCACGCACCGGTCGATCTCAAGGACACGGGTCGTCCCGGACGGTTTGCCGGTGCTGCGCACCTCCGCGGCCAACAGAGTGTCCGCGTTCTCGGCGACGAGGTCGGCCAGACGCAGGAGCGCGGCCTGACGCTGCGCGGGCGTGGTGCGCCGCCATCCGGTGAACGCGCGGCGGGCGGCGGACACCGCGGCGTCGACATCGGTGGCCGACGACCGGGGCGCGGTCCCGTAGATGTCGCCGGTGGAGGGGTCGGTGAGGTCCATGCGCGCCTCGACGTCGGCCGGTTCGCCGTTGACGATGTTGTGGAGGGTCAGTTCGGGCATTCGGGTGCTCCTTGTGGATCGACGGCCGTGCCGTGGAGAGACGGCGGCCTGGGCACTGACTCCGGTTACATCGCCGATGCGGGGGTCAGGATTGTGCACATGCGCGGTCACCTCCAGGCGCTGCCTGCTCCGACCCCCAGGGTCGTCCAGTTCGCCGGAGACTGCCTCGACGACATCGACCTGCTCACCCGGGAGTGGATCGATGTGGTCCGGCCGGTGCGTTCCGCTTACGCCGACCGGGTTCCCGACCAGGAGTTCCGCGCGGCCCGGCGCAGCGGGGCGGAGCCGTGGTCGTGGTCCTCCCGCGCTTCCTTTTCCTCCTGCCGGGCGGCGTCGGCGGCCTGTGCCGCGGCGGCGACCGCGTCCGTGCTTTTCGGGACCGCCCGGTACCAGGGGCGGTTCTGATCGGTCCGGTACGCGCGCCGAGCTTCCGCCTCGGCTTCCTCGCTCTGCCCGAGCCGTGACAGCGCGTACCGCTCGCACTCCCCAGCTTCCTGCGGGGAGTCAGCTGTCTTGTGGGTCCCCGAGGGAACAGGAGAGGAAGCCGCCGGGAAGACGGCGGCGCAAGGTGTGGGCCATGTCTGCACGCCGCTCGAAGAGTTCGAAGAACAGGCTGCTGTTGGTGATGCCTTATCACCAACTCGCCAGGAAGGCTGCCGAGGCGGGCTTTCGCGTCTGGTCTCTGTGGGACCCCCTGATACCTGAGGCCGACTTCCTGTCGCAGGTCGCGGATGCTTCTGAGGAACTGCTGCACACCAGTTTCGCGGACGAGGCGAGGCTGCGACAGCTGGTGACCCAGGTCTCACGTCAGCACAACCTCGGGACCGTGCTGCACTGTGGCAGCGGGCCATCCGTGCTGCCGGTCGTCGAGGAGGCGTGGCATCTTGGGCTGTCTCCGAATCCGCCCGAGGCGCTCAGGCGGCTCCGGGAAGCCGATGAGCCATCAGTGGAGGCACCTCGGCTGACTGTGCAGACGCTTACCGTGGACGGCTGCCACCATGTCGTGGGCATGGCTACTCAGCGCACCAGTGGTCCACCGGACTTCGCGGTGACGGGGTATCTATTTCCCGCGCCGCTATCGAACCTGGAGCGGGAGACGGTCGAACAGCTGGTCTGCGGGTTGCTGCGGGCGAGCGGCTACCGCTTCGGGCCGGCTCACACCGAAGTGGCGCTCACCGCTGACGGGCCGCGGGTGGTGTGCTGCCAGCCTCGGCTCAGCCCCGATCGCATCCCACTGCTGATCCAGGTCGCGAGCGGATTCGACTGTGAGGCGGCGCTCTTCGACGCACTCCTTGGTGAAGCTCCGCGGTTGCGGCCCGCGCACCAGTACGCCGAGATCGGTTTCTTCCCGCTGTCTGAAGGCCGGCTGCGGACCTACGCGGGGACGGAGGACATCGCCGTCACCCCCTGGGTACGCGGTGCGCGCTTCCCGTACACCGTCCACGACTGGATCCCGCCCGCCACGGATCCCCGCTCGCGGCGCGCTTACGTGGTGGTGGAAGGCGACTCGCCGGAAATCACGAGGGAGCGGGTCCGCCAGGCGCGGGCCGACCTCGTCACCGACATCCGTACGGAGGGATGAGCGACCATGAACAGCGGAAGTAACTCCCTGAATGTCCTCGGCATGGACGCAGCGTGCGAAGCCGTCTACCGGCGGCTGCTGGCGCTTCCCGGGGAGGGCCAGCAAGAGCTGGCCGACAGCCTGGGGCTGTCCGACCGGGCGCTGGGTGTGGCCCTGGGGCGCCTGCGGGCACTGGGATTTGTACGCCCGGCTGCCGAGCCCCCGCATCAACTGCATGCCGTCAGCCCACACCTGGGCATGGAAATCCTTCTCTCCCGGCAGGCTGCTGAGCTGGGCGCGCATCAGCAGCGGCTGCGAGAGGGGAGGGCTGCGGCAGCACGGCTGCTTGGTGAGTTTCCGCCACCAGGGGGCAGTGTGCCGCAGGGTGGCGGCGTGGAATTCCTCGACGGGCTCGACAGCATCCGGGATTTCCTGGAGATCCTCAACTCCGAGGTCGGTGAGGAGATGCTGGCCTTCGCACCCGGAGGCGCGCAGACCGGCGCGAACATGCGCGCTTCCCGTCCGCTGAACCGACGGCTCCTCGAGCGCGGGGTCCGGATGCGCACCGTCTACCTCGAAAGTCTGCGACGCGACCGTGCCAGCGTGGCCCACGCCGAGTGGCTCACCCTGCACGGCGGAGAAGTACGGACCACGCCGACCCTCCCCAACCGCGTGATCATCTGCGACCGGAGGGTGGCCCTCGTCGCGGTGGACAGTGAACACACCGGGGCGGGTGCCGTCGTCCTGCGGACCCGCGGGCTGGTCGAGACGCTGTGCGCGCTCTTCGACGAAACCTGGCGGCGGGCCGATCCTCTCGGGGCGCCACAGCGCAGGGACACCACGGGGTTCACGCCGCAGCAGGCGGAGGCGTTGCGGCTGCTCTCCCAGGGCCACACCGACCAGGCTGTCGCCAAGCGGCTCGGCGTCTCGCCGCGTACCGCCCGGCGCACCGCGGCAGAGGTCATGGCCCGCCTGGATGCGCGCAGCCGCTTCCAGGCCGGGGTCCTTGCCGCGCAGCGAGGACATCTGCCCCGGCCCTACGCCTGAGCACGGCGTCCACGAGCGACGATCTGGGCCCCCGCGCCGGTCACGACGCGGACCTGGAGGGCACCGCAGGAGCAGCGCAGCCAGACCGTGGTGCCGACTGAGGTGCGGTGCCGGGAAAGGACCCGGAAGTCCTCATGGCCATCGGCTCCGCAGTAGGTGCACAGCGGCTTCTTCGGCGGCTGGGAAATCTGTGGAGTCGGGACGGCCGTGGAGCCGGTGAGGATCTGCGTCATGGCGGAACTCTCCTGTCGCTTCGGGGACGGTGCGTTTGGTACGTACTAGGCGGTGCGCGGGATGCGTACGACGATGGCCATCAGGGCCGCGACGAGGCAGACCGCGCTCAGCGTGGTCCACACCACGTCGTATGTGCCGAACAAGTCGCGGGCGGTGGCACCGAGGAAGGCGGAGGCTCCCGCGCCCAGTTGGTGGGCGGAGTTCGTCCAGCCGAAGACGATGGGGCCGTCCTCGCCGTAGACGCGGCTGGTGAGCGCGATGACCGGTGGGACGGTCGCGACATCGACGAGGCCGTAGACAACCACGAAGACGATCATTGAGAGCGTGACCGTGGAGGAGAACACCATCGGCAGCGCGAGCAGCGTGAGCGCACGGATCGCGAAGTAGGCGGTCAGCAGGCGGCGAGGGTCGAATCGGTCGGTGAGCCAGCCGGAGAAGACGGCGCCCAGGGCGGAGAAGACGCCGATCAGGGACAGCATCGAGGCTGCGGCCGTGACCCGCATGCCATGGTCGTGGGCGGCGGGAGCCCAGTTGCTCCACATGATGCCGTTGGTGGAGGCGCCGCAGATGATGAACATGCCGGCCAGTAGCCAGAACGGGCCGGTGCGCGCGGCGCTGAAGAGCACCTTCACCGTGCGCTGGGCCGCTCCGGACGCGGGTGCGGGCTTGGGTACGAACTCCGTTGCTCCGTAAGGCTTCACGCCCGCGTCGGCCGGGTGATCGCGCAGCACCAGGAACACCAGGGCGGCCACCGCCAGCGCCACGAACGCCAGCGTCACCACCGGCGGTTGCCAGCCGAAGCGGTCGACGGCCCACGCGAGCAGCGGCAGGAAGAGCAACTGGCCCAGGTGGCTGGAGGAGCTGAGCGCGCCGGTGACCAGTCCACGGCGCTTGTCGAACCACCTGCCAGTAACGCTGGCGGCGAAGGTCATGGTCAGGCAGCCGCTGCCGAGACCTATCAGTACGCCCCAGTACGCGACCAGTTGCCAGGGCTGTGCCATGACGCTGGTAAGCAGGGCGCCCGCGGTGATGAGCAGCAGCGCACCCACGACTACGCGGCGGATTCCGACCCGATCCATCAGAGCCGCCGCGAAGGGAGCGGCGAGACCGAAGAGCACCATGTTCACCGAAGCAGCCAGGGCGATCTGGCCGCGGTCCCAGGCGTAGTTCTCATGCAGCGGCGTTACCAGCAGGCCGGGGACGGTGGTGAAGGCACCGGCTATGACGATGGCCGCGCCCGAGGCGACGGCGATGGCCCAGGCGCGGTGAAAGCGTGGCCCCGGGGCGCGCGGTGAGGTGGTCGGTGAGGTCTGTGTCAGCTGAGCCATGCCTCAAGCCTGGTGGGAGAGTCTCACCAAAACGAGGGTCTAGATGGCCGAGGTGCGCAAGGATATGGCCATGCCTGTTTTCTCTCACTCCGGACGGCATCACGTTGCCGTCCTTGCCCGCCAGGTCTTGCTCCCCATTGAACTGGGCATCGTGCACCAGCTGTTCGGACAGGCCAAAGAGGGGGCCTCGGCGGACGGAGAGCAGCTGTACGAGGTCGCCACCTGCACGTTGCAGGCCGGCGACGTGCGTACGGACGGCGACTTCACCGTCAGTGTCCCGCACGGCCCCGAGGCGCTGGCCGAGGCAGACACCGTGATCGTTCTGTCGTCGTACGAGGACTACGTCCAGGACACCCCGGAGCTTCCGGCCCCACTCGCCGAGGCTTTCGCCCGCATCCGCCCCGGCACCCGGATGGCTTCGATCTGCACCGGCGCTTTCGTGCTCGCCTCCGCCGGGCTGCTTGACGGGCACACCGCGACGACGCACTGGCGCTACACCGACCTGTTCTCCAGGCTGTTCCCGCAGGTCGAACTGGACCCGGATGTGCTCTACACCGACGCTGGGGGCGTGCTGACCTCGGCGGGCTGTGCCTCCGGAATCGACCTGTGCCTGCACATGGTCCGGCGTGACCATGGAACGGCCGTCGCCAATGACGTCGCCCGCCGCACTGTCGTACCGCCACACCGTGAGGGCGGCCAGGTCCAGTACATCCGCCGCCCCGTGCCCGCTCTCTCGGCGCCCGCCACATCGGCCGCCCGCGAGTGGGCGCTGCGGCGCCTGAAAGAGCCCATCACTCTGGGGCAGCTGGCAGCCAGAGAAGCGATGAGCGTGCGGAACTTCAACCGGCGTTTCCGCGACGAGGTCGGCATGACGCCGATGAACTGGCTGATCCAGCAGCGCGTCGAACGTGCCAGAGAGTTGCTGGAGGAATCGGATCTGCCCGTCGACCAAGTCGCCGCGCAGACCGGACTCGGTACGGCGGCCAACCTGCGTCAGCACTTCCACGCAGCGTTGGGGATCTCACCGAGCGCCTACCGCACCACATTCCGCGGCCCCGGAGGTCTGCGGCCGGCGTACACATGACGAGGCGCGGGGCGGCTCCACTGGAGCTGCCCCGCGCCGGACGGGTCATTCAGCTGAGGTCACATCCCGCGTGCGAACTCCCGGTTGCCCAGGTGCTGGGGGCGGGGAAGGGCTGCCGCGAAGGGCTCCTCCAGGGCGTTCTCCACGCTGTTGTAGACGATAAAGATGTTCGAGCGCGAGAACGGGGTGATATTGCCGTTGGAACCGTGCATCAGGTTCGAGTCGAACATCACCGCCGACCCGGCGGGGCCGGCGATCTGCTTGATGCCGTGTTCGTGGGCCATCCGCGACAGGTGCTCCTGGCCGGGAGAGCCCACGGTGATGCGGTGCACCCGAAGGGACTCCTTGTGGAAGTCCAGGGGAGTCTCGCCGACCGAGGGGACGAACGTCTTGTGCGTACCCGGCATGACCATGAGAGGGCCGTTGAACTCGTAGTTCTCGCTCAGGGCGATGGACACGCTGAACGCGCGCGGCAGGGGCATGCCGTCCTCGGCGTGCCAGGTCTCGAAGTCCGAGTGCCAGTCGAACTGGGCGCCGCCGAAGCCGGGCTTGTAGTTGACCCGGCTCTGGTGGACGTATACGTCCGAACCGAGCACCTGCCGGGCGACGTCGGTCAGCCGGGGTGAGTTGAGCAGTGCGGCGAAGAGCTCACTGACCTTCTCGACCTCGAAGACCGAGCGGAGGCGGTCGGAATCCGGCTCCAGCACCACACGGTCGCTCGCCAGCAGCACAGGGTCCTCGCTCAGCCGCTGGAGTTCAGCGCGGTACGTCTCGACTTCCTGCGGGGTCAGCAGGTTGTCGAAGACGTGGTAGCCGTTGGACTCGTAGCGGTCCCGCTCCTGCTGGCTGAGCGGCCCTTCGTGGTCGCCCCAGACGGTCGGATCGAGGCGCGTCCGGGCTATCGCCTCGCCCGTGACGCGGGTCGGATACAGGTCGGTGCGGGTGGCGGCGGTCATACGGTCTTCTCCTTCTGCTTGGAGGGCACGTCTGCGAGGGGGCCTATGCGGTGCAGGACTTCGTCGTGATGGCCGTCGCCCAGCCAGTCGGCCGGGAACAGCACACGGTCGGTGACCTCGGCCGAACGCTTGCGGGCGTACTGCCTGAGGACCATGAGGATGGCCTTGTTCTCGGCGGAGACGGTGGCCTCGACGTACCGGGCACCGCGGTCCCACTGCCGGTCGGCTGCGGCCTCGAAGAGCTTCACGCCGAGGAACGGGATCCCGTGCCGCGGACTGACCGCGGTCTGCCAGACGAAGTACGTGTCCGGTTCATCGGGACGCCGATAGCCGGTGAGAAAGCCGACGATCTCGTCGTCCACGGTGGCCAGCAGCGAGCAGTCGGCGAAGTCCCGGAACCACAGCACGTAGTAATAAGGGCTGTTGGTGTCCAGGCCGGGGGTGTTCTTCACCATCTCCCACACCGCGAAGCCATCCGCGGGACGCGGAGTACGGAAGACGGCCTCCTTGCGGGGCGATGCCTGGGGCCCGGATTTGAGTGCGGTCGTCACGGTCAGTCCACCTCGCCCTCGGTCAAAAGCGGGTAGACGCCAGACTCGTCGTGGTCCTCTCGGCCGGTGACCGGCGGGTTGAATACGCATATGTAGCGAGAGTCGGTCTTGGGACGCAGGGTGTGCCGCTCATGCCCGTTGAGGAGGTACATCGTGCCCGGAGCGATCCAGTGCGTCTCCCCCGTCTCCTCGTCGGTGAGCTCCGACTCACCCTCGACGCAGAGCACGGCCTCGATGTGGTTGGCGTACCACATCGTTGTCTCAGTGCCGGCGTAGACGGTGGTCTCGTGCAGCGAGAAGCCGACCTTTTCCCGGGCGAGCACGATCCGCTTGCTCTCCCACGTTCCGGAACGCGAGCGGACGTGACGGTCGGTATCGGTGATGCCGGCGAACGACCGTACGATCATGGGTGGTTCTCCTCTCCTTGACTGTCTCAGCGGGTCTCGCGGACGGAACGGGCGAGGACAGCCAGTCCTTCGTCCAGCTCGTCCTCGGTGATGGTCAGGGCGGGCAGCAGCTTCACCACCTCGCTCAGCGCGCCAGAGGTCTCTACGAGAAGCCCCAGCTCAAAGGCGCGGCGACAGATCCTCGCGGCACGCAGCGGGTCATGGAACTCCAGGCCCCGGGCCAGTCCGCGGCCGCGGACGTCCGCCACCTCGTGGTGGTGTTCGGCGGCAATACCTCTGAGCGTGATCTCGACCTGTTCGCCACGGGCCAAGGTCTGCTTCTCCAGGTGGCCATCGGCCCAGTAGGCCTCCAGCGCCGCGGTAGCCGTGACGAAGGCCGGGTTGTTGCCGCGGAATGTGCCGTTGTGCTCGCCCGGCTCCCAGACGTCCAGCTCCGGTTTGAGGAGCAGTAGCGACATGGGCAAGCCGTAGCCGCTGATGGACTTTGAGAGGGTGACGATGTCCGGGACGATGCCGGCCTCCTCGAAGGAGAAGAAGGCGCCCGTCCGGCCGCAGCCCATCTGGATGTCGTCGACGATCAGCAGCATGTCGCGCCGTCGGCACAGGTCCGACAGGCTCCGCAGCCACTCGGTGCGGGCCACGTTGATGCCGCCCTCGCCCTGCACCGTTTCGACGATCACAGCGGCCGGCTGACTGAGGCCGGAGCCTTGGTCCTCCAGCAGTCGCTCGAACCAGTGGAAGTCCGGGGCCCGGCCGTCGAGGTAGCGGTCGAAGGGCATCGGGACGCCGTGTACCAGAGGTACACCCGCACCAGCGCGTTTGAAGGCGTTGCCCGTCACCGCCAGAGCGCCCAGTGACATTCCGTGGAACGCGCCAGTGAAGGACACGACCGTCTCACGACCCTTGACCTTGCGCGCCAGCTTCAACGCCGCTTCGACGGCGTTAGTACCCGTCGGGCCCGGGAACATGACTTTGTACGGCAGGTCGCGGGGCCGCAGCACGATGTCCTGGAACGATTCCAGGAAGGCGCGCTTGGCCGTTGTGGACATGTCCAGACCGTGTATGACGCCGTCCCGTTGCAGGTAATCCAGCAAGGCACGTTTGAGTACGGGATTGCTGTGGCCGTAGTTGAGGGCGCCCGCACCGGCGAAGAAGTCGAGGTAGGCGTGACCGTCCTCGTCGTACATGTGCGAGCCCTGCGCGCTTTGGAAGACGGTCGGCCAGCCACGGCAGTAGCTGCGTACCTCCGACTCGAGGGTTTCGAAGACGCTCAGGTCCGGCAGAGTGATCGTCATGCGGTGCCTCCTTCTGCTTCGGGAGCAGCGCGTACGGTCACGCCGCGGCGGGGGAAGGGGCCAGCGGGACGGAAAGTACGAAGTCGGTGAATGTGTCCACCGACTCGAAGTCGTCCACGTCCAGTTCTTCGGGATCGACTACGAGCCCGATGGAGTCCTCGAGCGCCATCAGCATCTCGAGCATGGTGGTGGAGTCCAGGTGCAGGTCGTCGAAGAGCCTGACCTCCCCCCGCAGACCGGTGACAGGGCGCTCCAGTACATCGGTCAACGCCGTCTCCAGGGCCTGGACGACATCCTTGCGTTCCATGAGTCTTCTCCTTGAGTCGAGTTGGGTTCAGTCGAGTTGGGCTGTCTGCCGGTCGGGAACGTCCGCCTCGACCAGGGAGGCAAGCTGCTTCCGGTCGACCTTTCCGTTGCCGTTGACCGGCAGTTCGTTGAGCCGGACGCAGCGGCGGGGGATTTTGAACGGCTCGATCTGTTCGCGCATCCGTTCCAGAAGCTCATCGGTGGTCAGTTCAGTGACCGCCGCGAGCAGCGCGGGTCGTCCGCTGTCCGGAGGCAGGACAGCTGCTGCCGACACCTGCTCGATCCGGCGCGCCGCCGCCTCGACCTCCGTACAGCTGACGCGAAAGCCCCGCTCCTTGTACAGATCGTCCCGGCGGCCGGAGAAGTAGAGATAGCTGTCCTCGTCCATCCAGCCGTAGTCGCCGGTACACAGTTCAGGGAAGAGGCCTTCGGCGCGGGGAAAGCGTTCGGCGGTCAGTTCGGGACGGCGCCAGTAGCCGGTCATCACATGAGGGCCGCGCACCACGAACTGCCCGATCTCGCCCGGCGGGAGACGCTCGCCGTCGTCTCCGGCGACGTATATCTCCGTGCCAGGCAGCGGCCGGCCGCTGGATCCTGGACGTTCGAGATCCCCGTCCGGTGGCATGATCGCCGCGCGCTTGCACTCGGTGAGCCCGTACATCACCTGGATCCGGAGACCGGGCAGGGCGGAGCGCAGGGTGGACATGGTCTCGGCGGGCAGGGCGGCACCGGTGTTCGTCAGCAGTCGAAGTCCGGCCAGGCGCCCGCTGCCGCGGCTGCTACGGGCGAGCAACCAGGCCAGTCGGTCGCTGACCGAGGGGACACCCGCGAGGATCGTCGCCCCGCTGCTCTCCAGACTGCGCAGCAGTGGTGGACCGGCCTCGGCCGCGGTGGCGAGTCGGAGCTGCGCGCCGCTGAGTACCGCGAGGAACAACTGGTACAGGCCGTAGTCGAAGGACAGCGGCAGCGGGCAGTAGATGATGTCGTCGCCGCGGTAGTCCAGCCGGTCCTGGATGGCCGAGGCCGCGAACAGCATCTGCTGATGGGTGCTCACCACCGCCTTGGGCAGCGAGGTGGTGCCCGACGTGTAGATCAGGCAGGCCGGGTCGACGGCGAGGGTGCCGGGGTGGGGCAGCGGTCCTGCCCCGGCCTGCACCGTGAGGAGTTCCGTCAGCGACAGGGACGCCGTCCCCACCCGTTGTGCCGTCGCCTCGGCCGAAGAGTCGTCCGTGACGAGCAGCACTGGCTCGCTGTCAAGCAGTACGTGCTCCAGCGGCCCGCCCCGCACCTGCTCATGCAGCACGCTGAAAGCGGCCCCGAGCCGGGAGAGACCGTACAGCGCCGCCGCGATGCCCAGTCCGTCAACTGCCGTGACCACCACCCGGTCACCGCGCCGTACGCCCCGTCCGGCGAATGCCGTGGCGGCGCGGACACTGGCCGTGGCCAGCTCACCGTAGGTGAGGCTGCCGTTCCGGTCGGTCAGGGCGATGCGCTGCGGAAGCTTCTCGGCGGCGGCGTCCAGCACCTCGTGCAGCAGCCGCGGCTGTTCGTCCGCCGGGGTCACGCCGCCGCCCCTTCGGTCGGGGTGGGCCTGGCGACCAGAGGAGCGACCGTGGTGGCCGTGGCGCTGCAGACCAGTTGGGGGCTGGACAGTGCCTCGGCAGCGCTCGGCGACGCACCGGGACGTGCTGAAACCACCTTGTGTGCCTCCAGCTCCACCACCCGGCGCAGTCTGGTGCGGTGGACGAGCCGTGCGCGGGCCTCGATGTAGTCGCCGGGGTAGACGGGAGCGGTGAAGCGGACCTTCGCGTACTCGGACAGCAGGCCCTCGTCGCCGTCAGTGCGTACGGTGATCTCAGTGACCAGATCTCCGAACAGCCGGAGGATGCAAGCCCCGTCGATCAGGCCGCCGCCGTAGTGGGCATCTGCCTGGCTCATGCGCACCCGCAGGAATGTGGTGGTGGGGTTGGACTCGTTTTCCGGTGTATTCATGGCACGGAACTCCTCTCAGTAGGTCAAATGCCGGTCCCCGCAGAGGGAATGCTGATCGCTACAGCCGCCACCACGTTCTTCTTGTGCGCGATGGACAGGGCTGGGGGAGGCAGGGACAAGCCGGCGGCCCGGCCGGTGAAGCGCACCAACGGCGCTCCGTCGTCCGTGCGGCCGATGCTGATCTCGCGGGGCGCGAGTCCCTGGAAGAAGCCCCGGCCCAAGGACTTGAGGACCGCCTCCTTGGCGGTGAACCTGCCGGACAGGAACTCCAGGCGGCGCCCGGCGGTCATCTGCGCGGCGAGCGCCAGCTCCTCGGCGGCGAAGGTATAGCGCAGGAACCAGTCCCGGTCCGCCAGCCTACGCAGCTCGCCGCGGTCGACTACGTCCAGTCCGATGCGCACATCTGGTGGGTTCACTGACGGCCTTCCCCGCTGAAGTCAGCCAGCTGCTGGCGGCTGAGCAGGTCCTCGGGCGTGTCCCGTTCACGCACCAGGTGGGCCTCGCCCCGGTGGACCACCACCTCGGCGGGGAAGCCGTGGCTCAGGAAGAGCCCGGGGGACGCGGTGGGTCCGTACGCACCGGAACGCTCTACGCCCAGCAGATCACCGGGCCGCACTTGGGGCAGGGCGACCTTCTTGGCGACTACGTCGTTGGGCGTGCACAGCGGACCGGTGAGCGAATAGCGGCGGTCCGCCCGGCCGCCGGGGCGGCTCATGTGCCGCACGGGGAAGTTCCGCTTGACGAAACTGCCGATGCCGACAGCGGCCATGTGGTGGTTGGTGCCGCCGTCAGCGACCACGAACCACTCCCCCATGGACTGCTTCACATAGCGGGCGCGCACCATGTATGTCCCAGCGCGGGCGGCCAGGTACCGACCCAGCTCCATGATCACGCGGCATCCAGGGTGACGCTGTGTGAAGGGGATGACGACTTCACGCATTCCGGTACCGAGTGCTGCTACA
This sequence comes from Streptomyces sp. NPDC050433, assembly GCF_044458565.1. NCBI lineage: Bacteria > Bacillati > Actinomycetota > Actinomycetes > Kitasatosporales > Streptomycetaceae > Streptomyces > Streptomyces sp. NPDC050433. Next base: position 177,121 of record NZ_JBITIB010000012.1, on the reverse strand, counting down.
TCGGGGTCTGCCTCGCCGTCGAAGTACGCGACTCCGAGCCCACCGCCGATATCTACCGTGCGCAGCGGGATACCGAGTTCCCCCGCGAGATCCTCGGCGGTGGCCAGGATTCTGCGGGTGTTGTGGACGACGTCGGCGGCATCCAGAATGCGGGTGCCCATGTAGGCGTGCAGGCCGATGACCTCGACGTGCTGCAGAGCCGCCAGTTGCTCCTTGGAGCGGCGTACGGTCTCTTCGTCGATGCCGAACTGCCGGGGCTTGCCTCCCATCGCGAGCCCCGATCCTTTGCCGGCGAAGGCCGGGTTGACCCGCAGCATCACCGGGAAGGTGCCGCCCCCGCTGCTCTCCAGCAGGTCGTCCAGCAGCTGGAGTTCCGCCAGGGATTCGCACACCACCGCGTGGATTCCCGCCTCGACGCAGGCCGCGAGCTCCCGCTCGTCCTTGCCCGGACCGAGGAAGATGATGTCGCTGGGTGCGATACCGGCCCGCAGGGCAGTCAGCAGTTCGGTGTACGAAGAGACTTCGGCGCACGCGCCCAGCGTGCCGAGAAAGGCGCACACGCTGATGTTCGGGTTGGCCTTGAGTGAGTAGAAGATGTCGATCTCTTCCGGAAGCTCCTCGCGGAGCGTGCGGAAGGTGCTCTCCAGGATCTCGGTGTCGTAGACGAACAGCGGGGTTCCGAAGCGGTCAGCGAGTGCTGACGCGGGGATTCCCTGAACGTGGATTTCCTCGGCGCTCATGTTCTCCTCCTTGCCGCCGCTCGAATTCTTGCGGTCGACGACTGCGGAGTGGAATGCAGAACCGCTGGTCAAAAGCGTCCTTGGCCTCTTTGGGCCGGGCGCGCGAGGGCGCGGGATCTGCAGGGTGCCGGGGCGGTAACGGGCAGGGAAGGAGTCGCGGAAGTATCAGCGGCGTCAGAGGGAAACGCCACCCGAGGGAGATTCGAAATGCGCACCAAGCTCACCACCATCGTCGCGGCTGGGGCTTTCGTCTGGGCGCTCGCCGCCCCCGCACAGGCCGGCACCCAGGACTCCGGCTGGCAGCTGACGACAGCGGCCGGCACGAGTGCCGGCCAGGCGACCAGCGCCACCGCCAACGACAACAACGGCAACAGCTGACTGGGGCTCAGGCGTACCGGTCCTCCTGGGAGCCGTCACCTCTGGCGTACCGGAACACGGCTTCCGGTACGCCCATGAGGAAGAAGTGCGAGTCGGCCTTCCGGCGGTTACTGGCGGCGGCCTCCAGGTCTCCCATCGCCTCACTGGTTGCGGCGAGGCCGTCCAGGGCCTGGGCCTTCTCGTAGTGCAGCTCCATGCGGGAGGAGACCTCGTGGGCCAGCTGGTTCTGGCGCAGAGCTTCCGTGAAGTCGCCCAGCGCGAAGTACGTGCGGGCGGCGGAGAGATGCACGAGCGCCCGGTGGATGTCGTCCGTGCTGCGGATGGCCTCGGCCAGCGCGTGCAGGACGCATTCGCGGGCGTTCTCGACCCGGCCCATACGTAGCAGGATGTCAGTGCGGCAGGCGAGCATGGCCGGCAGGACGGAGGGCATCCGGAGATGCTCGCAGCGCTCGACCGCCTCTTCCACCCGGGCAAGTGCCTCCTCGTAACGGCCCATGCCTTCCAGGGCTCGCGAGAGATAACTGAGTGCGTCCACGGACAGCTGTAACTCTCCTATGGAGTCGAATACTGTCAGCGCCTCCTTTGCCGTCTCGGCCGCCACCGCGAACTGCCCGAGTCGCACCTGCACTTGACTCAGAGTGCTCAGGGAAGAGCCGTCGAGCCGTGCGAAGCCGGTCTTCCGCGCCATGCGGTTGGCCTCCTCGCTGAGCTGGAGTGCGCGCCGCAATTCGCCCAGGCTGTTGTACGCCTGGCCCAACCGGGCCTTGCACTCGGCCTCGCTGCGTGGGTCATTCATGGACCGTGACAGCTCCAGGGCTTCCTCCAGATGGGCGACCGCGTCCCTGATGCGGCCCAGCCGCCACTGCCCCATGGCCAGATTGGTGAGGTTCAGACGCAGCAGCGACGGGTCCGCCAGCTGCCGGGATGCCGTGACGCCCGTCTCGAGCGCCACATTCGCGTCCAGGTCGTAGCTGCGGATGCTGGAGTGGAAGCCCACCTCGCGCGGCAGCCGCGCCGCGTGCCGCAGCAGCCCGCGTCCGTGCGCGATGTCCACTGCTGCCAGCAGACTGTCACGGTGCTGGTCGAGCCATCTCAGTGCGACATCCTTGCCCTCGAATTCCGGCTCCTGTCCGTCCCGTTCGCCAACGGACCCGCTGTGGCGGGGCCTGCCGGGGAAGAGTGTGTCGCAGGCGTGCGCCGCCGTGTGCAGATAGTGGTCGAGGAGCCGCTCCACCGACTGCCCGTCTTCCGGAGCCGCTTGGCCCTGAGCCAGCCGGCGCGCGAAATGGCGCACCAGATCATGGAAGGCGTACGTACCTGGCTCCCTGGCGTCCAGCAGGCGGACATCCACGAGCCTCTCCAGGAGATCCTCGGTGTCCAGGGCCCCGACGCCCAGCAGCGCGGCGGCCTCGTCAATGTCGATGTACCGGCCCGGGTGGTGGGCCAGCAGTCTGAAAGCCGTGCGCTGGTCCTTCGGCAGGGACTCATACGACAGAGACAGCGCGCTCGCAACTCCTCTGTCCTCGCCGGACAGTTCATCGAGCCGCCGCCCGTGGTCCTGTAACCGGTCGACCAGACGCTGGATCGTCCAGCGCGGCCTGTTCGACAGCCGGGCAGCCGCGATGCGTACGGCGAGCGGGAGCCCGCCGCACAGTCGCAGCAATTCGACCGCGGCCTCCGGCTCCCGTTCCACCCGCTCGGCGCCCAGGGTGTGCCGCAGGATCTCGTGGCTGTCCGACTCCGGGAGGGCACCGACGGAGAGCCATTCCACGCCGTCGAGGTCCGTCAGCCGGGGGCGGCTGGTGACCAGGGTGAGACTGTCGGGCGAGGTGGGGATGAGGGTACGGACCCGTTCGGAGGTGTCGGCGTTGTCGAGGATGAGGAGCATCCGGCGGCCGCGCATGTAGGACTGCCAGAGTGCGCTGCGGCCTGCAGGAACGCCCGGAATCTCCTCGCTGGGGATCCCGGCGGCCGCCAGCAGGTCACCCTGGGCGGAGAACGTACTGAGCGGCCTCTGTCCCGGAGTGAACCCTCGCAGGTCGACAAACAACTGCCCGTCCGGGTAGCGCTGCGCCAGCTGGTGCGCGGCTCGTACGGCCAGCGCGGTCTTGCCCCCGCCACCCATGCCGTCGATCGCGATGACCGTGGGCGATCTCGTCGGTGTGCGTTCGACCGCTGCACGGATCCGCTCCAGCTCGGACGCACGGCCTGAGAAGTCCGGCATGTCGTACGGCAGCGCCTGCGGGACCTCAAAGGAAGCGCCGTACGCGCGGGCCGGCGCCCGCTCCGGAGGGGCGAGGGAGAGATCCTGCCGCAGCATGTATGCATGTAACTCACGAAGTTTGGCGCTGGGGTCGATGCCGAGCTCTTCGGCAAGCAGGTCCCGAATCTGAGTGAACTCTTCGAGGGCAGCGGCCTGTTGGCCGGTGTGGTAGAGAGCGAGCATCAGCTGGCTGCGCAGCGTCTCCCTCAAGGGGTACCGGCCCGCCATGGAGCGCAGTTCACCGATGATGGAGGCCGCCTCGCCCGCCTCTATGGTCAGCTCGTACAGCCGCTCGGCGGCCGCGAGGCTCTGCTCCTCCAGGGCGGTCGAAATGGCATCAACGACTTGCCCGCCGGCCCCAGCCAGCAGAGGCCCTCGCCACAACTCCAGCGCGGAGCGCAGCTGTTCCGCCGCCCTCGCGTGCGCTCCCGCTTCCCCCGCTGCATGGGCCTGACGCAGCAACTCCTGGTAACGCAGCAGGTCGAGCTGATCCACGCCGACAACCGCACGGTAGCCGGGGCCATCGGTCACGATCAGTTCGAAGCCCTGCGGGATCCGGCGGCGCAACTCGGCCACGGCCTTGCGGATCTGGTGTGCCGCGCTCTCCGGAGGCGCTTCGTCCCAACCGGCTTCAACAAGGCGTGAGACGGGGATCACCCGCCCGGCTTCGAGTAACAGCATGGCGAGGACACGTTTCCGCAGGATCCCGTTGATGGGGACCGGGCCCCCTGCGTTCCAGACTTCCAGGGATCCAAGAATCCTGAAGTGGGGTCTGCCGCTTGCGGTTGTCTCGTCTATGTCTGAAATCGGGGCGTGCACGTAGTACCCCCTAAGGACGATGCCTGCCTTCGAGCCCAAGTTGTGATCTTAAGCTCACTCATGGGATGCCTACTCGGGTGCGGAACTCGGTTCCGCCCCGTCTGTCTTGCGCGTGTCTTGAACGGGGGTTCGCCGGCCCCAGGGCAACGGGAGGACTGGCCCCACCCCTTCGAACGGGCAAGGCCAGGCGCGAGCGGTTTCGCGGTGCGCTTCGAGGGCGCGACGGTAGCCGTCCGACGGACTGCCCTGCACCGGCGCTGCGGGCACGGTCGACTGGCGATCCGGGTCGGCCGCCGTCGTGCCGAGGCCGGCCCTGGATGGGCGGGCGGCGGAATGGGGCGCGGACGTTCGCGCCCGGCCCCGCCCGGCCCCGCTCGTTGGCCGGCCGCGATCAGCTCCGGCGTAGTCCAGCGCAGTTGGGTGCCGCATGCCGGGGGCGTCAGCGGTCGCAGCCCGTCTCGCTGCCGCTACCGCCGACAGGGTCGGCCTTCCCCGGCAGAAGACAGAGGTTCGATGCCGATCGTCGGATCGCCTTCGATCCAGCCCTGGCGCTGCCACTTCCAATCCTGAGCTGGGGAAACTCCCACCGGGCAGGCACTCAGACCCGCCAGGAGCCGATGCGGTCGGCCGTGTCGTATGCGTCGGTCCGTCCGGCGTCGATGTCGCGTGCGAGGTCGATCAGGGCGCCGTACGGCGGGTTGATGCCTTCACCGGCGGCGCCCATGTAGGCCACGGCGATGGCTGAGCCGAACAGAGCGTTGCGGGCCGGGAGGGGCTGCAGCCGGATGATGGTGTGCATGAGTACGGCCGCGCGCCAGGCGTTGTCGACGGTGACGCCGACCTGAGGGGTGTTGACCCGGTGGCGGGCGACCGCGGCGACCAGGTTTGAGAAGTCGTGGACCGAGGGCTGCTTGGGCAGGACCTCCGCCTGGCGCTCCAGGAGCCACCGGATGTCGATGTAGAGCTCCACGGTCAGGCAGCCCGCCGCGAGGAGTCCAGCCGGTCGGGGGCGTCATCGGGAAAGGCCGCGTCGAACGCGGCAGCGTTGTCGGCGACGAAGGCGCGGAAGACCTCAGCCGCGCCCTCCAGCCGCGGGTCGCGGACCGCGTTGCGCGCGGCCTCGGTGATGAGCGAGGTGACCGTGGTGCCTTCGGCCTCGGCACGCGCCTGCAGCTGCGCGTGGAGCTCTTCGGGGACTCGGATCGTCACTGGCTTCGACATACTCCGACCGTACAGCAAGGCGTACAGCACCGATATCGGGTCGACGGACAGAACCGAACAGAGCGTTCGGGTGTCGTCCGGGGGCGACCGATCGGTCTCGGCACTCGCAAGCGAGCCTTGATCTGAGGGAAGGCGGGTGCGTCACCGGCCTGGCCGGGTGTGATGACGAACGCCAGTGGCCGGCACCTGCTGTCGGCCGCCAGGTGAATCTTGGTGGTCAGCCCGCCGCGGGACCGGCCGAGGGCGTGATCGTGCGGCTCGCCGGGCGGGCCCCTTTTGACGGGCCCCGGCCGCGTGCTGGTGGGCACGGACGACGGTGGAGTCAATCGCGACGACCCAGTCGAGTTCGCCTTCGGCGTCAGCCTGGGCGAGCAGAGCGGTGAAGACCTTCTCCCAGGTGCCGTCGGCGGCTCACATCCGCAGCCGGTTGTGGGCCCCCTTCCAGGACCCGAAGCGCTCGGGCAGATCCATCCACGGCGTCCCGGTGCGGTACTTGAACGCGAACGCATCGATCACCTGCCGGTGATCACGCCACCGCCCACCCTGCCGAGGCGTCCGGTCCGGCAGCAACGGCTCGATCCGCGCCCACTGCGCGTCAGTCAACGACACACATCAACCAACGATCAGATGATCCGAAGGAAACGGCCTAGCCCACGCGGGCCTCGACGCACTCCCGTTCGCCGTCGGGCGACGTGGGGCGGAAGCAGGCCCGGACGGTGCCGCCGGGGGCGGCCGCGGTCATCTGGGTGTAGCGGTAGGTTTCCTCGTCGGCGGTGTCCTTGATGCGTACGTCGCGGGTCGGGCCGGCCGCCGTGACCTCTACCAGGTCACCGATCCGGGCCCCCCACACGCGGGCCCAGGTCGCACCGCACTTCTCGCTGTAGCGCAGCTCCACGTGGGCGCCGGTGGCGGTGCGGTACGTGGTGAGGGTGGCGGGGCCGATGCCGCAGATCAGGCGCATCGGGTCCCGGCCCTCGCAGGCGGCTCCGTGGCATTGGGGGCCGAGAGAGTAGGGGGCGGAGTCCGTCAGCGGTTCGTCCGCCGGGGCCCCTCGGTCCGACAGCAGGAAGAACACCAGTGCCACACCGCCGACGATCACGGCGTACACCGACACCAGCACCACCATGAGCCGGCCCCTGCGGCCGCGCGGCCGCCCGCTCTCAGTGGGCCGGGGCGGTTCCTCGGCTTCGGTGGTGGGGGCTGGGGCGGCGGACGCCGCATCCTCGGGCGCGGGGGCCGGGGCCGGAGCGGGGGACGCCGCGCGTCCGCTCCAGCCGGACTCGGCGATCTCCCACAGGGCCAACAGCCGCCCGTGCGGCTCGTTCGCGAGTCGGCACAGCTCCTGTACGGCCTGACGAGGGGGCAGGCTCTTGCCGTTGAGGTAACGCTCCCACGAGGACTTGCTGTACGGGGTCCGTTCCGACAGCGCCGCCAGGCTAAGACCTGTTCGGGCCCGCAACTCCCGCAGTGCCGCGGCCAACCGGTCGTTCTCCGCGGTCACTTGGGCGCCGCCGCCCGCAGGGACTTCCAGGTGTGCGGGCCGATGACACCGTCCACGACCAGCCCGTCCCGCTTCTGTATTCGCTCGACGGCGCGCTGCGTCTGCGGGCCGAAAATGCCGTCGATGTCACCCGGTGAGAAACCGGCCCGGCGCAGCAGGCACTGCGCCTCGGCCACCTCCCGCCCCACGTGCGTGTACGCCAGGATGATGTCCCTGGTGTTGCTGTGGCCCGCGTACCAGCGGCCGTCATGCCGCTCCAACCGGCAGGTGTAGGAGACCGGTATCAAGGTCTCCGACACGGTGGCCGGGGTCGCCGGGGCCGTACCGGCGCGGTCCGCGAGTTCGGCGCGGGCGTCGGCGAGGCGTACGGCCAGCAGGAGCACCGCGGAGACGGACAACACCAGAGCCACTGCTCCCGCCATGACCGCGGCGCGCAGATAACGCCCGTACGCCTGCTGCTCCGTGGGAGCGTGGAGCGGCGTCACCGGAGTGCCCTCCGGGGCGCTCCCCGCGGCACTCTTCGGGGCATCGGAGGGGGCCTGGCGTCCCCGGGCCCAGTGTTCGGCCGCTGTCTCGTGCAGCGCCAGCAGCCGGACCGGATCGTCACCTCCGATTCGGGCCATCGCCTCGACGGCCTCCCGGGGCGGCAGTGACCTACCGTTCAGATACCGCTGCCACGATCTCGCGCTGTACCCGGTTTTCACGCCCAGTTGGCGCGTGCTCAGCTCCCCGCGGTCCTTCAGTCTGCGCAATCGCACGATCAACTGGTACACGTGCGGGTGCAGTTCGGCGGGCAGCGGCTTCCAACGCGACATGTTTCCCCCATTCGCGTTCGGGGCCGCTGATCCGGCCCCGTCTTCCGGGCTCATTCTGCATCATCACGGCGCCTGCCGAAGGGGGACCCCGCCCGGGTGCGCATCGCCGTTCCCGCTCGCGGCCGTCCCGCCGTACGGACTCGGCAGGCGACGTTCCGGCAGGTCAGCGAGTGGGACGTCCCAGGATGACGTCACCTCCCCGTCGCCTGTGGCGGGACATCGCGCCGGACCAGCAGTCTCGTGGCGGAACCGGCCCGGCGCGGACGGCTCCGCTCAGCGCACATCCATGAAGGAGAAAACAGCATGCGAGCTCTCACGAAGGCACTCGTCGGTGTCACCACTGCCGTAGGGGTTGCCGCCGGTGGGGTGGCCCACGCGGGGGCGGCCGTGGCGGCTCCCGCCCCGACCCAGCAGCGGACGGCGAGCGCCGAGGTCGCGCCACTCGCGGTGGTCAACCTGGGACTGAGCACCGCCCAGGCGAAGGACTGGCAGTGCCAGCTGCGCGTGTTGGGCTACAACCCCGGGACGCCCGACGGGCGACTGGGCACCAGCAGTTGGAAGGCGGCGCAGAGGTTCTTCAACGACCTGGGCCTTGAGGCCGGCACCCCCGACGGGGTGGTCGGAGCGAACACCGTCATGGCGCTGCAGCGCTTCCTGAACATGAACCTCAAGGAGAACCTGGCCGTCGACGGCGTCCCGGGTGCACGCACCAAGGCCGCGTTCGCGGAGTACGCCAATCTGCTCTCCAGCGTCTGCTGAGCCCGGCCCGAGAACCATTCACCCGCTGGGGCCCGTCCGCCCCGCCGCGCCCGCTCTCAAGGAGACGGCTCTGAGGAAGAACACCTTGCGATGGTTGATACCGGCCATCGCTTCCGTGCTGGCCGTGCCCTTGTCGGGCGGCTGCGCCATCGACAAGGGCACGGCGCTCGCCGCGGATTTCGAGAAGGACTGGGCCGGCACGGCGGACGTGGCGAGAATCCTTACCACCAAGAACAACACGCTGCCCTTCAGCGGGACGGCGACCGGCGAACTGGTCCTGGCGCAGGGCACGTCGGCCGACCTCGTGGCCGAACGGGTCGACGAGTTGAGGGACTACGTCGCCCGTCACAGCAACATCACCGGCCGGATCACGGCGGACGGCGTCACGTTCACCGTCGTCGCGGAGCAGCGACGCACCAGTGAAGTGCTGTCCCTCTGGCGGTCGTTGACGGCCGACGACCACGTGGTGGACGGCGACATCAACGACGCGTCGCGGAAGAACACCCGCGGCTGGCGGTCCGAGATCACTGCGGCCGATGCCACCGGCGCGATGACGGTGTTCAAGGACATGGTCTCCGAAGGCGGCCGGCACCGGCCCCTCTCGGACGTGACGTCCCTGACGGTCAGCTCGGAGCGAGGGGTACGGCCGGGACTTTCCGTTCGGACCGGCTTCGACGGCACCCTCCCGACCGAGGCGATCGCCGCGTACGAGGCGGTGGTCGCCGAGCACCCGGTCGTCTCCGCGGGCCTTCAGCCTGATCGTCTGACCATCGTCGTGGCCGAGGGGGCGGACCCGGTCCGTGCCGGGGAACTCGCCAGGAGCGCGGCGCCGGGTCTCGGTGACGCCGTCGAGGTCAGAAGCGACAGCGGTGGCTGATCGCCGGCCCGACGAACCTGGCGTTCCGTCATCCGGAGATCACGCCCCCGGCGCACCGGCCGGTCGGTCGAGGACGGCCCCGGCGGCACGCGCGGCCGACCGGGGGCGTTGCCACGTCACTCACCCGGGTGCGCCCCCTCGTACCGAACGTTGGACACGGAAACGCAAGAAGGAGCCCATCGGGTGACCAGTACTCTGAAACTGCGAGCGCTGCGGCGGCTGCGGACGACTCCCGGCGGGCACTTCGACTGCCAGATCGACTTCTCCGACGGAGCGGAAACCTCGCGCTCGGTCGCCTACGTGGAACGCCAATTGCCACCGGGCGGCATATCCGCCTACCTCGCGGCCCGCAAGAACGGCGCACGCTCGTTCGTCCTGTGGGCGGATGAGTCGCGACAAGCCCGGGTCGCCAGCCTCGTCACCCTCGCCGGAGGCCGGCGGGCACAGTTCGAGGTGCTCGGGCCGCAGGGCGAAACACTCGGCAGGGTCACGCGCGACAAGGCGTTCAGCCGGGGCATGCGCACACGCTGGACGGTGAGCCGCCCGGGCGCTCTCGACGCCGTCGGATACAAGGGCCGGCTCTTCTGGTGGTGCGTGTGGTGGCTCTGCTCACCCCTCATGCCTTTCGTCGTCTTCGCCGCGCTGTTCAACGGCGGCCTCGGCGGCGACTGGCCACGTGGCCCCCGCCGTATCAAGTGGCGCGCCGGCGGACGGATACCGCTGGAGTTCAAGTCGTCCGGCGACACGGTGCATATGAACGCACCCGACCTGGACTGGCGGCTCGGAGCGGCCCTCGCGGCCCTGATCCCCTCGTTCGACAGCCGGATGGGGAATCCGTGGGACAGCCGGACGGACTGACGTCCGGGAGCGCGGCGGGTGTTACGCGCCGGTGGACAGGTCTCGCCCCTGTCCCGCCGGACGGCCCGGCGGCAGGCCGGATCGTCCTCGCGGGGGTGGCGCTGTCCCTGCGCCGTCGATCTCCCGGAGACCGCGTTCACCGAGGACCCACTCGGCCGCCCGGTCGAGCGTGGTCAGCACCCACCGCTCCAATCCGATGCCCGACCGCTCGGCGGCCTCGTGCCACCACGGGATACGGCCGCGGGGAACGGCGAGCCGCCCCACGGCGCCGGCCCGCTTCTCGTGTCCCGCTTCAGCCCCGGCCCCATCCCCCGCTTCGCGCGAGGCGCGCAGGGCGGTACGGAGTTGCTTGGTGGACCACTTCATCCGCTCAGCACGATCGAGCCACGCTTCCTGCTCGTCGACCGGGAGTGAGGTCAATTCGGCGTGGTGCTGGAAACTCAGCGCTGCTCGCCGCCGATTGAACTCGAATCGCCGTGAGACCCAGGCATAGTTCCGGAGAGTCTGATATCGCAGGCCCACAGCGCGAATTCCTCGTTGGTACCGGTCCGTGTAGTGGTCTTTCCCGTACACGAGCCAGTCGCCGAGCCACCATGAGGACGAATCCAGGATTCCGGACAGCTGGCGCCCGGCCTGCTCCCAGTCCTCGAAGGCCATTCCGGCCGGTATCCGCAGACCGGTCTTCGTGGTCAGCAGCTGGCCTCGATCGGGCCCACCACCCATCGCCCTCCGCTGTCGTGGCACCGTCTGAGGGTCCGTGCGAAGCGCCGCAGCTTTCGCGTTTCCAGAGTTGGTCATCCGATGCGTCACCACGCGAATTCGTTCATCAACTGCTCGCCCCGTCATGCGCGCCCGCCACGGCCGGTTTCAACCCGTACGACGGGCACCGTAGCCCGGCCCGGTCACGGAGTGTGCCGGTCGTTCGACCCACAAGGAACGGCGGTCGCACTCACCGGAGAACGCGGTGACGGGATACGCGGACGGGGCCGCTGAGACGCCTGAGGGCCGCAGATCCGGCGAGCGCCTGCCCAGCCGGTCCTCGGCGGCGCCGGCGCGGATGTGATGGTGGAGGCGGTCGTCGGCATCTGCGTCATCACCTTCCAGCAGGAGTGGGCCCCGCGCCCGGTGGTCGGCGCCACCCTGGCCGCGCTCGGGGCCGCGGCCTGCGCGCTGGGCGACGTCCTCTCCTCCCCCGGGCATGTCCCGGAGTCGGCCCCGTTGGTCCGACTGCTCTTCGTGGCAGGTCTGTCCAGGGCCGCCTACCTCGTCGTTCGGGCACGGGCCAGGGCGGCCGACCGGTCGGCCGGGTGAGGCCAACTCGGGGATCGTGGTCTTCGCTGGGGTGCTCGTGCTGGCCGTGGCCGCATGGGGCATCACCCCAGCCCTGAAGTTCCCCACACGCCAGGCCAACCTGCGCGTCTCGGCGTCCGCGTACGGCTGGACAGCCCTGCCCTTCACCTTGGCTTTCTTCCAGGTGGCACCCATACTCGGGCTGATCTGGCTCGTGCCCGCGATCTTGGCCATCGTCCGCCCGAAGCAGCCGGAGAGCCGGTTCTGGTTCAGCGAGCGGCGCCAGTGAGACTCCGTCCCTGCCGGGAACCGCTCGGCCGGCAACATCACACCGCGGCCCATCCGTCGTCCACCGGCAGAACCACTCCGTTGATGTTGCTCGCCGCGTCCGAGGCGAGGAAAAGGATGGCCGCAGCCTGCTCCTCGGGCTGGGCGAGGCGTCCGAGGTTGACGAAGTGGGGGCCGAGTGCCGCGGGGCCGTGTGCGGCCGAGTCGGTGTTGACGACGATGCCGGTGGCGGTGCCGCCCGGGGCGATGGCGTTCGCGCGAATGCCCTGATTGCGGTACATCACCGCGAGGTTCTTGGTCAGTCCCACCACGCCGTGCTTCGAGGCCGTGTAGGCGGCGCCCGCCGCGCTGCCCCGCAGGCCGGCCTCGGAGGCGGTGTTGACGATGGCGCCCTTGCCGGCCGCCAGCATGTGCGGCAGCACGGCGCGGGTGAGTAGGAAGGGCGCGGTTAGGTTGACCCGCAGGACGCGCTCCCACTCCGCGTCGGTCACATCCGCCAGCGCCGTCATCCCGTCCATGATCCCGGCGTTGTTGACCAGGACGTCCACCCCGCCGAAGCGCTCGACGGCAGTCCGCGTCACCTGATCCACGACGACCTGGTCGCCGAGGTCGCCGGTGACGGCGACAGCCGTGCCGCCGGACGTCTCGATCGCCTCGGCGGTCGACATGGCGCTCTCGCCGTTGAGGTCCGCGATCAGGACCCGGGCACCCTCTGCGGCGAAGGCCAGGGCGGTGGCGTGGCCTATCCCCGATCCCGCCCCGGTGACAATGACGCCGCGTCCGTCGAAAACACCGGCCATGTCGCTCTCCTGTTCATCGTCGTGAGGGGCTCGGATCGGCCCTGACGTCACCACGGTACAACTTACTGTCTCTGAGTGACATAAAGACGTGGTGGAAGATCGTCCGAGAGCTCGATCGCACGATCGACGGAGCAGGAGGAACCGATGACCGCACCCCGTGGCCGTACGGGACGACCGCCCCTCACCGAGGCGCGCAGGACCGAGATCCGGCGTGAGATCGCCCGGGCCGCGGTGGACCTGTTCGTCACCCAGGGCGTCACGTCCACCACCGGAGAACAGATCGGCACGGCCGTCGGACTGTCGGCGCGCACCGTGTGGCGCTACTTCCCGAGCAAGGAGAGCTGCGTGACACCGCTGTTCTCGGAAGGCATCGATTCGATCACCGCCTTCCTTCGCGAGTGGCCGTCCGGGCAGTCCCTGCACGAGGCCATGGACCGATGGCTCGCGGCGGGGACCGGCATCACCGGGGGGCCCGACCGGGCCACCGTCGGCGCCCTGGTCCGGCTCACCCGGACCGAACCCGGACTGCGCGCCGTCTGGCTCCAGACCTACGACGAGGCGGAGCCGGCGTTCGCCCGCGCCCTCGCCGAGCGGGCCGGACTGCCCGCCGACGACCTGCGCGTGACGATCCGTGCGGCGATGTTCAACGCGGCCCTGCGCGCGGCGGTCGAGCACTACGCCTGGCGCGGCGATCACGGGCCGGGTGAACGTACGACAGAGGACAGCGAGTTGGAGGCGACCCTGCGTCAAGCCCTCGCCGTAGCGGCGGAAGGGGTCGAGTAGCGCCGCGGCGTGGGGCGGCGGCTTCGGGGTACACCTCCTTCGTCTCGTGTTCGGCGAGCGCGCGGTAGATGCTCGCGACACTGGGGGCCTGACCCTTCCGTTTGCCGGTGGGGATGATCAGGTCGGGCTGGATCTGCTCGACCGACTCGCCGTTCGCCCGGCGGCGGAGCACGGTGTGCAGCATGTCGTCGCTGATATCGTGCGCCTCGCCTTTCCCGGCAGGGGCTGACAGGCGCATACCGACACGCGTCAAGGTGGCGTTAGGCGGGCTGTGGGGCGGGCGTTGCCGGAGCGGCCGCGACCTTGCGGGTCTCGCGCATTATCAGCAGGCCGTTGACCACCATCAGTGTCGCGGTCAGGCAGTGGACGCCGAGCGCGGTGGCCACGGAGCCGTGGTGGGCCAGCACGGTGGTCATGTCGCCGTACGCGGCGAGGGCCTCCACCAGCAGCGCCCAGCCCAGCGCCCGGCGGTGGCCCGTCACCAGCAGGATGCCCAGGACCAGGGCCAAGACGACGTCGCGGATTCCCTTGATGATCAGGAAGCCGTCGCCGTCGCCGGACGGCCAGCTCGGCAGGCCGAAGCCCGGCGCCGTCGTCTCCGGGCTCAGGATGAACTCCGTCCCGAACCAGAGGATGAAGATGATGAAGGTGGCGGCCAGGACGGTGTTGATCTTCTTCAGCGACACTCTTCTTCTCCTTGAGAGTCTTCTTCAGCTTGGTGAGCTTCGTGGAGCTTGCTGAGTCGTGTGGGGCCTGATCAGGCCGCGCGGACGCGGCTGATCGAGGGGCGTGGCTTGTCGGGATCGCCGTTGTGGAATCTGAGCGGCAGCCGCATTCCCGAATGTCGGGATTTCGGTGGCCACCTGCCGCCCGGGGAGTGGGGATGGTGCGCCACCGGCGCGGGGCGGCCCGCGGGGTCAGAAATCCGAAGCCCCGACGGGCGAAAGCTCTCGACATACAGGGGTGAACCAGCGCATGTCGGGGCGGCTTTGGTATCAGACGAGGGCGGCGACCAGCAGAGTGAAGGCGCCGATGATGACGGCGACGCGGACGTAGTGGAAGCGGTCCCAGCGGTTCATCTGCTCCTTCCATTCCTGGGGCCGGTTCTCCGGGGTCCACGTCTTACCCCGGTTGTTGATCGGGACGAGCAGCAGGATCGACATGATCACGCTGACGATCAGCAGCGCGCCGGCGGTGACGACGAGGCCGGTGCCGTGGTGGTGCCATCCCGCGACAGCCCAGACCGCGACGAGGACGAGTGAGCCGATGTACCAGAACGGCATCACGGCGCCGAGCATCCGGCCCCCGTGGGAGTGGGCCAGCTGGTTACTGTCCTCCGGGAGGGCGTTGAAGATCGGGTTCATGACGAAGGCGACGGAGAACTCCACCCCCACCATCAGGCCGACGATCACGGTGGTGATTACCTCGAGTGCGCTGAGCATGTTGCCCCTCCCAAGATCTAGCACTGCTAGCCGATGCAGGCAACGCTAGTGCTACTGCCGCTTGCTTGTCTAGCGGTGCTAGGATTCGAGTTATGTCGGTACAGGAACGCAAGGCACGCGAACGGGCGGTCCGCGAGCGCCTCATCGTGGCGACGGCCCGCGAACTCGCGGAGCAGCAGGGCTGGGACGCGGTCACCACCCGCCGGCTCGCCGAGCGCATCGAATACAGCCAGCCCGTCCTCTACAGCCACTTCCGCGGCAAACGGGAGATCGTCGGCGCCGTCGCCCTCCAGGGCGCCGCCGAGATGGCCGTCGCGGTGCGGGCCGCGACCTCCAGCGCGAACAGCCCGCGCGAGCGGGTCACCGCCCTCGCCCGCGCCTACCTCGACTTCGCCGAGCGCAACCCGGCGGTCTACGACGCCTTGTTCCAGCTCGACGGCGGCCTGGCGTACGCGCAGGAGGACACCCCGGAGCCGCTGAAGGACGCCTTCGCCGCGCTGATGGAGAGCCTGGGCGAGGTCGCCGGGGACGGCGTCCACCCGGGGCTGTTCACCGAGGTGTTCTGGGCGTCCCTGCACGGCCTGGCGACCCTGACCCGGACGGGACGGCTGCTGCCGGAGGACGCCGCACAGAGAGTGGAGCTGCTGGTGGACCGGCTCGCCGTGCTCTGACACACCGTCCCGGCGGGCACGCAGCCGGGCCCTCGGGCACCCGCCCCGGGAGCTGCGATGCTCATTGATCGCGACCCGATACTCGTCCTGACGCCGCGTCATTCGCCGGTGCCCTCGTCGTCCTCGTCGAGGTGGACGGTCGCCGGGTCACGCAGTGGGCGCAGGCCCTCGCGTGGCGGGCGGCGAAGCTGTAGCGGCACAGACAGTTGAGGTCGGCGTGCTTCAGCGGGGAGACCCGGGCCACGTCCTCACTCGCCGGTCTCCACTCCGGGCATCTCCGCCCGCCAGAACCGCTGGTCGCCCAGGTCTTTGAAGCGCGGCGAGAAGTTGAAGCCCAGCATCGTGAACAGCCCGAACACGATGTGGGAGTACGGGGCGTTATCGGTGGCGACCATCTCCGGCTTCACTCCGGCGTCCAGGTTCAGCAGCGCGTCCAGGATGTGCAGGGAGTCGCGCGGGGTGCCCGGCGCGACCATCTGCCCGATGCCCGCGACCTGGTCGTTCACGCCATTCAGCCAGGTGATGCCGCGCTTGAAGTGGTAGTACTTCGGCGACGGCCCGGCGTGGATGGTCCGCTTCGGCACCACGAGGCGCAGCCCGTCGACCGAGGCCAGCAGCCCCTCGCCCCAGAACTTCACGATCGGCACCTTCGCCTGAGCCTCGATCAGCTTCGCGTTCGCCGCGGCGATGGTGTCCACCCGCAGGTAGTACTGATCGACGTGGACCAGCCGGGCTCGCGTGAGCGCCCCGTCGTCGGCGTCGATGACCGGCGTATAGACGATGGTGCACGCCTCGCTCACCAGCAGCGCGACCAGCGAGGTCTTGATGTACTCCATGCGCGTCCGGCCGTCGCCCGGGTGCACGAAGGCGTCCAGGAACCCGGTCCAGGAGTCGACCTCGAAGAGCAGGTCCGGCAGGTCCATTGCTCCCCGGGGCCGGAGTAAGGGATCCCCGACGTCCCCCCGTTACGCTGTCCGGATGACCCAGCACCCCCCGCCGGACGAGCGGAGGCCCGCGAACCGAGGGCCGAAGGCCGCCGCCGGCAATCGGGCCGCTCTGATCGCCGCCGCACGGGAGATCTACGCGGTGCACGGTCTGGACGCTCCACTGTCCGGGATCGCGCGAAGGGCCGGAGTCGGACAGGGCGTGCTGTACCGGCACTTCCCCGATCGGGACGCCATCGCGTCCGCGGTCCTGGAGGAGAACGTGCGCCAGGTCGAGCAGGCGGCCACCGGCGAGGACGCGACCTTCGCCGGGGTTCTGGGAGTGGTCACCTGGCATCTCGCGCAGTCGGCGGCTTTCATCGGCCTTCTGCACGCCGACGGCGCGAACGGTCGCTTCCGCGCTCACGCGCTTGCCGGGGACCTGTCCGAGCGGTTCGAGCGCTCCCTGCGGGGGTGTCTGCCGGACGGCCACCCCCTGGGCGCCCCGGACGCGCCGGACGACCTGATGCTGTCCGTCGCCATGGTCTCCGGGGCCGTCACCGGCCCCACTCCCGAGGAACGTGAACGCCGGGCGCTGGCGGCCTGGCGGTTGCTCGGCATCACGGTGGGACCGGTGGCGCCCTTCAAGGGATGAGGGCGAGGGATGAGGGCGGTTGGCGTCAGCCGCCGTTGGACTGCCGTACGCCCTCGGCGAGCGCGTCGAAGGTGTACAGGTATCCGCCGGCGGGTCCGCTGACGGTCATGTACGCCCTGGTCCCGCCGGGCGTGATCGCCACGTTGGTCGCCGACTCCAGCCCCTTGGCACGGGCCGGGACCTCCACTGTCGCGAGGCGTTCGCCGTGCTTGTCGTACACGGCCATCGCGGGCCGGCCGTGCAGGGCCTGGTACAGGTTGCCGTCCGCGTCCACGGCGATCGAGTCGGTCTGGGCGATGCCTCCGTCGACGCGGACGGCGGTGTGCCGGCCGGCCATCCCGGGACGTTGAACGACGGGCAGGTACGAGATCCGGTTCTCCGTCAGCTCGCTGATCCACAGCCCGCGGTAGCCGATGTCGAACGAGATGCCGTTGACAGCGGCGAGGCCGTCGGCCAGGACGGTGGCGTTCTCACCGTCGCGGTCGATGCGCACCACTCGTCCGCGCGCCTCGCCCTCGGACATGCCGAGCGAGTCGCTGACGTACAGGTTGCCGTCCTGATCGAAGGCGATGTCGTCGGGCCGCATCCGGTCGCCGTCGACCTCGCCGGTGAAGAAGGTGCGCCGGTCGCTGCCGTCGGGAGCCAGGGAGACGATCTCGCCGTGGGCGAAGTCGGTCAGGTGGAGCCGGCCGTCGTACGGGCTGAACTGGGCCGAGGTGTAAGCGCCCCGATCGTCGGTGAAGACCTTGCGCACCGTCTTTTTCCGGACATCCACGCTCATGACCTTGGACTCTCCGGCGGGTGCGGTGACGTCGACGACGATCAGCCTGCCGTCCTCGCCGAATACCGGTCCTTCCAGCAAGGTCATTCCGGTCTCCTCATGAACCGTCGTCAGTCGCATGAGCTGGTGGGCGGTGACGGTCCTGCCCGAAACGGTGGACGTCGCCCCGTCGCCGGGAGTGTGCCTGTCGGTGCCGCATCCGGCCAGGACCAGCGCGCCGAGCGCGGCGAACACGGCAAGGGGTCGGTTCCGGAGTCGTCGCATGGGGGTCACCACTTTCTGTCCGAAGGTCGTGGTACCCCCGCACTCTAACCGGACATCACTGTCCGGTTGTTGCTACGGTTCCTCAAGGCCGTTCATCGGCAGGGCAGTTCAGCAGGTCAAGGACGGCCGGCCCGTACCGAGCAGCTGAACAGAAGAGAGGCACCCCCACATGACGTCCCCCCAGACGCCGACCTCCGACGAGCTCGCCGCACTGCGGCAGCGCTACCGCCACGAGCGTGAACGGCGCGTGCGGCCCGACGGCGCCGGCCAGTACCGCGACGCCGACGCCGAGTTCGGCTTCTACGCCGCCGACCCGTACGCCGGCGAGGTGGCCGGGCGCGAACCGCTGCGCGACACGGTCGACGTCGCCGTCGTCGGGGGCGGATTCGGCGGCATCCTCGCCGGGGCGCGGTTGCGGCAGCAGGGCGTGGAGCGGGTCCGCGTCATCGACAAGGGCGGTGACTTCGGGGGCACTTGGTACTGGAACCGGTATCCGGGCGTCCACTGCGACATCGAGTCCCACGTGTACCTTCCGATGCTCGACGAGACCGGATACGTACCGGAGTGGAAGTACTCCCCGGGCGAGGAGATCCGGATCCACGCGGTACGGATCGCGCGGAAGTTCGACCTCTACGCGGACGCCCTGTTCTCCACCTCGGTCACCGCGCTGACCTGGGAAGAGGACTCCCGCACCTGGATCGTGGACACCGACCGGGGCGACACCTTCCGGGCGACGTACGTCATCACCGCCACCGGCCCCCTGACCGAGCCGAAACTGCCCGGGATACCCGGCATCGAGGACTTCAAGGGGCACACCTTCCACACGTCCCGGTGGGACTACGCCTACACCGGCGGCACCCCGGAAGGCGGCCTGACCGGACTGGCGGAGCGACGCGTTGGCGTCGTCGGCACCGGCGCCACCGGCGTGCAGGTCATTCCGATGCTGGCCGAGGACGCCGGACACGTCCACGTCTTCCAGCGCACCCCCTCCACAGTGGACGTACGCGCCAACCGCCGCACCACGGCGGGGGACGTGGGCGCCGAGCGCGACGGCTGGGCCCGCGAGCGCCGTGACAACTTCCTGCGCATCGTCTCGGGCGAGGAGTCCGGCGTGGATCTGGTGGCGGACGGGTGGACGTCGTCGGCCGGCCTCCTGGAGAAGCTGCTGCCGAGCTTCCGCCGTTCCGGCGACCGGGATGCCTTCGAAGCCGCCTACGAAGCCGCCGACGCCGCCAAGATGAACGAGGTCCGCGCCCGCGTCGAGCGGACGGTCACGGACCCGGCGACGGCGGAGACGCTCAAACCCTGGTACCGGTACGCCTGCAAGCGCCCCGCCTTCTCCGACCTGTACTACCCGGCGTTCAACCGGAGCAACGTCACCCTGGTCGACACCGCGGACACCCACGGCATCGAACGCGTCACCGAGAACGGCGTCGTGGTCGGCGACACCGTCTACGAACTCGACTGCCTGATCTTCGCCACCGGATTCTCCGTCGGCATCTCCGGCATCCACTCCGGGAAGCTCCCCGTCCACGGCCGGGGAGGAACCACACTGCTCGACGCGTGGGCACGGCACGGCATCCGCACCCTTCACGGCGCCACCAGCAACGGCTTCCCGAACCTGATCCAGATGGGGTCACTGCAGAACACCAGCAGCGTCAATTTCACACACGTCCTGGACGAGCAGGCCGTACACGCCGCCGCCCTCGTGGCGGCGGCCGAGGCCAAAGGCGCCCTGATCGAGCCGTCCCGTGAGGCGGAGGACGCCTGGATCGCCACCATGGCGCGGGACGCTCCCGACCACGAGTGGTTCCACGCCGACTGCACTCCCGGCTACTACAACCGGGAAGGGCGCGGCCGTCCCAACGGCCCGAGCGCCTACCCACACGGCGCCCGCGCCTTCCACGAACTCCTGCGCCGTTGGAGGGAGGAGTCCATCGACGAGGTGCTCGCGTAAGGGGTTGCCGGGAATCCGGCGCGGCGCCGGGGCGGCGCTCGGCGCCTCGGCGGCCGGCGTCGGGCGCACGCCGTCCGCGCGCGGACGGTGCGCGTTCCGGCGCGCGATCCGGAGCGAGGCCCTGAACCGCCATCCGGATCACCGCGGGCGGCCCTTCCGGTGACTGCGAGCCGGCTCGTGAGCGAGGGGACCGCCGAGGGGGTACGGCACCTCAGCACAGGACCGACCCGAGACCCGCGAGGAGACCAGCCATGTACGCAGCAGTACGGCGGTACGAAGGCGTGACCGACCCGCCCGAGGTGGCACGCCTCGTGAGAGAGGGGTTCGTGCCGCTCGTGCGCCGGATCCCCGGCTTCGTGGCCTTCTACTGGATCGACGCCGGGAACGGCGTATTCGCCTCGACCAGCGTCTTCCAGGACCAGGCCGGCGCCGAGGAATCGACCATGAAGGCATCCCACTTCGTACGCGACAACCTCGCCTCACGGCTCCCCAACCCACCCCAGGTCACGGCAGGAGAGGTCGGGGCTTCCGCATAGCCGGACCTGCCGGAAACGGCAGGCAACAGCGCCAGTTGTGGCACGCGGTCCATCCGGCGTGCCCGCGGGCGGGAAGGCGTCCGCGGTGTCGACGGCCGCCGGTGCGGCGATCCGCACCGGGCAAATCCCGGGCCCACCGCCCGTTGAGTCCACTTGATCAGGTGAAAGGAGAAGGGGCGCGTGCCGCCTCCGGGTTCAGCTGCGTCTTGAGTACGAAGGCCGGCGCGAGGCCGGGTAACGGCGTCGGGATGTCGACGCGCCAGAGCCCCGGAACATGGCTGAGCGCTCTCTACCGGCGGGCGCCAGTGGCGCGAGCGCGACACGTTCGCCGGAGAGGTTCCAGTGACCGGCGAGGAGATGAGCCGCGCAGCTCCGCGCACCGGCGCGCGGCTCGTGCTCCGCGGCCGGTACCGCGGCGTCACTGCCCGGCTCGTTGCGGCCCATAGGCGCTCCCAGGTCGGAGGACTCGTCGCACCCGGTCCTTCAGAGAAGCCGCCCTCCGCACACCGCTCAATCGAGGAGTAGGCCCGCGAGGGCCAATCCCCTCGGGCGCGGGCCTCTGGCAGGCGAGCGAAGGCACCACACGTTCGATCGCGGGAACGCGTGGGGTCCGCCCGCACAGTCCTGCGCTCTGCCGCGCGTGGGATGCCGGGGTTCCGGCAGGTCAGCCCGGCTGCGACACCCGCCCTACTTCGCCGGGAAGAGCCGCAGCTTCGCGGTGTCTCCCGCGATGGCGAGAACGGCGATCGACAGTTCGTTGACGGTGGAGGGCCCGCCCTGGTCGGGGCGCTGCCCGAGCAGGCTGGAGGTGAATCCGCTCGCGTCGACCGAGGTCAGGTCCACGCCCTCGGCACCGACGGCGGTCACCGTGAACGGTCCCGCCCGAAGGCTCGCGGCGCCCGGGATCTCGGTGCCCTTCGTCACGACGACCGTGCAGCTTCCGTCCGCGCATGCCCGCAGCTCGGCCGGGGTTGACGGCTTCATCGGCTTCACCGGGGTAGGTGGCGGCGAGGAGGGCTTCGCGGGCGTGGGCGAGGCGGGCGACGGTGCGGCCGAACGCGACGGTGCGGCCGGCGCGGGCGCCCCCGCGTCGTCGCCCGAGTCGGAGCCGCAGCCGGTCAGTGCGGCGGCGAGGGCCAGTGCGCAGACTGTCCCTACCGCACCGTGCGCTGCGGACAGTCTGGTTTTACGGTAACGGGCCGATGGTTCCGATGTGGTCATGGGGCCGTTCTACACGCGAGTGCTCGGGAGGGGTCCCGCGCGCTGTCACCTCGCACGACTGGTTTCGATGTCAAGGAAGCCCGAAACGAATGGAGTCGATGTCAAACGACTCGATCGGATGGCTGCCCTCTTCGTGAAATCGCTGAGTTTCAGAGGGAGCTGAGAGTTGTTCACCGCTCGAAGCGGGCTGCTGAACAATGGTTGACAGGGTTGTACTCCTAGGAGCAGACCACCAACCTCTACCTGCTTCGCTGAACGGGAAGCAGTCGACGCGAGCCGTTCGTCCCGCTGACAGGTCCGGGCGCCGGGCCGTGGTCAAGAGGCCCCTGCGACCTTTGCGAACAATGCACGCGGCATCATCGGCGCCTGATGCCGGACGAGTGGCGGTTCAATGCTGCGGCGGAGCCTGCCAGTTGCCCGGCTGCTGGTACGGCTGCTGTGGCGGGTACTGCGGCGGCACCGAAAGGCCCGGTCGCTGTGTGGTGGCCGGGTCGCGCCTCTGGTCCAGCAGGGCGCAGGCGACGGCACCGATCATCAGGCCTATGCCGAGATGCGAACTCGCTTCCCGGATCTGCATGAACTCGGAGCTCTCCACGTCGCTGCGCTCCGCGATCAGCGGCATCGCGAACCCCTGAGCGAGGAAATACAGGCCGAGCACGAGGAGGATCCATCCCATGATTCTCATGGGCCGGTACCCTACCCGCCCAACGATCACCGGCACCGCCACCCAACCGCAGCCCGGATACAACCCTCGCGGCCCGTCGCGAGTCAGAGACGCCGCCATGAGGTGAGCGGATTCGCGTAAATCGGGGCCATAGAAATGGCATAAGATGCGCGTGACCCTCATAAAGATTAGTTAAGAGGATGTACACGTCATGATAGTCCATGCCCCGTATCGGTCTCTTCGCGGCATATCCGTCGTTGCCGCCCTGCTCGCGATCGGCGGGGTGGGATGCTCGGACGTCTCCGACGCCGTCGACAGCGCCAAGGACGGTGCGAAGAAGGTGGCTCGCCAGCGCTCGGTGTTCTCGCTGGACATCGGCGACTGCTACAACCCGACCGGCAAGGCCGAGGGGACCGCGTACTCCGTCGAGATCGTGCCCTGCGAGGAAGCACACCAGGGCCAGGTCGTAGGCGAGTTCGCGATCGACAAGGGCACGTCGTACCCGGGTGACGACGAGGTCGCGACGGTCGCGGACAACCGCTGCCCGGCCGAGGCGCAGAAGTACGCCGCGGACACCTGGGCGCTCCCCAAGGGTGTCGCCCTCTTCTACTACACGCCGACCATGGAGAGTTGGGCGACGGGCGACCGCGCGGTGAGCTGCACCTACACCGCGGAGAAGGGCACGTTCAGCGGGTCGCTGGACACCGCGAAGTCCCTCAAGCCCGAGCAGAACACGTACCTCAAGGGCTCGAACGCGGTCTACGAGGCCCTGTGGGCCAACCAGCCCGAGAAGGACACCGTCGAGGACGACCTGCCCGGCTACAAGACGCAGGCCGAGAGCGTCGCCGCCGCCCTCGACGAACACGTCAAGGGTCTGGACGGCATCGAGGGCGCCGAGGTCGGCAAGCTCCGCGCGACGCTGACGAAGGCGGCGGGGAACTGGAAGAAGGCCGCGGACGCCGCCGACGCCGACGCGTTCTACATCGCCTACGACCCGGCGTTCACCGACATCGACCCGAACAAGTCCGTCGCGGCCCGCAAGGAACTGGGCCTGGCCACCACCGTCCCGGCCGACGAGGCCGAGGTCTGGGCGGGCTGACGCTCCGTCGGATCAACGGGGCCGGGTCCGTCAAGGATCCGGCCCCGGCTGCGTGGGAACGCACCGGACGTGGAAGCCGGGCCGCTGTGCTCACGCGTTCATCAGGGCGGTCACATAGGCGTCCAGACGCTCCTCCACGGCCCGCGTCGTCAGCTCCGTCCTCCCCGCCTTCCGCCATGGCCGCGCCACCCACCGCACCTCCTCCGAGAACGCCAGCGCGTCCCGCACCCGCCAGTACAGCCGCTCGCTCGCGGCTGCGGCCAGCACTCCGCCCGCCTCCTCGTACGCCTCGGCGAACCGCAGAGCCCACACCGGGCCGTGCAGCAGCGCGAGATTCGTGGAGCAGTGCGCCACATCCAGATCCGCCGGGCCCCAGGAAGGCTGCGCCCAGTCGACGACGCCGGTGATCCGGGCACCCGCCGGGCCTGCGGACTCCAGGTCGAACAACACGTTGCCGGGGTGGAAGTCCCGGTGCAGGAAGCGCCCTTCATATGGTGGCGCGGGCCGGCGGATCAGCTCGATCGCCGCGGACCATGCCGCCGCGTCGGCGCCCTCCGGAGTCACGACGGTGTCGGCGGTCGTCAGCGTCACGTACTTCTGGGGCCGCTCGGCGGGTCGCAACGCGTGGATCGCGACGAGTTGACGGGCCAGCAGAGGAACGCGCGTCTCCAGTCCCTCGTTGTCGAGGACCGTCCGGCCCGCCAGATGCGTCATCAGGAGAGACGGATACTCGCAGTACGTGGCGGTCGGATCGACCGCGACCAGTGCGGGAGCCCGCACACCGGTTCCCCCGAGCAGCGTCAGGGCGCCGGCCTCCCGGTTCAGCCAGTCCTCGGCGTGCTCCACGTTTACGACGGTCCGCAGCACCAGCTCACGCGTGCTTCCGTCCCGTGTGCCGATGGTCAGCCTGCGCATTTCGGCGGTGATGCCGCCGTGCAGCACCTCGGTGCTGACGATCAGCTCGCCGGCCTCCAGGTGCCGGCCCACCCACGCCAGGGTCAACGGCCGCACGGCCGCCGCATCATCATGGTCGATCACGTGCCACCTCGTCGTCCGGACAGCGCCACAAGCAACGCTACGCCGACGGGACAGCCGCTCCGGCATCCGGCCGGGTGGGTGCCGGGTCCTGCGGCGGGTCGGTGAGCTGTTCACGTACGTAGTTCCAGACCACCGCCATCAGCGCCGCGACCGGCACGGCCAGCAGACTGCCCACAATGCCCGCCAGACTCGCCCCCAGCGTCACCGCCAGCAGAATCACCGCCGCGTGAAGACCAAGCCCACGGCTCTGGATCATGGGCTGGAAGACGTTGCCCTCCAACTGCTGCACCACGACGATGACCCCCAGCACGATCAGCGCGTCCGTCGGGCCGTTCGACACCAGCGTGATGAGCACCGCGACCAGCCCCGCGAACAACGCCCCGACCACCGGGACGAACGCCGAGACGAAGGTCAGCACCGCCAGCGGGAGCACCAGTGGCACGCCCACGATCCACAGGCCGAGACCGATGAAGACGGCGTCCAGCAGGCCGACGAACGCCTGGGAACGCACGAACGCGCCGAGCGTGTCCCAACTGCGGGCGGCGACCACCGGGATGTCGGTGGCGAGCCGGCCGGGCAGCTGCCGGGTCAGCCACGGCAGGAACTTCGGTCCGTCCTTGAGGAAGAAGAACATCAGGAACAGTGCCAGGACAGCGGTGACGACGCCGTTGACCACGGTGCTCAGGCCCGTGACGACCGTGGTGACCATGCTGCCGACACTGTCCTGAAGACGGGCCGCCCCGGCGTCGAGGGCACCGGTGATCTCGTCCTCGCCGATGTTCAGCGGCGGCCCCGCCGCCCACTCCCGCACCTTGTCGATGCCCTCGATGACGCCCTTCGCCAACTCCCCCGACTGGGACGCCACCGGGACCGCGATCAGCGCCACGACTCCGGCGGCGGCCAGGAGGAACAACACCGTCACCACGGAAGCCGCCAGCGCCGGATGCCACCCGTGCCGGCGCAGGAAACGTGCGAAGGGCCAGGTCAGCGTCGTCAGAAGCAGTCCCACTATCAGCGGCCACACCACCGGCCACATCCGCCCGAGAAGCCACAGAACCACCCCCGCCATCACCAGGACGACCAGCAACTCGACCGACACACGGGCCGAAGTGCGAAGCGCGGCACGGGACTTCGCGGAACTCAGCGAGACAGACATACGCGCCACCCTACGGCCCCACACCACCCCGGTCGGACAGCGCCCGGACCTGGTTGCGGGGCTACCGGACCGGGGGCGAATCGGTGGGCCCGCCACGCGGGTGGGCGTTCACGATGCGTAGCGCCATGTCGCCGTACTGGTAGGCGAGTTGGTCGACCGAGAACTCGCCTCCCTCGTTGAACCAGCTGGCCACGCCGATGCCCATGTCCAGGATCGAGTACGACGCGATCCTGGCGGACGGGACATCGAAGGCACCGTCCCGCACACCCCGCTCGATGAGTTCGCGGAAGCGGCGCTCGTAGTCGCCGCGGCGGCCGAGGACACGGGCCTGATCGGGCTGTTCCAGGTTGCCGATCTCCCGGTTGCCGACGAAGGCCTCCAGGCGGTGGCGGGCGTGGTAGCGGATGTGGGCCTCCACCGAGCGGCGCAGTTGTTCCCGTACGTCGTCGGTGCCGGCGACCGCCGCGTCGTTGTCCGCGATGAGCTGCTCCATCGTGCCGGTCATGATCTCGGCCAGCAGCTCGTGCTTCGACGCCACGTGTTTGTACAGGCTCGGGCCACGGATGCCCACAGCGGCGCCGATGTCCGTCATGGTCGTCGCCCGGTAGCCCTGCACCGCGAACAGACGCAGCGCCGCCAGCCGAATCGCCACCCGGCGGTCCGCCGGGGACGTCGTCCCGGCTCCCGAGGGGCGATGCGGGCGCTCATGGGGATCGTGCGGATCGTTCTGCGCTGCAGGCATTCCGGCTCCCGGAGCTACTGATTGCTAGCCATGGATGCTCTCACTTTATCTCGAACCATGGTCTCGCCACTTGACACAGCGGACCACCTGCCCCTCTGATGGCTAATGATGATTAGCCTAGCTCGGGAGTGAGCGTGTCCATCGGGTTCGAGACCGACGAGAGGGTCGCCGACATCGCGCGGCGCACCACCGCGTTCGTGGAGGAGGTGGTGATCCCCGAGGAGCAGGCGTGCGACGGGAACGTCCACACCGGGCCGGAGCCGCTGCGGTTGCGGCTTCAGGAATCGGCCCGCGCGGCAGGGGTGTTCGCCCCGCACGCCGGCATCGAGTGGGGCGGGCTCGGGCTGGATCTGTGTGGACAGGCGGTGGTCTTCGAAGCGGCCGGGTACTCACTGCTGGGGCCCCTCGCGCTCAACTGCGCCGCGCCCGACGAGGGCAACACGCATCTGCTCGAAGTGGTCGCCACACCGGAGCAGCGGGAGCGGTATCTGCGTCCCCTGGCGGCAGGGCGGGTGCGCTCGTGCTTCGCGATGACCGAGCCCGCACCCGGAGCCGGTTCCGACCCGCGCGCGCTCGCCACCACCGCCACGAGGACCGGCGGGGGCTGGCGGATCGACGGCCGCAAGTGGTTCATCAGCGGCGCGGACGGGGCCGCCTTCGCCATCTGCATGGCCCGCACCGGTGGAAGCCCCGGTGACGCGGGCGGTGCGACGATGTTCCTCGTCGACGCCGGGAATCCGGGAATGAAGATCGTCCGGAACATCGACACGCTGGACCAGGGGCTGTTCGGCGGCCACAGCGAGCTTGTCTTCGAGGACTGCGAGGTCGGCGACGACGCCGTGCTGGGCGAGGTCGACCAGGGTTTCACGTACGCGCAGGTGCGGCTCGGGCCCGCGCGCATGACCCATTGCATGCGCTGGCTCGGAGTGGCGCGGCGGGCCCAGGACATCGCCCTGGAACGCGCGGCGGACCGCTCGGCGTTCGGCAGGCCACTGGCCGAACTGGGGATGGTGCAGCAACTGTTGGCCGACTCCGAGATCGACATCGAGACCGGCCGGGCGGTGCTGTGGCGGGCCTGCTGGGAACTCGACCAGGGCCGTCCCGCCGCCCAGCACACCTCGATCGCCAAGACCTACGTCTCCGAAGCGGTGAACCGCGTCGTCGACCGGGCGGTGCAGGTGTGCGGCGCGCTCGGCATCTCGGGGGACGCTCCTCTGTCGCGGCTCTACCGTGAGGTGCGGCCGTTCCGTATCTACGACGGTCCGTCCGAGACGCACCGCTGGGCGATCGCCAAGCGCGCCGTGCGTGCGGCGCGGGAGCGGCGGGCCGCACGGTGAAGGTGTCCGACGACGCGGCCCTCGCCGGCCTCGACGTGCCCTCGCTCCAGCGGTATTTCGAACGCCATGTGCCCGAGTGCGCCGGACCGCTCCGGTTCGAGTTGCTGCACGGCGGGCGCTCCAATCTGACGTATCACGTGACCGACGGGACGCACCGCTGGGTACTGCGCCGCCCGCCCCTGGGCGTGCTGACGCCGACCGCGCACGACATGGACCGGGAGTACCGCGTCGTCGCCGCGCTCGGCGGTACCGGGGTCCCCGTCGCCCGCGCCGTGATGTCGTGCACCGAACCGGAGGTGACCGGGGCGCCGTTCTGCGTCGTCGAGTTCGTCGCGGGGCCGGTGCTGCGCGACGGCGACGAGGCCGCCTCGCTGGACCCCGCGGACGCGCGGCGGGCCGCCGACGCGCTCGTCGACGCCCTGGTGACCCTGCACGCGGTCGACGCCGACGACATCGGCCTCGGTGGCTTCGGCCGCCCCGACGGCTATCTGGCACGCCAGGTGAGTCGGTGGCGCGGGCAGTGGGACCGGGTCGCCACGCGGGCGCTGCCCGACCTCGACGCACTGCACGACGCGCTCGCCCGCGCTCTGCCCCCGAGCGGGGCACCAGCGATCGTGCACGGTGACTACCGCCTGGACAACACCATCCTGGCTCCCGGCGACTACGGCCGGATCGCCGCGATCGTCGACTGGGAGATGGCCACACTCGGTGATCCGCTCGCCGATCTCGGGATGCTGCTCATGTACTGGGACCCGGCCTGCGCACCCGTACTCGGGGCGCGCCATGCCCCGACGGCCAACCCCGGCTTTCCTCCGGGCGACGAACTGGCCGCGCGCTATGCCGCACGGTCCGGCCGTGACATCCGATTCCTGCCCTACTACCAGGCGTTCGCCAGTTTCAAGCTCGCCGTGATCGCGGAGGGCATCCACGCCCGCTACCTCGCGGGGCAGACCGTGGGCACCGGCTTCGAGCGCGTCGGCTCCGCCGTCCCCGCACTGCTGCGCTCGGGACTGGAACTGCTCACAAGGGAGAAACCATGCACGACCGACTGTCCCGCATGACCGCCCTGGTCACCGGTGCCACGGGCGGCATCGGCGCCGCCGTCTCACGCCGGCTGGCCGCCGAGGGCGCCACGGTGGTGGTCACCGACGTGGACCAGGACCGCTGTACGGAGCTGGCGCGGGAGCTGTCCGCCGACGGGGCGCGGGCGCTCGGAGTCGCGCTGGACGTCAGCGACGAGGAGGCGTGGCGCGCCACCGTGGAGCGGGTCGTCGCCGAGTTGGGCGGCCTGACCGTACTGGTCAACAACGCGGGCATCGCCGAGACGCGGACCGTGGAGAGCGAGACCCGCGAGACCTGGGACAAGGTCATCGCCGTCACCCAGGGCGGGGTCTGGCTCGGGATGAAGCACGGCGGGCCCGCGATCGAGCACTCCGGCGGCGGCTCGGTCGTCAACATCGCGTCGATCTTCGGGACGGTCGGCGGATTCGGCAGCCAGTTCTCCTACCACGCCGCGAAAGGCGCCGTACGACTGATGACGAAGAACGCCGCCCTGCACTGGGCCACCCGCGGCGTCCGCGTCAACTCGATCCATCCCGGCTTCATCGAGACCCCCCTGTCCCGCGAGCTGTGGCAGGGCACACCCCGGCACACGGCGATGGTCGAGGGCACCCCCATGGGACGCCTCGGCAGGCCCGACGAGGTCGCCGGGGCGGTGGCCTTCCTCGCCTCGGCCGACTCCAGCTTCGTCACCGGTTCCGAGCTGTACGTCGACGGGGGCTGGACCGCACGCTGACACGTGTGTGTGGGTGGGGGGACGGCGACTGCCGTACCCCCACCGTGGTCAGCGCAGGCGCGTGTAGCGGTTCACCCCGTCGCTGAACGCCACGGCGGCCCGCCCCCGCAGGACGAGGACGTCCAGGTGCGCCGCCGTCTCGTTGACGGCGAGCATCTGGTTGAAGGCGGTCAGGTCGCCGAACGGCACCTCGCGGCGCGTCCAGCCCAGTTTCCGCGCCACCGTGTGGGCGTCGAGCGTGTCATCGCCGAGTGCGGTGAGGCTGGCGGCCAGCCGGTTGTCATGGTGCGTGAGCAGCTCGGCGACACGGGTGTGGGAGCTGTCGGCGACCGGCCCGTGAGCGGGCAGCAGACGCGTGTCGGCGTACCGGGTCATCAGCCGCAGGGAGTCCAGGTAGTCGGCGAGGGGGTGCCCGCCCGGTTCGGCCAGCTCGAAGCCGATGGACGGTGTGATGTGCGGCAGCACATGGTCCCCGGAGAACAGCAGCCCGCGCTCCTCGTCCAGATAGACCACATGTCCCCTGGTGTGCCCCGGAGTCGGTACGACCACCAGTTCGCGGTCGCCGAAGCGCAGGGTCTCAGCGCCGAGCCAGCGATCGGGGGGCTGCCACACACTCGGGTCGTAGTCGTCGTAGTCCATCGCCCGGACGCGGTCGGCCAGTTCGCCGGCGCCCGCCCTGCGCAGGGTCTCCAGCGAACCGGCGGGTACGTCGCTGCGCAGCCGGTCGAGCATCTCCAGGCCCGGCCGCTCCCCCGCGCCCAGGTACACGCGCGAGCCGAGCAGCCGGCGCAGCTCGACGGCGTTGGTGTAGTGGTCGCGGTGGATGTGGGTGACCAGGATGTGACCGATGTCGCCCAGGTCGCGGCCGATCGTGGCCAGAGCCGTCTCAAGGACCTTGCGGGCCTCCGGGATCGCCCACCCGCCGTCGATCATGACCAGGCCGCCGTCGTCGCACATGTCCTCCAGCAGATACACGTTCACGGCGTGCAGTCCGTCGTTGGGCAGCGGCAGGGGAACCCGGTGCACTCCGGGCCGCACCGTCTGGACTCCGGCTGCGGCCCATGGGCCCTGGTCGAACCGCGTGGTCATGACTCTCCCTCACTGCTGGTGTGCCGTGGTGGTGCTCGCCGGTGGGCGTGGTGTCGGCCGGTGCCCTCGGATCAGCCCGGACCGGAGGCCCGCGTCTTGAGCCGCTGGGCCAGTGCGCGGGCCCCGGACCGGTCGAGCTTGCCGACCTTGGTCTGGGGCAACTCCTCGACGCCGTACACGAATTCGGGCCATTTGGCCTTGGCGAGACCGATGCTCTCCAGATGCCCGGTCACCTCCGCCAGGTCGATGCCACCGCCGTCCTCGGTGACGACGAGCAGCGCGACCCGCTCGCCGAGGACCTCGTCCGGGACGGCGGCCACGCAAGCCCTGGCGACGCGCGGGTAGCGGGCGACCGCCCGCTCGATCTCGGTGATGTCGATGTTCCGGCCGCCGCGGATGATGATGTCCTTCTCGCGGCCCATGACGGTGACCGTGCCGTCCTCGTGGGTCATCAGCAGATCACCCGTCGGGAAGTAGCCGTCCGCCGTCAGCACCGGCGGCTCGACCCGGCCGTCACGGGCGTAGCCGAGGAAGAGCGAAGGGCCGCGGACGTGCGCCCGGCCGGTGGCGCCCGGTGCCACGGCCGCCCCCTCGGCGGTCAGCGGGCGCAGTTCCGTGCCGGGGAAGGGGCGGCCGTCCCTGCCGAGCCGGATCTCTTCCGCGTCGCCGGGGCTCGGCGAGGTGTGGCCGAGGCATTCGGACATGCCGAAGACACGGAGGATCTTCGTACCCAGGGACCGCTCGGCGCGGGCCAGCGCGCCACGGTCCATCGGCCCGCCGCCGACGGTGATCGCCCGCACGCCCGCCAGTACGCCGGAGCCGGCCGCCTCGGTGCCCATCTGGAGCGCCATCGTCGGTACGCACATGGTCCAGCGGACCTCGGCGTCCGCCATCCGGCGCAGGGCGACGGCCCGGTCCCACCTGGCGGTCAGCACGAGCGGCCCGCCGAGCAGCAGGGCGAGGTAGACGCCGAAGCAGTACGCGGCCGTCGACGACAGCGGCACGATCGCGGCCACCGCGTCGCCGCGCGTCAGGCCGTTGATCTCGACGGTGCTCGTGGCGGCGTAACGCAGGGCCTCCTCGGACTGCACCACGCCCTTCGGCCGCCCGGTCGAGCCTGACGTCAGTCCGATGAGGACGCCGCCCCTCCAGCGCGAGACATCATGGGGGCCGGACACGGACCGGCAGGTCCAGCCGTCGAGCGCGGTGTCCGTACGGTCCCCCGGCAGCAGGTCGGCCGCCGACCATTCGTCCATCGCCGAGGGTTCGGCCACCACGGCGTCCGGGCGGATGTCCTCGAAGGCCGCGGCGAACTCGGCGCGCGTGGTGTGCCGGTTGACCACCGCGAGCACGCCGCCGCTCAAACCGGCGGCGAGGGTGCCGGCGACGGTACGCCACGAGTTGTCGGCCTGGAGCACGACCGTGCCGCCGTTCCCGCCGACCGTGCCGGGAGACATCGCCTCGGCCAGCCTGGCCGCCTCGGCGAGCAGCTCCCGCGCTGTATGGGGACCCGTGTCGTCGATGACGGCGACGAAGTCCTCCTGCTCGGCCCTGTGTTGGAACTCCCGCGCTACCTGTCGCATCCGCTTCCTCGCTACGCTGTGCCGAACTCCGTGATGAACGCATGGCGCACTTCCGGGCCAATTCGGCCGGCCCTCAGCCGGTGAACATCTCCGCCTCCTGGCCCATCACCGCGATACGACGGCCCTTCATGTCTCCCACCTGCGCGACCGCTTCCGCCCACTCCGGGCTCGCGAGGGCCGCCTTCAGTGCCTCCGGCGAGTCGAAGCTGAGCACGGAGATCCCGTCCCAGCCCTCGGAGCGCTGCTCCAGAGCCTGGTCGATCGCGGTGTGCCGCCACGCCCGCAGTCCGGGCAGGCGACGGGTCAGCTCCGCGTGGTCGCCGCGCCACCAGTCGATGAACTGCGTGTGCGTCCACTCGGGGGGCCCGGCCGCCAGCAGGACGAGGTTGTACATGGCTGTTCTCCGTAGGTGGTCGGTCAAGACGGACAAACGAGAAGAGGTGCGAGGGGGCGAGGGGCGGTTTTCAATCGAATCGGATCTGAGACGACCTGCCGATCAGCAGACGCTTCAGCCGCTTCCCCTCCACCCGGCCGGCCGCGACGAAGCTCGCCTCGGGTACGCCACCGCGGCGTACCTCGCCGAGGAACAGCTCGTCCCGGCCGAGCGTGGTCGCGGACAGCAGATGGTGGGTGCGGGTGCCCCGTTCACGCTGTTCGAGATAGCCGACCAGCGCGGACCGGTCGCCGGCGAAGTCGGTCGCTTCACCGTCACCGGTGGAGAACAGGATGGAGAGCGAGAAGTCGTCGCTGATCAGGTCGAGGATCCTGTCCGGCTCGTCGCTGTCGAGGATCTCGAACCATGCGGTGAGGAAGGGCGCCGGTGCCGTGGATGTGTCGGTCATGTGGACTTCCTTCTCTGCTGCTGCTCCGGCAGGTCGATGAGGTCGTACGTCGTGGTGAAGTACGACTGGTAGCGGGCCATCCGTCCCTCGGGCGTGACAACAGCGGCCGACAGGAAGGACCCCACCGACTTCCCGGACTCGGTCACGACCCCGTACACGGTCTCCAGATCACCGTCGCAGCTGTGGCGGAGGATCTTGTGCTCCCTGTCGACGGCGTTGCGGCCGGCGACGTAGGCGGCGAAGTCGGCCTTGGACCGTCCCGTCACCTCGCCGCTCGGCAGGACGATGAGGAAGCGGAATTCCGGTACGAGGAGTTCGAGGGCCCGCTGGGGGTCGCCGCTGTCCATACGGGCCATGTAGGCGGGCAAGACGCTGGTCATGGGGTGGTCCTTTCGCTGGGGGCCGTCGCGGACAACTCCTGCCGCCGGGGTGGCTGTCAGTCCCGGCCGGGCGGGGTGAAGAAGTCGCCCTGCGACTCCCAGCGGCCGTTCTTGACGATGACCTTCTGCAGGTCGCGCGTGCCGAGGTGGCGATCGGGGCCGTAGTTGAGGACCGGCCCGACGCCGGTGTCGACATGGCGTGCGTTCTGGTACGCCTGGGTCAGGGACTCGCTGGTGACGGGCCCGTCGATGGTCTTGGCGACCTCGACGAAGGCCTTCGCCGCCTCCCAGCCCCACAGGGTGATGAAGTCGGCCGGCTGCCGCCGCTCGTACTTCTCCATCGCCGTGCGGAACTCCTTGATGGCCGGGTCGTCGTCGTTCGGCGACTTGACCAGTTGCAGCGCCTTGAGCCCTTCGGTCGCCGTGCCCCCCAGCGTCAGCGTGGCCTGGGCCGCCACAGGCGCGTAGCCGTACGTGGGGGCGGTGGCTCCTTGGAGTCTCGCCTCCTTGAGGTAGGACGCGGTCTCCGCGGCGGTCAGGATCAGGACGACGGCGTCGGGCCCGGCGGCCTTGACCTTGCGGATCACCGGGCTGTAGTCGGTGGTCTGGTACTTCACCATGAGGCGTTCCACCTGGGCCGCCGGATCGGTCTTGCGAGCCGCGGGGCCGACCACCTTGGCCACGTTCACGAACGCTTTCGGGTCGCTGTGCACGACGAGCACCTTCTTCGCCCCGTCCCGTGTCACCCAGTCCCCGAGCGCGACCGCCTGGTCCTCGTAGAGGGTCTGGAGACCGAACAGGCCCTCACGCGCCGGTTCGTACCAGGAGGCGTCGCCGCCCAGCGTGTTGAGGACCGGCACCTTCGACTGCTCCAGCACGAAGGGGAAGGTGGCCTGGGACTGGGACGTACCGTTGGCCGCGACGATCGCCACGACCCCCTCCTGGTCCACGAGCCTGCGGGCGATCTGAACGGTCTGCTGCGGATCGTTGGCGTTGTCCTTGACGATCCAGTCGATCTTGCGTCCGTTGATCCCACCGCGTGCGTTGACCGACTTGAAGTACGCCTCGGCGCCGGCTCGCTCGGGGATTCCGAAGGAGGCCAGGGGCCCCGTGAGCGGGTACCACGCACCGATTCTGATGACCTTGTCGTTCCCTGCCGCCGCCGCGGGGCCTCCGGTGTCGCAGGCGCTCGCCAGCAGGGCGAACGTCGCGGTCAGCGCGGCGATGAGCGAGCGTGTCGTGCGTCGTCGCATGACCTCTCCTGATCAACCTGAGTTCAATTCAGTTCAGGGATTTTAATCCGGGAGAAACACGCCTGGCAATGGTTGGTCACCCGCGCGATCGCCTCGATCCGGACGGGATGCACGGGCGCACGACGACGCGGCCCCCGACGGATGTCCGTCGGGGGCCGCGAGGTGCTTGACCGAGCGCTGCTAGGAAGCCACCATCCGTACGCAGGCGCCCTCGATCAGCTCGCTGATCTCGGCGAGCGGTGTCGGTCCCGACGGTCGGTACCAGCGCCAGACGCTGACGATCAGGCCGAGCACGCCCGCGCCGAGCAACTGCGCGTCCCGCAGCGGGAACGCACCCTGGGACATGCCCTTCACCAGCAGGTTCGTCCAGTCCCTCTCGACGACCTGGACCAGCTGGCGGGCCGCCACCCGCTCGGCCTCCTCGCGCTTCGAGCGGCGGGAACCCGAGAGCAGGTCCATGTGGCTCTGCAGGATCCGCATCTGCAGAACCTCATGAGGGGAGACCACGTAGGCCGCGCGCACCGCGGCCCGCAGCGCCTCTACGGGGTCCTCGACGTCCGCCGTCGCCTCGGCGAACCGTTCGTGCGAACGCTCCAGTTCGAGCCGCATGATGGTGAGCAGGCAGTGCGTCTTCGACTCGAAGTAGTGATACAGGGCGGTCTGTCCGATACCGACGCGCTCCGCCACGGTCGACCACTTGGTGGCCTCGAATCCGGCCTCGCCGAAGCAGTCCACAGCGGACGTGAGAATGGCCGCACGCTTCGACCGGGGCCCCGCGTCCTGTTCAACGAACCTTGCCATCAATGCTCTCCTGGCCGTCACCCACCGTGGTCGTACCCGAGAGTAAACCCAAATTGAACTCAGTTGCCAATCGGCGGCTCGATTCCTACATGCGCTCCAGAACGGCGGCGTTGGCCATGCCGCCTCCCTCGCACATCGTCTGGAGACCATAGCGGCCACCGGTCCTGCGCAGCTGGTGAACGAGTGTGGTCATGAGCCGGGCGCCGGTCGCGCCGAGCGGATGTCCGAGCGCGATCGCCCCGCCCGAGGCGTTGACCCGCTCACGGGGAGCGCCGAGCTCCTTCTGCCAGGCAAGGACGACGGAGGCGAAGGCCTCGTTGATCTCGACCAGGTCGATCCGGTCGAGAGCGAGGCCGGCCCTGTCCAGAACCTTCTCGGTCGCGGGGATCGGCCCGGTCAGCATGTGGATCGGGTCGGATCCGACCACGGCCATGCTGTGCACCCGCGCCAGCGGCGTCAGGCCGTGGTGGCGTACCGCCGCCTCGGAGGCGATCAGCAGCGCGGCGGCACCGTCGGATATCTGGCTGGAAACGGCGGCTGTCAGCCGGCCGTCCTCGGTGAGGGGCTTCAGGCCCGCCATCTTCTCCAGCGTGGTGTCGGCGCGCGGGCCCTCGTCGGCGGTGAGCCCGAAAGCCGGGACGATCTCGTCGTCGAAGTCCCCGGCCGCCTGGGCCGCGAGTGCCCGCTGGTGGCTGTGGAGCGCGTACCGCTCCATGTCCTCGCGGGAGATCCCCCACTTCTCAGCGATCAGTTCGGCCCCGCGGAACTGCGACACCTCCTGGTCGCCGAAGTGCTCGCGCCAGCCGTCGCCCGCGTACGGGCTGCCCGCACCGGCCTGCTCGCCGAGGAACATCGGGCTGGCGATGGGCACCAGGCTCATCACTTCCACGCCGCCCGCCACGACGAGGTCGGCGGCGCCGGAGCCGACCGCCTGGGCGGCGAAGTGCACGGCCTGCTGCGAGGAACCGCACTGACGGTCGATGGTGGTGCCGGGAACGTGCTGGGGCAGTCCCGCCGACAGCCACGCGGTGCGCGCGATGTTTCCGCTCTGCGCCCCGATCTGGCTGACGCAGCCGAAGTACACGTCCTCCACCGCGTCCGGGGCGACGCGGGTGCGCTCCAGCAGCGCGCGCAGTACATGGGCGCCGAGGTCGGCGGGGTGGACGCCGCTGAGTGCGCCCTTGCGGCGGCCGACAGGAGTGCGTACGGCTCCGACGACGAAGGCTTCCGGCATGGTGGGCTCCCTTGGTACGGGTACGAGGTCAGTGGGTGGACGTGGTGCGTGTGAAGTCCGGCGCGCGCTTGCCGAGGAAGGCGGCAACCCCTTCACGGCCCTCGTCCGAGGCGGCAGCGGCGGCCAGGGTCCGTGCCTCACGGTCCAGTTGGGGGCCGAGGTCCGAGGTCAGCCCGGCGGCGACGAGCCGGCGGGTCGCGCCGAAGGCGGCGGTCGGTCCGCGGCTCAGGGTCTGCGCCGTGCGTACGGATTCGGCCAGGACGTACTCGGCGGCGACGACGCGGCTCACCAGTCCGAGCGCGGCGGCTTCGGCGGCCGGTACACGACGGTTGGTGAGCAGCAGGTCGAGCGCCCGCTTCGGGCCGATCAGGCGCGGCAGGAACCAGCTCACCCCGGCGTCCGGGGAGTATCCGATGCCGGTGTACGCGGCGGTGAACGAGGCGTTCTCGGCGGCGACCGTGACATCGGCCGCCGCTGCCAGACCGATCCCGGCGCCCGCGACCGCGCCCTGGACGGCGGCCACCAGGGGCGCGTCGATCGCGGCGAAGAGGCGCAGGGCTTCGTGGAGCGCGTCGGTGACCGCGACGAGGTGCTTCTCCAGTGCCTGTCCAGACAGTTGGGAGAATTCCCTGAGGTCCCCGCCGACGCAGAAGGACTTCCCTTCGGCGGTGAGCAGGACGGCCCGTACGGCCGCTCGCTCGCAGGTCCGTGCCGCGTCGAGGAGTCCGCGTGCCGTTTCCAGTCCGATGGCGTTGCCCGCCTCGCCCCGGCTCAGGGTGATCCGGGCGAGGCCGTCGTCGTGGATCTCGACTCCCACCGCGCGTACGGTCATCGCGCGGTCCATCCGCCGTCGACGGTCAGGACCTGTCCGGTGCAGTACGTGGAGGCGTCCGAGGCGAGGTACAGCAGCGCACCGTCGAGTTCCTGCGGGTCACCGCCGCGCCCCAGCATGGTGTTGCGCCCGACCCAGCGGCCGGAGCGCTCGTCGCCGAACAGTTCCTCGGTCATCTCGGTGCGGAACCAGCCGGGGGCGAGCGCGTTGACGCGTGTGCCGCTGTGGCCCCACTGGCCGGCCAACTCGCGGGTCAGGCCGATCAGTCCGGCCTTGGACGCCGCGTAGCTCGCTCCGCCGAGGGGGTACGCGGAGACCAGGCCGAGGATCGAGGAGACGTTGATGATGCTCCGGCGCACGGGCCCGGCCGCCTGTGGTGCGGGTGCCTCGGCAGTCAGCCTGGCCAGGTGGAACGGCGCGATGAGGTTGACGCCGAGCACGTCGGCGAACGCGTCCGGTGGCTCGTCCTCGGCGCGGGTCTCACCGGGGATGGCCGCGTTGTTGACCAGGATGTCGATACGGCCTGTGGTGGCCAGGGCGGATTCCGCCAGCCGCTCGCGATCGGCCTCCGCGGCGACGTCGCAGGCGAAGGGGTGGATGCGCGCGTCACGATCGGCGAGTTCCTTCAGCCGGTCGATACGGCGGGCGGCGGCGAACACGGTGGCCCCGGCCTGCGCGAGGACGGTGGCGAACCGGGCGCCGAGCCCGGCGGAGGCACCGGTGACGACGGCCGTCCTGCCCTGAAGCGAGAACAGTTCGGCGGCGGGCCGCGGGGCGCTCATTCGTCCACTCCGATGGGCAGTGCGGTCGCGCCGCCGTCGAGTACAAGGGTCTGGCCGGTCATCCACGACGAGGCGTCGGAGGCCAGGAAGAGCGCGGCGTTCGCCACGTCCTGCACCGTGCCGAGGCGCCGCATCGGCAGCTTGGCGGTGAGGATCGGCTCGCGGACCTCCCACACCGCACGCGCCAGCTCCGTCTTGATCAGTCCGGGGGCGATGGCGTTCACCCGTGCGCGCGGGCCGAGTTCGAAGGCGAGCTGCCGGGTCAGGTGCAGCATGGCGGCCTTGGTGGCGTTGTAGTAGCCGATGTGCGGATCGACGATCAGCCCTCCCACGGAGGCGATGTTGACCACCGCTCCCCCGTGCTCGGCCATCCAGGCGCGCCAGGCGTGGCGGGTCCAGGCGATCATGCCGTACTGGTTGACGCGTACGGTCTTCTCCGCGCGTGGCAGGTCCAGGTCGATGAGGTCGCCGTGGTACGGGTTGGTCGCCGCGTTGTTGACGAGGATGTCGAGACGGCCGAAGCGGGTCATGGTCTCCTCGACACAGGCCTCGGCCTGGTCCGGTTCGCCGGCGTTGGCGACCACCGTGTGGATGTCGCCGTCGCCCCTGGCGCGCTGCAACTCCTCGCGTGCCTGGGCGAGTCCGGACGGTTTGCGGGCGGCGATCACGACATGCGCGCCGGCCGCCCGGTAGGCGGTGGCGATACCGAGGCCGATGCCGCGGGATCCGCCGGTGATGACGGCGACCTTGCCGTCGAGGGTGTTCGCGCCGTCGGTGCTCACGCCGCTCCTGCTTTCGTGTCGGTCCTGTGCTGCCCGGTGGGCCGGTACTTGGCCAGTTCCTGGCGGGCCACGGTCCGCAGATGCACCTCGTCGGGGCCGTCGGCGATCCGCAGCGCGCGCGTGATGGCGTACAGCCGGGCCAGTACGGTGTCGTCGCTGACGCCCGCCGCTCCGTGTGCCTGCACGGCGCGGTCGACGACCTGATGGGCGACCTGAAGGGCCGACACCTTGATCGCGGCGACCTCCGTACGGGCGGCCGCGTTGCCGACGGTGTCCATCAGCCAGGCCGACTTGAGGACGAGCAGCCGCAGTTGCTCGATGTCGATACGGCTGCGGGCGATCCACTCACGGACCACGCCCTGCTCGGCGAGGGGGCCGCCGAAGGCGACGCGCTCGGTGACGCGTTCGCACATCAGCCGCAGGGCCCGCTCGGCGAATCCGACGGCGCGCATGGCGTAGTGCATACGGCCCGGTCCGAGCCGCCCCTGCGCGAGAGCGAACCCCTCGCCCTCCCCGCCGAGAATGTTCGCCACCGGTACCCGGACGTCCTCGAAGAGCACCTCGCCGTGACCGCACCGGTCGGTGTAGCCGAACATCGGCAGGTCGCGCAAAACCGTGACGCCGGGGGTGTCACGGGGAACGAGCAGCATGCTCTGCTGCCGGTAGGTGGGCGCGTCCGGGTCGGTCTTGCCCATCAGGATGATCAGCCGGCAGTCGGGGTCGAGGATCCCGGAGGTGTACCACTTGCGGCCGTTGACGACGTAGTGGTCGCCGTCGCGGGTGATACGGGTGCGGATGTTGCGGGCGTCGGAGCTGGCGACCTCGGGTTCGGTCATCGCGAAGCAGGAGCGGATCTCTGCCGCCAACAGGGGTCTGAGCCAGCGTTGTTGCTGTTCGGGGGTGCCGTACAGGGCGAGCAGTTCCATGTTGCCGGTGTCGGGCGCCGAGCAGTTGAACACCTCGGGACCGATGATGGAGCGCCCCGCCAGCTCCATGAGTGGCGCGTACTCCAGGTTGGTGAGTCCGGCGCCCCAGTCGCCGTGCGCCAGGAACAGGTTCCACAGGCCCTCGGCGCGCGCCTTCTCCTTCAGCTCGGTCATCACCGGCGGCAGCGCGTGCGGGTCGTCCGCCTCGGCGAGCTGCCGGTCGTAGACGGCCTCGGCGGGGTAGACGTGCTGGTCCATGAACGACCGCATGCGGCCTTGGAGTTCGCTCGCGCGAGGCGAGTATCCGAAATCCATGTGTGCTCCTTGACGGGGGTGGGGTGGCCGGTGCGGGTCAGCCGAGGAGGTCGCGGGCCGTGCGGATCACCGCGGCGATGGTCGGCGGCAGCCGCTCCTGGTCCGGGTCGTGGTGCTTGCCCTCGCGGTGCCGGCGCAGGTTGTGGCCCATGATCGCGGCCATCTTCATGCGGCCGAGGGCCCGGAACCAGTCCATGGCGGGCAGGGCCGGCCCGCCGTCGGCGTACGCGTCGAGCAGTTCGGCCTCGGTGGGCAGGCCGGGTACGGCCCGTCCCAGCTGAGGGAAGTTCCGGTGGTCGGCGAAGAGCAGGAACCACCCGAGGTCGGTACGCGGGTCGCCGACGCTCCAGATCTCCCAGTCGACGACGGCGCTCGCGCGCTCACCGACGCACAGCACGTTGCCGAGCCGGAAGTCGCCGTGCAGCAGCACCGGCGGCAGCGCCTCGGGCGGGTCGTCGGCCAGGCGCGCCAGCAACGTATCGCTTCCCGGCCGCAGTTCGGCCGGGACGGCACGCATGGTGCGGCTCCAGCGGTCCAACTCCCCTGCCGGGTCGAGTGGTTCAGGGGCGTCGAGGCCGGGGGTGCGGACGTCGGTGTCGTGCAGCCGCCGGAGCACGGTGGCGATCCCCAGCATCCGCGTCCGTGCCGTGGCGGGAGGCACCTCGGGTGTGTCGAGCACGGGCTCGACGGCCTCTCCGGCGGCGAACTCCATGGCGAACCAGGCGGGTTGGGTCTCGTCGACCGCCACGAGGCCCGGCACCGGCACCGCCGGCCCGGCGAGCGCCCTGAGCACGCGGGCCTGGCGCAGTACATCGTTGCGCCCGATGGGCCGCTGCCCCGGAGGCACGGCCTTGACGACATACGTCAGGTGACCCGCCGTCACCGAGTAGGTCAGTCCCGAGTGTCCGCCCGGCAGGGGGCGCAACTCGCCCATGGGTGCGCCGGGGTGCAGGCGGGCGAGCTGCCGGTGGACCCGCGGCGTCAGTTCGGCGACGGGTGTGGCCGTGCTCATCGGGCCGGCTCCTTCGGCAGGCCGAGCACCCGCTCGGCGAGGATGTTGCGCTGGATCTCGTCGGTGCCGCCCGCGATGC
Organism: Streptomyces sp. NPDC050433; assembly: GCF_044458565.1. NCBI lineage: Bacteria > Bacillati > Actinomycetota > Actinomycetes > Kitasatosporales > Streptomycetaceae > Streptomyces > Streptomyces sp. NPDC050433. The sequence continues at coordinate 135,538 of NZ_JBITIB010000012.1, read as the reverse complement.
TGTAGCCGGGCGCGCCGAGCAGGTGCTCGGTCCAGGCGTACGTGCCCCACTCCCCCGTGTCGGCGACGAGCCGGGCGCCCAGCAGTTCGGAGACGAGGGCGCTGGTGCGGCGCATGGTCTCGGTGGCGTACAGCTTGCCGACCGAGGCCTCCGCGCCCGGTTCGCGTCCGGCGACGAGGGAGCCGGTCACCCGCAGCCCGATCAGGCGCTGCACCAGGGCCCGTACACAGAGGTCGGCCACCCGCTCCCGCTCGCCGCCGGTGAGCGGCCGGGGCAGATGCCGGGCCAGGTCGATCGCCCGGTCGGCGTTGTCCAGGCCGAGGTTGCCGGAGTCGAGCCGTTCGGCGGCCAGCACGCTCAGCGTGACCTGCCAGCCCTCGCCGACCGGGCCGAGCCGGTCGGTGTCGGGGACGACGACTCCGTCGAGGAACACCTCGCTGAAGCTGGCGCCGCCGGTCATCTGCCGGATGGGCCGTACGGTCACACCGGGCGCGTCCATGCGGACGAGGAAGACCGTGATGCCCGCGTGTTTGCGCACCTGGGGGTCGGTGCGGCAGACCGCGACACCCCAGGTCGCGACGCGCGCCCCGGAGGTCCACACCTTGTGGCCGGTCAGCACCCAGTTCTCACCGTCGCGCACCGCCTTGGTGCGCACGCCTGCGAGGTCGGATCCGGCCTCGGTCTCGGAGAACAGCTGGCAGGCCAGCTCGTCGGTGCGCAGCAGGGGTCGCAGCCACCGCTGCTTCTGTTCCGGCGTTCCCCAGATGCCGATCGCGGGGGCGACGAGCTGCCGTGTCACGGGGAAGATCTCGGTGCGGTGCGGTACGTCGAAGGCCGCTTCCTCGGAGCGGTAGAGCTGCTCGTAGTACGCGGGCAGGTCGCGGCCCCCGTACGCGGCCGGCCAGTTGAGCGCGCCCCATCCCGCGTCGTACCGGGTGCGTTCCCACTGCTGGGTGCGGACGGTGTGCTCGCGCTCCTGCTCCTCGGTCCAGTTCTCGAAGACGGCGACCGAGTCGGAGCCGCTGCCCCACTCCAGGTCCGCGGCGCGCGGCCGGGCCACCGTGGCGAGCCAGCGCCGGGCCTGGGCGCGGAACTGGTCGGGCTCCGGGATACCGCTCACTTCCAGTACACCTTCCTTCAGCGGGACAGCACCGTGCAGGCGCTCACGCCCGGCGCGCCGTACACATGGGTGAAGCCGACCGTGGGTGCGCCGGGGACCTGGCGTTCACCGGCCCGTCCGCGCAACTGCTGGACGATCTCGTGGACCTGGCGCAGCCCCGAGGCGCCGATCGGTTCGCCGTTGGCGATGCAGCCGCCGTCGGTGTTGACGGGGAGCGCGCCGCCGATCTCCGTGGCACCGGAGGCGAGCAGCCGCTCCTGCTCGCCGTCCTCGCAGAACCCGCACTCGGCCAGGTGCATGACCTCGGCCCCGCTGTCGGTGTCCTGCAGCTGGCAGACGTCGATGTCGCCGGGGCCGACGCCGGCCTCTTCGAAGGCTGCTGCCGAGGCGTCGCGGCTGACGCTGGTCAGCTCACCGCCGGGGATCCAGGGGCTGAACACCTCGAACGAACCGAAGCGCCGGGTGCGTACGGCCGCCGACCGCAGCGTGACCGACGGTCCTTCCAGGGTGCGGGCGACCTCACGGGAACAGAGCACCAGTGCGGCGGCGCCCGCTCCCGGCGAGCAGTACATGTAGCGGGTCAGCGGATCGCTGACCATGGCGGATTCCAGGATCTCCGCGGCGGCCAGCGGTTCGCGACGCCAGGCCTCGGGGGTCAGGGCACCGTTCCGGTACGCCTTCTCCGCGACCAGCGCGAGCGTCCGTGGCGTGATTCCGTGATCGTGCATATAGCGCTGGATCTTCATGCCGAAGAACTGTGTGGTCACCATCAGCCCGTCGCTGCCGTACTCCTGACCCAGACCCCAGTCCTCGGGGCGCGGGTCGAAGGCGCCGCGCGGATGTTTGTCGAAGCCGACGGCGAGGACGACATCGGCCATGCCGGAGCGGATCGCGTTGACCGCGGAGACCAGCGCGCTGCCGCCGGTCGCGCAGCCGTTCTTGACGTTGACGAACGGCAGCCCGGTCAGGCCCAGTTGGGCCACCAGTGTGTCGGCGAGCCCGGCGCTGTCACTGCCGCCGAACGCGGCCCGTACGCGCGGCCATTCGATCCCGGCGTCCGCGAGCGCGGCGTTGACCGCGCCGACCGCCAACTGGCGGCCGTCGGCCGCCGGCCGGCCGAACGGGGTGCGGCCGGCCCCGCAGATCAGGACGTCGTCGCTCATGCCGGCTCCTGTGCGGGCCGGGCACGGGGGACGCCGTCGCCGGCGCTCACCGTGAGCGGCATGCCGATCCGGACCTCGTCGAGGTCGTCCACGTCGAGTACGGCGGCCACCCGTACGTCATGCGCCAGCTCGACGTAGCCGACGGCGAACGGCACGAAGCCGCCGGGCGGTTCCCTGTACGGGGGCGACTTGGGCGCGTACCGCTGCACCGTCCAGGTCCACAGGGTGCCCGCGCCGGACAGGAGCGCCGGGTCGGCCGGCCCCCCGCAGCGCGGGCAGGTGCCGTCCGCGGGGTAGACGGCCACCGGGCAGCGGGGGCAGCGTGAGCCCTGGAGCGCGGCGGCCGGAGTGTGCGGACACGTGGCCTCGGCGGCCGGGTTCCGCGGACGCGTGGTCATCGGGGTCAGCGCCCCCGCCACTTGGGTTCGCGCTTCTCCAGGAACGCCGAGACTCCCTCGGCGGCGTCCTCGGAGTTGAGCGCGACGCCCACGGCGAGATGCTCCATCACCATGAGCGACTGCGTGTCGGCGTCCAGGCTGCGGTCGATGGTCATCTTGGTGAGCCACATCATGAACGGGCTCTTGTCGGTGAGGTCCGCGATGAAGTCCTCGACCGTCTCGTCCAGCTTGTCGGCCGGGGCCGACTTGTTGATCAGGCCGAACTCGGCGGCCTCGACGCCCGACAGCAGCTTGCCGGTGAGCATCAGCTCCTTGGTCTTGCGGATGCCGATCATGCGCGGCACCCGGTAGATCGGGCCTGCTCCGCCGAACAGTGAGCGGCGGATGTGGAAGTCGCCGATCTTGGCGTCGTCCGCGGAGATCGCGAAGTCGCAGGAGATCATGATCTCGAAGCCACCCGCGGTGACATGGCCCTCCAGGACCGCGACGGAGGGGGTCTTCATCGAGTACAGGCGGTCGCACACCTTCGCGGACTTGACCGCGACGTCGATGGCGTTCGACTTGCCGATGAACTCGGCCTTGAGGCTGTCCAGGTCGAAGCCCGAGCAGAAGGTGCCGCCACGGCCGCGGACCACCAGGACCCGTAGCTCGGGGTCCTCGTCGACCTCGGTGATGATCTCGTCGAGCCGGTCCAGGATCGGGACCGTGACGCAGTTCTTCTTCCACGGGCGGTTGAGCCAGACGCGGGCGACGTGGCCGTCGCGCTCGAACTGGATCTCGTCTTCCACTGCCATCTCTGATCCCTCCGGTGCAAACTGAACTGAATTCACTACGAGTCTGCGGAGCTGGTGATTCACTGTCAAGTACCGGATCGAAATCGGTTCAGGAGACACACGGTGACAGCGGACCTCACCGGTCGCCGTCGTCCGCCGGGATGTCGACGAGTACCTTGACCCGCCGCGCGTCGCGGACGTCGTGCAGCCCCGCGACCGTGTCCGCGAGGGGGATGTGGTCGAGCCAGCCGTCCGTCGGGAAGCGGCCGGCGGCCATGTGCGCGATGACCCGCTCGAAGACACCGCCGGGATACGCCTCGCAGCCGAGCAGGGCGAGTTCGGCCAGGCGTACGACGGAGGCGTCGATGACGACCGGGTCCGAGTAGAGGGCCACCATCACCACCGGGGCGCGGGCGGCCAGGGACCGGATCGCGGCGTTCAGCGCGTCGACCCGGCCCGAGCACTCGATCGCGGCGTCGACACCCCGGCCACGGGTGTGCCGCATCACCTCCTCGGCCACGTCGACCGCGCCCGGATCGAGGACACGGGCGCCGTGCCGCCCGGCCGCCGCACGGCGGGACGGCGAGGGCTCCGCCACGAGCACGTCGTCGACCCCGTTCGCCTTCAGCGCGAACAGCGCCCCCATGCCGACCGCGCCCGCGCCGGACACCAACGCGCTTCCGCCGCCGGGCACTTGAGCCCGCTCCACGGCGTTCAGGGCCACCGCCATCGGCTCCACCAAGGCGCCCTGCTCCAGCGGGAGCGCGTCGGGCAGCCGGAACACGGAGTCCTCCGGCACGACCACGTACTCGGCGAGTCCACCGCCGGGAGAGGTCACCCCGATCGCCGCCAGGGCCGTGCACAGATGGGACAGCCCCTCGGTGCACCGCGGGCACAGTCCGCAGGTGCGGATCGGCCGTACGCACACCCGGTCGCCGGGCGCGGCCCGCTCGACCCCCTCGCCGCGGGCGACCACGGTCCCGGCGAACTCGTGCCCCAGGGTCTGCGGCAGGGTGGCCCCGGTCAGCGGGTTGGGCTCGTGCGTGGCGCGCGGCGCCTCGAAGTACTCGTGCACATCCGTGCCGCAGATCCCCGCGTGCGCCACGCGGATCTTCACCTCACCCGGCCCCGGCTCGGGTTCGGGCATCTCCTCGATCCGCAGATCCTTGGTTCCGTACAGCCTGGCGGCCAGCATGGCTCCTCCTGGGAATCGCGCGCATCCGACACATCCGACCCCCATGACATTGCCACCAAACTGAACTGACTTCAATATTTTCCTTGAGACTCATACCTACTTCGGTTCAGTATGGAGAGCGTCCCGTACTCACCTTCCCCACCAGGGAGAACACTTCATGTCCGACATCTCCCGTCTCGGCATCGTGGGCTGCGGCCTCATGGGTTCCGGCATCGCCGAGGTCGCCGCGCTGCGCGGACTCGACGTCACCGTCGCCGAGTCCGCACCCGGACTCGCCGCCGCCGGCCGCGAGCGCGTCACCGCCTCCCTGGACCGCCGACTGCGACGCGGCACACTCACCGAGGCCGAGCGCGACCAGGCCCTGGCCCGGCTCACGTTCACCCACGACCTCGGCGATCTGGGCGACCGCCAGTTCGTCGTCGAGGCCGTCGCCGAGAACCGGGAGGTGAAGGTCGAGATCTTCCGTCAGCTGGACAAGGTGGTCACCGACCCGCAGGCCGTCCTCGCCACCAACACCTCGTCGATCCCCGTCGTCGATCTCGCCGTCGCCACCACCAGGGCCTCACAGGTCGTGGGCCTGCACTTCTTCAATCCCGTGCCGGTACAGCGGCTGGTCGAGGTGATCCCCGCCCTCACCACCGGCGCCGACACCCTCGCCCGCGCCCGTGAGTTCGCAGCCCGGCGACTGGGCAAGGAGGTCATCCAGGCGCCCGACCGCTCGGGTTTCGTGGTCAACGCGCTGCTGGTGCCGTATCTGCTCGCCGCGATCCGGATGGTCGAGTCCGGCGCGGCCCGCCCCGAGGACATCGACAGCGGCATGGAGCTGGGCTGCGCCCATCCGATGGGGCCACTGCGGCTGCTCGACCTCATCGGCCTGGACACGGCGCAGGCGGTCGCCGAGTCGATGTACGAGGAGTTCAAGGAGCCGCTGTACGCCGCGCCCCCGCTGCTGCGGCGGATGGTCGCGGCGGGGCACCTGGGACGGAAGAGCGGCCACGGGTTCTACGCGTACGACGCCTGAGCGCTCCTTGCCCGCTCAGGCCGCTGACCGGGGGGCGAGACCGATGAGTTCGGCGAGCCGGGCACGGTGCCGGGCCGCGGTGCCGAACAGCACCTCGCTGCTGCGGGCCCTGCGTACGTAGAGGTGTGCCGGGTGCTCCCAGGTGAAGCCGATCCCGCCGTGCAGCTGGACGTACTCGGCCGTCGCCAGACGGAAGGTCTCGGAGCAGACCACGGACGCGGCGCTCGCCGCCACCGGCAGCCGCGGGGAGGCGAGGGCGACGCAGGCGGTCGCGTACGCGGCTGCCGAGCGCGCCGCTTCGAGGGCGACCAGTACATCGGCCAGCCGGTGCTTGACCGCTTGGAACGATCCGATCGGTCGCCCGAACTGGTGGCGCTGCGCGAGGAATTCGGTCGTGGCGTCCAGTGCGTGGGCGCTGCCGCCGACCTGTTCGGCCGCCAGTGCCGCCCGCCCGGCGTCGAGGGTCGCGGTCACGTCCCCCGACTCCCCCACGAGCGTGACGGGCGCACCGCGGAACTCCACCCGCGCCTGGCGGCGCGTCTCGTCCAGGACGCGGTGCGGTGCACGCCGGCAGCTGTCCGCGTCCGGCTCGCAGGTGAACAGCCGTGCCCCGTGGGGGGTTTGGGCCCGGACGACGACGAGACCGGCATCGGCACCGTCGAGTACGAAGTCCGCCGCACCGCGCAACACCCAGCCCGAGCCGCCCTGTTCGGCCGTGACACCGGGTTCGCCCTCGTGGAAGGCGGCCACGGTGGCGGTGAGTGTGCCCTCGGCGATCCGTGGCAGGAAGCGCTCGCACGCCTGCCGGTCGCCGCTGTTCAGCAGGGCCTGCGCGGCGAGGACCACCGTGGGGAGCAGCGGCGCGCAGTACAGCGCCCGTCCGGACTCCTCCAGCGCGACGGCGAGTTCCGCGAAGGTGAAGCCGGATCCGCCGTACTCCTCGGGGATCGCCAGGCCGTGCACCCCGATCTCGCCCGCGAGCCGCGCCCACAGCTCCTCGTCGTATCCGCGCGGGGTGGCGAGGTGTTCGCGTACCTCCTCGGGCCCGCTCGCCTCGGCGAGGAAGGAACGCAGGACCCCTCGGAGTTCCCGCTGTTCCGCTGTCTCGGACAGCAGCTGGGGGTCGATCTCGGGGTGATGGGGGTGCATGGGCGCTCCTTCATTCTCGTGCTGGTGCTCGTGTCGCGGACGGCGATGGGCGGTCATGCTTCCTTCCGCATGCGCTCCGTGGCGGTGGCCGCGGCGGTCAGCCCGAACACCAGTGCCGAGGCGAGACCGCCGGCGTAGGCGCGGTGCCACAGACCGCCGGTGTCCGATCCGGCCGCGAGGAGTCCGCGCAGCGGCCGGCCGTCCTCGCCCAGCACCCGGGCCCGGTCGTCGACGCGCACGCCGTGGAACGGGAAGGTGATGGCCGGCTCCGTCTCGATGACGTAGTACGGCGGTTCGTCCAGCGGCAGGCGGTCCAGTGCCCGGCCCGGTGCCAGCTCGCGCCCGGCCGTGGCCCGCTCGTTGAACAGCTTGACGGCGTCGCGGACGCGCTCACCGTCGTATCCCCATTCCTCGGGCAGGTAGGCGAGTTCGTCGAGTTCCTCGGCGAGTCCGACGCGGCCACCGCGCTTGCTCGCCAGCGCGAACTTGTCGACGGCGACGGCGCCTTCGACGTAGCTGCCGACGATCCAGTCGCGGAACACGCGGGCATCGGCGATCAGCAGCCCCCGGCCCTCGGGCTGGTCGAGGAGGGCGTTGGCCGTGAGGTGGTCGCCCAGCGTCTCGTCGGTGAACCGCTCGCCGCGCAGATTGAGCAGCAGCGCGTGCTCGCTGTAGTACAGCGACATGTCGACGAAGTCCGCGGGGTCGGCGAAGGGTATGCCACTGGGGATGAGGTGGCCGTAGAAGCCGGCGTCGTCCCCGCCCGTGGCCGCGCCGGCCTCGGTGGCCAGACGGTAACCTCCGCCGCGGCTGTGGGGGTTGGAGCGCAGCTCCATACGGTCGGCCCGCGGGTGCACGTGGGCGGTGCGCAGGGCCGGGTCGCCCTGGAATCCGCCGGTCGCGATGAGCGTGCTGCGGGCGCGCACCTGTCGCCGCGTGCCGTCGGCCGCCCTCAGCTCCGCTCCGAGGACCACACCGTGCTCGACCAGCAGCCGTTCGGTATCGGTCCTGACCAGCACCTTGCCACCGGCTTCGGCGATGACGCGCCGGCAGGTGTCGAGGTAGTGGTTGGTGTCGAACTGGTGCCCGCGGCCGAAGCTGAGGACGCGTTGTGCGTCCTTGGCCTCGACGCCGAGGGAGCGGATCCAGGAGATGCCGTCGGCGAAGCGGTCCACCAGCGCCCGCTTGAGCGCGACGTCCCCGCCGGGATTGTGCCGGTCCATCAGCTCATGGCTGGGGGCGGTCCACGCGTAACCCGCGAAGCGTGCCGAGCCACCGACGTCCGCGGCGATCTCGACGACCGTGACGGACAGCCCGTCGCGGACGGCGCGGGCGCCGGCGGTCAGCCCCGCCATCCCCGCACCGATGATCAGCAGGTCAACGTCTTCCGCGTGCATGCCAGTTCCTTCCGGCTTCGAATCGACTCTCCGGCGACGAACACCGGACCCCGTGGTGCGGCTGACGGGCGTCGCCTCAGCCCTGTGCGGCGGTCGCCGGAACGCCGTCCTGGCCGTCGAAGTAGGCCTGTTCGGCACGGGCGAGGAACGACGGGTCGGCCGGCTCACCACGGACGGCCATACGGCCCTCATGGAGCACGACCACCTCGTGGGAGGCGGACGCGGCGCGGCCCAGCGACTGTTCCAGCAGGACGACCGTCATGCCCTCGTGGGCGAGACGGCCGAGGCGGCAGTACACCTCGTCGACCATCGCCGGGGAGAGCCCGAGCGCCGGTTCGTCGACGATCAGCAGGTCGGGGCACGCCATCAGGGCGCGGGCGATCGCCACAATCTGCTGCTCGCCGCCGGAGAGTCCCGCGGCGGGCACGCCCATCCGGTCGCGCAGCCGCTGCGGCAGCCACTCGGCCGTCTCCGCGAGCCGCGCCCGCAGGGCCGCCCCCTTGATGCCCGCGGCGTAGGCGGAGACCTCCAGGTTCTCCTGGAGGGAGAGCGTCTTGAACAGCGCGCGGCCCTCCGGTACGAGGGCGGCGCGCACGTCCTTGTCGGCCGTGCGCCGGCCGCCCGTGGGCTCAAGTGCGCCGTGCGCGATACGTCCCAGGGTGCTCTTGCCCGCGCCGTTGGCGCCGACGACACCGATCACGCTGCCCCGCGGGATGGTGAGGTCGATCCCGCTCAGGGCGGTGACACCGCCGTAGGTGTGGTGGACGCCGTCGAGTCGCAGAGCGGTGCCCGCAGTGCCGTCGCGCGGCGGCAGGGCGTCCAGCGCACCGCCCTTGCCCAGGTAGGAGGAGCGCACCCGTGGATCGTCCAGGATCTTGCCCGGCTCGCCCTCCCCGATCGGCCGGCCGAAGTCGAAGGCGACCACGCGGTGGGCGACGGCGAACAGGTCGTCCAGAACATGGTCGATGATCACGACGGCCGTGCCGCGCTGTTGCTGCCGCACGATCTGCCGCGCCAGCAGGGTGCGTTCGGTGGCGTCGAGGCCGCCGAACGGTTCGTCCAGGATGAGCAGTTCGGGTTCCTCGGCGAGGGCCCTGGCCAGGTCGAGCCGCTTGTGCAGGCCGAAGGGCAGCTCGGCCGGGTATCGGTCGGCCACGTGCGCGAGGCCTGTCTGGTCGAGGAGTTCGACGGCTCTGGCCCGGTGCTGCGCCGTGATCCGGCGGTGGGTGCAGAGCACGTTCTCCAGGACCGTCAGTTCCGCGAAGACCTCGGCGTGCTGGAAAGTGCGCCCGATGCCGAGCGCCCGGCGGGCGGTGGCCCGGGTCTTCAGCAGAGACTCGCCGTGATAGCGGGCGTCGCCGGACACCCGCCCGACGCCGACGAGCCCCGACAGGACATTCACCAGCGTCGTCTTGCCGGCACCGTTGGGGCCGATGATCGCGAGGGTCTCGCCGGCCCGTACCGATATCGAGCCGCCCTCCAGTGCCTTCAGACCGCCGAACGTGACCGCCACATCGTCAAGTCGCAGCACTTCCGCGGTGGTTGGCGCGGGTGGGGGCGGCACGGGTGCCGGGCTCTCCTCGGGCAGTTCCACCGCGGCGGCGGGCTGCGCCGCGGGCCGCCTGAGCAGCCGGCGCGCCATCCGCCCGAGGAACGGCACCACGCCGCCGGGCAGGAAGAGCAGCGCGGCGATGAGCACAACACCTTGCAGGATCGGCTGCGGCACCCCCGCGCTCTCGGCGGCCGTCGGTGCCCAGGTCAGGTAGGCGCCACCGACGACCGCGCCGAGCAGTGTGCCGGCACCGCCGAGTACGCACGCGGCGATCAGCGAGGTCGCCAGCACCAGCGAGAACGGCTCCGGGCTGACGAATCCGACGACCAGCGCCAGCAGAACACCCGCCACCGAGGCGAACGCGGCACTGACCGCGAAAGCGAGCGCCGACTGCGCCTCCGGCGCGATGCCGACCGAACGCGCGGCCATCGGGTGGGACTTGGCCGCGACAAGACGCATCCGCAGGGCGCTGGGCCTGGCCAGCACCGCCACCGCGAGCGCGATCCCGGCCACGCCGACCGCGATGTACTGGGCCTGCGTCCCGGCGCTGGCCAGCGTGCCGAGGCCCAGGGCGCTGTGCAGCTTCTCCATCGGGATGCCCTGGTCGCCGCCGGTCACGCTGGTCCACTGGCCCATCACCTCCATCGACACCATGGCGAACGCGAGGGTGAGCAGGGCCACATAGAGCATGGAGAACCGCGCGCCCGCACTCCCGAGGAACGCCCCGAGGGCGGCGCCGCACCCGACCGCCGCGACCACGACCAGTTCCAGGGACCAGTCGTGCGTGCTGCCGTACGCCGCGAAGTAGGCGCCCAGGGCGAAGAACGCGGGATGGGCGATGGACCAGATGCCGGCCCAGCCCGCGAGGAGACCGACCGAGAGGACAAGGACGGTGTAGACGGCCGCGATTCCCACGGAGTACGCCTGGTAGGGCGGGATGACCCCGGCGCCCAGTACGGCGATGAGTGCGGCTGCGGCGAGCGGCCCGAGCGCCGCCTTGGCGAGGTTGGTACGACTGACGACGGACATGGACCGCTCCCTCAGACCCGCTGGAACGTGCGCTCGCCGAACAGCCCCTGGGGGCGGATCAGCAGCACGAGGATGGTGAACGAGAAGACAAACGTGTCGCGATAGCCGGCCGAGACGTAGGTCGCGGCCAGGTTGTCCAGGACGCCGACCGTGAGGCCCCCGATGACAGCGCCGTACATGCTGGTCAGGCCCCCGAGGAAGATCCCGGCGAAGGCGCGGAAGAGCGGTGCGCCGAGCACGGCGGGCATCAGTCCGGACCGGGGGGCGTAGAGGAAGGCGGCGAGCGCGGCCAGGCCGAGCCCGAGTGCCCAGGCGATGCGGGCGATGCGCTGCGAGCCGAGACCGAGGATCTGCGCGGTGTCGGCCGACTCGGCCACGGCGCGCATGGCCGATCCGATGGTGGTCCGTCCGAAGAGGTAGGCCACCAGTCCCATGGCCACCGCCGCGACGGCGATGGTCAGCAGACTCTGCGTCGGTATCGCGGCGACGCCGAACGAGACGGATCCCTCCACCAGGCTCGGGAAGAGCCGTGGTTGGTCGTCCCAGATCGTGCTGATGACGCTCTCCGCGATGAGCGAGACGCCCATGGTCATGACGAGCGCCGCGAGCAGGTCTCCCTGGGCGAGCGGCCTGAGCACGGTTTCACGGGTGCCGAGGCCGACCACCACGGTCACGGCGATCGCGGCCACGGCGGCCAACAGCAGCGGCAGGCCGCTGTCGTGGAGCGACAGCGCGGCGTAGAGGCCGACGGTCGCCAGACTGGCGAGCGCGAAGTTGACCACATCCGTCGCCCTGTAAATGATCACCAGCCCGAGCCCCATCAGGCCGTACACCGCACCACTGGCGAGACCGCTCACCAGGACGAGCAGAAGCTGATCCACGTCGACCGTCTCCTCGCGCCGGGCGCCCACGCGCCCCGCACCTCGGCGCCACCTTCAGCGCGCTGCAAACTGAATTCGATTCATGGACCGTAGGCATTCCCGGCCCGCACAGGCAAGACCTGTGCGCGAGTCGATTCGCGCACCGCGCCGAACGCGGGCGGAAATCCCGCCCCCAGGGGCCGTTCAACCGGTGAAACGCCCTCCGTTGGCCAGCAGCACCGCGCCGACCAGGTTCGCCGCGTCCTCACTCGCCAGGAACAGGACGATGTCCGCGATCTCCTCGGGTGTCGCGTACGGACGCACCCTCGGGTCGGCGAATCCGCCGCGCAGCGCGGCGGGCGTACGGGCCGCCATACCCGTCTCCGTGGGGCCGGGCGCCACGACGTTCACCCGGATTCCCGAGGCGATGACCTCCTTGGCGACGGCCTGACTCATCGCGTGGACGCCCGCCTTGGACGCCGCGTAGTGGGGGTAGCCGACGGGTGTGTCGAAGACCGACGAGGAGCCGACGACGACGATCGCACCCGCCCCGACCGGGCGCATCGCACGTACGGCCGCGCGCAGCACATGGAAGGTGCCGTCCAGATTGATCCGCATGACGCGCCGCCAGGCGGCGTCCCCGAGCCGGTCGGTCACCTCCGGCTGACGGCCCTCGACCAGTGCGTCCGCGATCAGCTGCTTGGCCTCCGGGTCGTCGACGCCGGCGGCGTGCACCAGGATGTCGAGCCGCCCGAACCGTCGCACGACCGCCGCGACGGCGGCGTCGACCGCGGCCGGGTCCGACACGTCGAGGGCGACCGCGTGCCCGACTGCCAGCTCGTCGGCGACGCCTTCGACGGCCCCGGTGTTCACATCGGCCAGGACCACGGACCGCGCCCCCTCACCGGCCAGTTGCCTCGCGACGGCCGCGCCCATGCCCGAGCCGGCCCCCGTCACCATCGCCACCTTGCCGTCGAACCGGCCCTCCGGCGTTGTGTCGTTCATCCCTCAACTCCCTCGACCACACCCTGATATTGAACTGACTTCGTCTCTGTTATCGTGCCGGACCGCCGACTGACAAGAGCCTGGAAGGTGTCTATGCGAGCCATGAGACTGAACGCCTGGGGACGGGAGCCGATGCTCACCGAGGTCGAGCGGCCCGTCCCCCGCGACGCCGAGGTGCTGATACGTGTCGAGGCCGCCGGGCTCTGCCACTCCGATCTCCATGTGGTCGACGCGGCCGCCGGCGCACTGCCCTACCGTCTGCCGTTCACCCTCGGCCATGAGGTCGCCGGGCACGTCGCGGCCCTCGGCCCCGCTGCCGACGGCACGGCGATCGGTGAGCGCGTCGTGATCCACGGGCCGTGGGGCTGCGGGTCGTGCGGGCGGTGCGCCACAGGCCGGGACAACTACTGCGACCGCCGCGGCGCTCTCTCCTGGCACGGAGTCGGTCTGGGCCGGGACGGCGGAATGGCCGACCACGTCCTCGTCCCGTCCACCCGGCACCTGGTGCCGATCGGCGACCTCTCGGCCGACCAGGCGGCACCGCTCTCGGACGCGGGGCTGACCTCGTACCACGCCGTCGCCGGACTGCGGCACACCCTGGGCGAGGGCAGCACCGCCGTGGTCATCGGCATCGGAGGGCTCGGGCACCTGGCCGTCCAGATCCTGCGCGCGACCACGGCGAGCCGTGTCCTCGCGGTCGACATCCGCGAGGAAGCACTGGCCCTCGCGGACCGGTCCGGCGCGCACTTCGGCACCCTGCTGCGCGAAGACACCGCTCGTGTGCTGCGGGATCGGGCCGGCGGCGTGGGCGTGGACGCCGTGCTCGACTTCGTCGGTGACGCGGCCACTCTGGAGTTGGCCACCGCGACCCTGCGGCCGGGCGGGGAACTCGCGGTGGTCGGCAGCGGCGGCGGTCAACTCACCGTACGCAAGCCGGGTTTCCTCCCTCCGGGCTTCCGGCTCTCGCTGCCGTTCTGGGGCAGCCGCCCCGAGCTGGCCGACGTCATCGCGCTGGCACGCTCAGGGGCGCTCCGGGTCGAGACGGACCGCTCCCCGCTGTCCGCCGCGCCGCAGGCATTCGACCGGCTGCGGCGGGGCGGGGTACGAGGCCGACTCGTACTGGTGCCGGACTGAAGGGCGGGCTCCACGTGAACCCGGCCGCCGCAACCAGGGCCTGCGCCGCGGCTCGGACCCCACAGAAGGACAACGGAGTCCGTTTTGTGATGTTCTTTCCTGAATGGTGAGCCGCTGACGCGCGGCAGCGGAGGTCCACTGCGAAGGAAGTCATCGATGAGTGATCCGTCGGCTCCCGACCGGCCCGGCATCGGCGCGGGCGGAAGAGAGAGCGGGAAACCGGGCGATTCACGGACCGACGCGCCCAGCACCACGATTGACGAACCGGACCCCCACCGCTGGTGGGCCCTGGCCGTCATCGCGACCGCGCAGCTCATGGTCGTGCTCGACGCGACGATCGTGAACATCGCGCTTCCCTCCGCACAGCGCGACCTCGGCATCAGCAACGGGAACCGCCAGTGGGTGATCACCGCGTACACACTGGCTTTCGGCGGACTGCTGCTGCTCGGTGGCCGGGTCGCCGACCTCGTCGGCCGTAAGCGCACCTTCATCATCGGTCTCATCGGTTTCGCCTGCGCCTCCGCACTCGGAGGCGCTTCCCCGGGGCAGGAGATGCTGTACCTCTCCCGTGCGCTGCAGGGCGTCTTCGCCGCGCTCCTCGCGCCCTCCGCGCTCTCCCTGCTCACCACGACCTTCCCCGGCGGCAAGGATCGCGCCAAGGCCTTCGGCATCTTCAGCGCCATCGCGGGCGGCGGCTCCGCCATCGGGCTGCTGCTGGGTGGCATCCTCACCGAATGGCTCAGCTGGCGCTGGTGTCTGTACGTGAACGTCTTCATCGCCCTTCTCGCCGTGATCGGCGCGCTCACCCTGCTCCGGGACCGGGCCGGGGCGAAGGGCGCGCACCTCGACATTCCGGGGGTCCTCCTCGGCAGCGGGGGCCTCGTCGCGATCGTGTACGGGTTCAGCCGGGCCGAGCCGCAGGGGTGGACCTCCACGGAGGTCCTGACGGTGCTGGGCGTCGGCGTCCTTCTGCTCGCCGCGTTCACCTGGTGGCAGACGAAGTCTCCCGATCCGCTGCTGCCGCTGCACATCATCCGGGACCGCAATCGCGGCGGGTCGGTGATCGTGATGGGGATGACGACGATCGGCCTGTTCGGCGCGTTCCTGTTCCTCACGTTCTTCCTGCAGACCGTCCTCGGGTATTCGCCGCTCAGCGCCGGCCTCGCCTTCCTCCCGCTGTCCGCCGGAATCATCATCGGCTCGACCCAGATCTCCGCCCGGCTGCTCCCCCTCGTCCCCCCACGCGCCCTGCTGGTCCCCGGGCTGCTGCTCAGCGCCGGGGGCATGTACACGCTGACGTTTCTGGACATCCACTCCACCTACGTGGGGCACATCCTGCCCGGCACCATCCTGCTGGGCTTCGGGCTCGGGCTGACCTTCCTGCCCGTCATCTCGACAGCCACGATGGGGGTCGCCCCACGGGACTCCGGGGTCACCTCGGCGACGGTCAACACCGCGCAGCAGGTGGGCGGTTCCATCGGTACGTCCCTGCTGAACACGATCGCGACCACCACCACGACCGCGTACCTGACCAGCCATCTCGCGGCGGCGGCGCGCGAGGGCCCGCTGACGCCGGCGGAGCGGACACGCATCGTGAACACGGGCACGGTCCACGGCTTCACCGTCGCCATCGCCTGGGCGGCGATCATCCTGCTCACCGCGGCGGTCATCGGCGCCCTCATGATCAACGGGAAGTCTCCCCGAGCCCGTGCGGCAGAGGAAGAGGCGGCGGCGAAAGCGGCTGCTCCCGACGCCGGGAGGTAGGCGGTGGTCATCAGTGTCCTGTTCGCCGTGCTGACCGCGATCAGCAACGGCTCCGCCTCTGTCCTCCAGCGGCGCGCCGCGTCCACGGTGTCCGACTCCCACTCGATGCGCCTGGCGCTGATCGGGCACCTGCTCCGGCAGCGGGTCTGGCTCGCCGGTATCGCGCTGGTCATCGTGGCCGCCTTCTGTCAGGCGGTGGCGCTCGCGACCGGGCCCATCTCCGTCGTACAGCCGATCTTCGTGCTCGAACTGCCCATGACGCTGCTGATCGCGAGCTACGCCTTCCGTTCCCGGCTGCCCCACACCGCCTGGTACGGCGTGGCCGCGGTGACCTTCGGACTGGCGCTGGGTCTCGGCTCGGCCGCGCCCACCGGCGGCAGCGAGACGGTGAACGGTCTCGCCTGGGTTCCGGCACTGATCGCCACGGGGATCTTCGAAGCGCTGCTGATCGCCGCCGCGCGCCGGGCGCGGAGGAACGCGCGTGCCGCGCTGCTGGGACTGGCGGCGGCCTGCGCGTACGCCCTGACGGCCGCGCTTCTCAAGGACGCCGTGGCCCGGCTCGACCAGGGAGCGGGGATCGCCGCCTTCTTCTCTTCCTGGCAGTTGTACGCCACCGCCGTCGCCGGAATCGGCGCGCTCTTCCTCCTCCAGAACGCCCTCCAGGCCGGCTCCCTGGTCGCGTCGCAGCCGATGCTGACGCTCGGTGACGCGCTGATCAGCATCACTTTCGGTGTCACGCTGTTCGGCGAGAGCGTACGTACCGGCTGGTGGCTGCTGCCCGAGCTGATCGCGGTCGCCCTGATCACGGCCGGTTGCCTCGAACTGGCCCGGTCCCCCTTGGCGGGAGGTACCTCCCCGGTCAAACGCCGCGTCCGCTGACCTCGACGCCTAGGCCGTGTCTGATGAGGTCGGACGTCGTCCTCAGGAGCGCAGGAACGCCGACAGGCCCGCCGTCAGGCGTTCGATGTCGTCCGTGTTGTTGTACGGGGAAAGGCCCACGCGCAGGCCGCCCGCGTCTCCCAGGCCGAGGTGGCGGGAGGCCTCCAGCGCGTAGAACGAACCGGCGGGGGCGTGGACTTGGGAGCGGGCGAGGAAGCCGTAGGCGTCCACCGCGGCGCGGTCGTCGAAGGTGAGCAGCATCGTGGGGGTGCGCGACGAGGCACGGGAGTGGCGTGTCACGCCGGGCAGTTGGGACAGCGCCTCCTCGGCGCTCTCGCGCAGGGCCGTCTCATGGACCCCGATCGCCGCGTAGGCGGCGCGCAGGCGCTCGCGCCGGTCTCCTGCCGTGCCAGGGGCGACATCCGCGACGAAGTCCACGGCGGCGCGGGTGCCCGCGAGGGCTTCGTACGGCAGGGTGCCCAGCTCGAAGCGTTCCGGTACGGCGTCGGTGGACGGCGCCAGCTTGTCCGGTCGCAGGGTCTCCAACAGCCGTGCGGACGCGGCGAGTACGCCGTGGTGGGGGCCGAAGAACTTGTACGGCGAGCAGACGAAGAAGTCGGCGCCGAGCGCCGCGACGTCCACGAAATCGTGCGCGGCGAAGTGCACCCCGTCGACGTACAGCAGAGCGCCCGCCCGGTGGACCAGGTCCGCGATGCCCGCGACGTCGGGCTTGGTCCCGATCAGGTTCGAGGCGGCGGTCACCGCGACCAGGCGCGTGCGGTCGGTCAGCAGGGCGCCCACGGACGCCACGGGCAGCTCGCCCGTCGACGGATCGAAGTCCGCCCAGCGCACCACCGCACCGGCTCCCTCGGCGGCCTGGATCCAGGGGCGAATGTTGGCGTCGTGGTCCAGCCGGGTCACCACCACCTCGTCACCGGGGGCCCAACTCCGGGCCAGTACGCGGGAGAAGTCGTACGTGAGCTGTGTGGCGCTGCGCCCGGCGACGATGCCGGTCTCCTCGGCGCCCAGCAGGTCGGCCATCGCCCGGCGGAAGTCGCGGACGATCGTCTCGGCGTTGATCTCTCCCGGTGCGACGGAGCCCCTGACCGACAGCGGACGGCTCAGCGCGTTCGTGACGGCCTCGATGACCGGCGTGGGCGTCTGCGTACCGCCGGGGCCGTCGAAGTGCGCGACTCCCGCCCGCAGCGCGGGAATCCGGGCACGCACCGCGTCGATGTCGTACGTCACGGCGTCGTACGTCACGAGAACCCCTCACCATGCTCGGTCCGGAACCGTCGGTCCGGCTCGGGCCGATCATCGCAGACGCCCCTGACATCACCCGGGTGTGTCTACTGCTCGTACGACTCGACCTCGGCGACCGGGCGGGGCTCGACCCGCTGCGGGTCCTGGCCCGAATCCGCCTCGGCCCTCCGCCGCCGCAGCAGGTCCCAGCACTGGTCCAGCCGCTGTTCCAGCACCTGGAGCCGTGCGCGGTCCTCCGGGTCGAGGCCCTTGCCGGGAGCCTGGTCACGGAGGCGGTGTTCCTCCGCGACCAGTGAGTCGATCGTCCGCAGAATGTCGTCCGCCATCGCTACCTCCGTTGTCGTGGGCCCCGACTGGCCGTAACGGGCCGGTGGGGCCCGATGGTTCGTGCGGTGCGTTCACAGCACCTCCAGCGGCACCGGGCCCCGGACGGGCGGGAAGGCTTCGTCGAGGGCGGCGAGGTCGTCGTGGGTCAGGGTGAGCGAGAGTGCGGCACGGTTCTCGCGGACGTGGTCCGGCCGGCCCGCCCGGGGGATCGCGATCACCTCGCTGCGGCGCAGGACCCAGGCGAGGGCCACCTGTGCGGGTGTGGCCCCGTGGCGCCGGGCCACGGTTTCGAGTGCCGGGGCGGTCAGCAGCCGTCCTTGCTCGACCGGTGAGTAGGCCATGACCGGGATGCCGCGCTCCCGGCTCCGGGGCAGCAGGTCGTACTCGGTTCCGCGCCGGGTGAGGTTGTACAGGACCTGGTTCGTGGCCATCGCGTCGCCGCCCGGCACGTCGGCCAGTTCCCGCAGGTCGGCCGGGTCGAAGTTGCTGACTCCCCAGTGGCGGATCTTGCCCGCGCGGAGCAGTTCCCCGAACGCGGTGACGGTCTCCTCCAGGGGCACGGAGCCGCGCCAGTGCAGCAGGTAGAGGTCGATCCGGTCGGTGCGCAGGCGTTTCAGGCTGCGTTCGCAGGCGTTGACGGTGTCCGCCCGGCCCGCGTTGTACGGCAGCACCTTGGTCACCAGGAAGGCCTCGTTGCGGCGGGCGGCGAGGGTTTCACCCACCAGTTCCTCGGCGGCGCCCCGGCCGTACATCTCGGCCGTGTCGACCAGGGTCAGGCCGAAGTCGAGCCCCAGCAGCAGGGACTCCTTCTCACCGGCCCGGCGCGCCGGGTCCTGCGCCCAGCCCCAGGTGCCCTGTCCCAGCACGGGGACGTGTTCTCCCGAAGGGAGCGGGACGGTGCGGACGTCCGGTGTCGGTCCCATCGGCGCGCCCCTCCTCTCGTGCTTCTTCAAGGCTCTCACCAGGGTGCTCCCTGTCAACCGCGGTGGCCCCCGGCCGCTCCGGGCGCCGCGGTCCGCCGTCCGGGCCGGGAAGGCCGAGACACGCCCCTCGGGGGCTCGATCCCTTGCATCGCGCAGTGGTCTAGACCTAGCGTGTGCCACTCGCGGCCCGTCCGTTCCGTACAGAGGACCGATCCTGTGATCGACATCGTTGTTGTGCTCCGCGCCGAAGACGCCGTACTCGACTTCCTGTCCGTTCTCACCGACGGGGAAGCCGCTCTTGTCCTCGCCGACCAGGGCCGGACACTCGCCTTCTCCGCCGCGCGCAGCCCGGCCGAACGGCTCGCCGACATCGCGCGGCACGTACGTCCGGCCGACGACCGTGCCGGCTCGCCCGGTCCCGTCCCCCTGGCGGAGCTGGTACGCGAGGCGGGCGGCGACCGCGACGCGCGCGTATGGACGCACTCGCCCGCGGACAACCGGCGCAGCCGGGGCAAGGTGGGCCGGGACACGGCGATCGGGTGTGCGGGCGGCGATGTGCGGCACGCCGTCGGCTACTCGCCGTTTCTCCAGGTCGTCAGCGACTTCGACCGTTCGGTGGACCGCGAACTGATCGCCGCCAAGCTCGACTTCGTCAACCGCGCGTGCGAGCACCTGCTCACGGAGCAGTCTCCGGAGTATGTGGTCCAGACGCCCCGCATACCCTCCACCGAGCGCTTCTTCCACACCGACGCCGACGAGCGCGAACGGCTTTTCGCGTTGCTGGCGAGCCTGGACGACGAGGCCGCGTCCGTCCCGGACCCCTGGGAGTTCGGCAGTTCCCCGTACGAGAAGGACCGGCTGGACGCCACCGCCGCCTGGGTGCTGGGCCATCGCGCCGAGACGGGCGAGTCGCTGGTGGAAGTGGGCGCGTGCGAAGGCGCCCTGACACGGCGTCTGGTCGCGGGGGGAATCGCCGTTCACGCCACCGAGCCCAACCCGCTGTTCAGGACGCGCCTCGCGGACGCCGTGCGGGGCACCGGGTCCGTACGGGTCTCCGCCGAGGATCTGGCGGGGCTCACCGAGGGAGGCCACCCGCGTGCCGGAGCCCATCTGCTCATCGAGATGCTCTATTACGGCCAGGACCTCGGCCTGTTGGACCGTCTGCCCACCGATCACGTCTTCGTCGCTCTTGAACCGGATGCCATGAACAGCCGTCTGCGGCCGTGGCTCGCGACGTCCACGACCTGGCGGGAGGCGGAGACGGTCCAGTTGGTCCCGCCGCGCGTCGAGACGGTGTGCGCGGGCCGCGCCTATCTCATCAAACGCGGCAGCGACGGGCTCCTGCTGCGACGTACCACCGGCTGATGGACGCGTACGACGTCTGCGTGGGGCTCGGCTACCACTGCGAATCGACCTATCAGATCCGCCGGATCACCGGGAACGAGTCGGCGCACTTCTTCGACTGGCTCGACCTCGATCTCGACTCGGTGGTCGAGACCATCGCCGACGACTTCGCCAACGTCCTGCGTCCGGGGCTGGTGGAACCGTTCAGCGACGGGCTCTGCGCCCTCGACCGCGGCTCGGACATCCGCTTCTTCCACGACTTCCGGCCGGCCTACGGACACCTGGTCACCCAGGACGACATCGACGGCCAACTCGACCGTGTCAGGGCCAAGTTCGGGGCGCTCGCGGAGCGCTGGCGCGCCCTCGCCAGGTCCCCTGCCCAGGTGCTGTACGTCCATCACGACGCTTTCGACGAATGCGTGGCGAGGGATCTGCGCCGGCTGCGGCACGTGATCGCCACCGCCCATCCCGAGCAGCGGTTCTCGCTGCTGTGGCTGCGCCGTACGCCGCCCGCCGACGCCGCCGACCTCGGTCCGGGAATCTCGTGGGGCGTGGTCGCCGCCGCCCCCGGCCGCTGGGAGGGCGACGACGCCCAGTGGGACCAGGTGTTCAGCGCCCTACCGATGTCGCCCGATCCCCTTCGACCCACCCCACGACCGAGGAGCCACCCCGCATGACGCCCGGACAGCAGCCCGCCACCGTGATCCTCTCGCCGCACTTCGACGACGCCGTGCTCTCACTCGCGGGGCTCATTCCCCAACTCCCGGGCCCCGTCACGGTCGTGACGGTGTACGGAGGCGAGCCCGGGTCCCACCACCCGGTCTCCTGGTGGGACAGTGTCTGCGGATTCTCCACGGCGCGGGAGGCCTACGGTGCGCGCCGCGTCGAGGACGAGCGGGCCTGCGGGCTCCTGGGGGTGGAGAGCGTCGCCCTGCACCATCCCGACGGCCCCTACTTCGACGGGACGGAACTCACGGCGATCGACACCTGTCTCGCCGAACTCGCCCCGGAGACCCAGCTGTTGATTCCCCTCTCCACCAACCAGCAGGACCACCAGAAGGTGCGGGACCGTGCGCTGACGGTGATCGAGAAGCTCGGCCGCCCGCTGCCGCTGCTCTACGCGGACCTCCCCTACACCGGCCATCTGGACGAATGGGGCTCCCCCGAGGTCGATCACGCGCTCGGCCGCAGCCACCGGTACGGGCTCGCCTACCAGGACATGACGGAGCGTCATGAATTGCGTCCCGTGCACGACCTCGTCCTGACGGATGATCAATGGGCCCTGAAGCGTGAGGCGGTGCTGTGCTACAGCTCCCAACTCGCCGCGCTGGCCACCGACCACGGCATGCTCACTGCGCGCACCGGGCCGCTGCGTGCCGAGCGTGTCTGGGCGGCAGGGGCCGAGGGGCGCTGAGAGCGCCGACACCCGCCCGACGTCCCCGGGGACCAGCGACGCGGCAGATGGTCAACGGTCGGCGGCCGGGCGGGCCGGCCCCGCACAGGGCGAACCCATCGAGTCGGCGATGGCGGTCGAGATCTTGCCGAGCGCGCGCAGCTGGTCCGCGTTGATCGGGTCGAGGACGAGCCGGCGGACTGCCTCGACATGGCCGGGCGCGGTCGCCACGATCTTGGCGTACCCGGCGTCGGTGAGAATCGCGACCGTGACGCGGCCGTTGTCCGGCGAGGGGCTGCGGCGGACCCAGCCTCGCTTCTCCAGGGTGGACACGGCGTGGGAGAGGCGCGACAGGGAGCCGTGGGCCAGGACCGCCAGGTCGCTCATGGGCAGGGTGCGTTCGGGAGCCTCGGAGAGGCCCGCCAGCACCAGATAGCCGAAGAAGCTCACCTTGGCGTCGCTCTGGAGCTGTGCGTCCAGGGCGCTGACGAGACCGAGGAGCATCCCGCTGAACGGCACCCAGGACTCCAGCTCGGTGGCGGAGAGCCACGGAGTGTCGTTGGCCGGGGAGTTCTCGTCCGTCATGCGAACATCGTAGTCGCTTGACTTGAGACTTCAAGCGTGCCCAGGATGGGACGTCGGTTGACATCTCAAGTCAGGAGCAGGGCATGACCGTGAAGATCGCGATCATTCTGGGCAGCACCCGTCCGGGCCGCAACGGCGAGGCCGTCGCCAAGTGGGCCGAGAAGATCGCCGCTCAGCGCGGCGACGCGGAGTTCGAACTCGTCGACATCGCCGATTTCAAGCTGCCGCACCTGGACGAGGTCGTTCCGGCCTCCGCGGGGCAGTACGAGCACGACCACACCCGAGCATGGGCCGAGAAGATCGCCTCCTTCGACGGCTATCTCTTCGTCACCCCCGAGTACAACCACTCGACCTCCGGCGCCCTGAAGAACGCCATCGACTTCCTGTACGGCGAGTGGAACAACAAGGCCGCCGGCTTCATCAGCTACGGCAGCGTCGGCGGCGCCCGCGCCGTCGAGCATCTGCGTCTGATCATGTCCGAGCTCCAGGTGGCGACCGTACGGTCGCAGGTCGCCCTCTCCCTCTTCACGGACTTCGAGAACTACTCCTCGTTCACGCCCGGAGACCACCAGAAGGCCGTCCTGGACACCACGCTCGACCAGCTCGTGAGCTGGTCCAAGGCACTGCGGACGGTCCGCACCGGCGGCTGACGGAAGCGCCTCACGACCGGCCGGCCGGCCGCGGCGGGCGGAGTCGCCAGGGCATGTCCGCCCGCCCCGGAACCGTTGACGAGACTCTTCACCCGCCTTACGTTCGCCTTGTTCGCGTCCGGGATAGCGACCGATGTCCGACATACCGAACAAGGTGAGGAACGCATGCCCCGCACCGCCCACTTCACCCTCGACCCCGCCTTCACGGTCGGCCACGTCGACGACCGTCTCTTCGGCTCCTTCGTGGAGCACCTCGGCCGCTGCGTGTACACCGGCGTGTACGAGCCGGGCCACCCCACCGCCGACGCCGCGGGCCTGCGCGGCGATGTGCTCGCCCTCGTACGGGAGTTGGGGGTGAGCGTCATCCGCTACCCCGGCGGCAACTTCGTCTCCGGCCACCGCTGGGAGGATTCCGTCGGCCCCGTCGAGGACCGGCCCCGCCGGCTCGATCTCGCCTGGCACTCGACGGAGACCAACCGGTTCGGCCTCGCCGAGTTCATGGACTTCGCCGGCAAGGTCGGCGCGGAGCCCATGATGGCCCTCAACCTCGGCACGCGCGGGGTACGGGAGGCGCTGGACCTCCAGGAGTACGCCAACCACCCCGCCGGCACCGCCCTGTCGGAGCTGCGCCGGGCGCACGGCGCGAAGGAGCCGTACGGCATCCGGCTCTGGTGCCTGGGGAACGAGCTGGACGGCCCGTGGCAGACCGGGCACAAGACCGCCCAGGAGTACGGCAGGCTCGCCGCCGAGACCGCACGCGCCATGCGCCAGCTCGACCCGTCCGTCGAACTCGTCGCGTGCGGCAGCTCGAACCAGGGCATGGCGACGTTCGCCGCATGGGAGGCGGAGGTGCTGCTGGAGACGTACGACCTGGTCGACCACATCTCCCTGCACGCGTATTACGAGGAGAAGGACGGCGACCGCGACTCGTTTCTCGCCTCGGCCGTCGACATGGAGTCCTTCATCGAGAACGTGGTCGCCACCTGTGACCATGTGGGCGCCCGGCTCAAGTCCGGCAAGCGCGTCAATCTCTCGTTCGACGAGTGGAACGTCTGGTACCAGTCGCGTCACGAGCCCCCGGCCGGCGACAGCTGGGACGAGGCCCCCCGGCTGCTGGAGGACGCGTACTCGGTCACCGACGCCGTCGTGTTCGGCTCGCTGCTGATCGCCCTGCTGCGGCACGCCGACCGGGTGACCGTCGCCTGTCTCGCCCAACTGGTCAACGTCATCGCGCCGATCATGACGGAGCCGGGCGGCGGAGCCTGGAAGCAGACGACGTACTTCCCCTTCCAGCAGGCGTCGCGGTACGGCCGGGGCCGGGTGCTCCAGGTGGCCGCGGACTCGCCCACGTATCCGACCCGCAGGTACGGGGAGACCGACCTGCTGCACGCCACCGCCGTCGAGGGCGCCGACGGCTCGGTCACGGTCTTCGCCGTGAACCGGAGCACGACCGAGCCGCTGCCGCTGGAGGTCTCCCTGCGCGGGACGGGGGTGAGCGAAGTCGTCGAGCACAGCGCGCTCCATGACGCCGATCCCGACGCGCGCAACACGCTCGCCGAGCCCGAACGGGTCGCGCCGCGCGCCCAGTTGGACACCGTACTGTCCGGCGGTTCCCTGCGCGCCACGCTCGCTCCGCTCTCCTGGAACATGATCCGGCTGTCCTGATCGCGCGTCCCCGCGGACGAGAAACCTGGGTACGAGGTATTTACACCAGGCCTTTTACATCGATGTAATCGAAAACCTGCCGCACACGTCCGCCCAGCCTCCCGGCTGCCTCTTCCATGGCTCCACGTGCCTGTACGTGCCTCTTCCCTGACCGGAGACGCCATGTCACTGTCCTCCACCGGCCCGTCCGACTTCCCGTCCGACCAGTCGAACACCGTCCCACGGCCCGAATATCCTCGTCCCAGCTTCGTGCGTGAGGAATGGCGGAATCTCAACGGCACCTGGCAGTTCGCGTTCGACCCCGGCGACAGCGGTCTGGAACGTGGCCTGGTCCACCGGGAACTGGACGGCCGGATCGTCGTGCCCTTCTGTCCCGAGTCCGAGCTGTCGGGCATCGGGGACCCCGACTTCCACCCCGCCGTCTGGTACCGGCGTACGGTGCGCGTCCCCGCACGGTGGGCCGGCCGGCGGGTGCTTCTGCACTTCGGTGCGGTCGACCACGATGCGACCGTGTGGGCCGACGGGCGTGAAGTGGGCCGCCACAGCGGCGGGTTCACCTCCTTCACCGTGGATCTCGGAGACGTGGCGGGAGCGAATCCGAGGGCGGGCGACGACAACGGCGACGGCGAGGTCGTCATCGTCGTACGGGCCAGGGACACTCCGCACGGCCCGCAGGCACGTGGCAAACAGTCCGTGGAGTACGCCAACACCGCCTGCAACTACACCCGCACGACCGGCATTTGGCAGACCGTGTGGATGGAGCCGGTCGCCGACGTCCGCCTTGAGCGCCCCCGCATCACCCCGGACCTCGGCTCGGGCGCGTTCCATCTCGAACTGCCGCTCTCCGCCAACCGGCCGGGGCACCGCGTACGGGCCGTGCTGCGCGACGCGGACGGCGACACCGTCGTACGGGCCGACGTCCCCGCCGATCTCGATCTCGCGCCCCGCATGGTGCTGACCGTCCCCGCCGGCCGGCGCAGGCCGTGGAGTCCGCAGGACCCGCATCTGTACTCGGTGCTGGTCGAGTTGGTGGACGCGCGCGGGCAGGTGACCGACTCGGCCGTCTGCACGGCCGGACTGCGGTCGGTCGCCATCGACGGCAAACGGCTGCTGCTCAACGGGCGCCCGGTCTTCCAGCGGCTCGTACTCGACCAGGGCTGGTACCCGGACGGGCTGATGACCGCGCCCGACGACGCGGCACTCGTCCGTGACATCGAACTCTCCCTCGCCGCGGGCTTCAACGGCGCACGCCTCCACCAGAAGGTCTTCGAGGAGCGGTTCCTGCACCACGCCGACCGGCTGGGCTATCTCGTCTGGGGCGAGTTCGGCGACTGGGGGTGCGCGATCGGGGGCACCACCAAGGACAACCAGCAGCCGACCGCCGGATACACCGCGCAGTGGCTGGAGGCGCTGGAGCGGGACTACTCGCATCCCTCGGTCGTCGGCTGGTGCCCGCTCAACGAGACCCACCAGAAACTCCACGACCGGCGGACCGTCCTGGACGACGTCACCCGGTCCATGTTCCTCGCGACGAAGGCCGCCGACCGTTCGCGGCCGGTCATCGACGCGTCCGGCTACTCCCACCGGGTCGCCGAGACCGACGTGTACGACTCGCACAGCTACGAACAGGACCCGGAACTCTTCCGCGCCCAGATGGCGGGACTGGACAAGGACGCGCCGTTCACCAATCCGGACGAGCGCGACACGGACGCCGTGTGGTCGCTGCCCTATCGCGGACAGCCCTATTTCTGCAGTGAGTTCGGCGGCATCTGGTGGAATCCGGAAGAGGCCGCCGCCCATCGGGACGGCACGGACACTGACATCGCCGCGGACGACGCCGACCGCAGCGTGTCGTGGGGCTACGGTCAACGCCCACGTACGGAGGAGGAGTTCCAGCGGCGCTTCGCCGGGCTCACCAGCGTACTGCTTGACGATCCGCACATGTTCGGCTACTGCTACACCCAGCTCACCGACGTGTTCCAGGAACAGAACGGCGTCTACCGCTTCGACCGCACGCCGAAACTCGACGTGGGGCGACTGCGCGCGGCCCAGGAGCGCCGGGCGGCGTTCGAGGATCCGGCGTTGGAGGATCCGGCTGACCCGGGCGGCGCGGGAGCGGACGGCGACGACGGGGCGGAACGGTGAACGGCCTCTCCCGGCGCCGGCTGCTGACCGGGGCGCTGTACGGCGCCGGGGCCGCCGCCCTGACGCCCGCGCTCGGCGCCTGCGGCTCGGTCACGGGCAGTGGGTCGGACGCCGAGGAGATCCAGTACTGGAATCTGTTCCAGGGGCCCGACGGCGCGCTGATGAAGGACATCACCCGCGACATCGAGCGCCGTACGCCGGAACTGAAGGTCAGGAGCACGGTGCTGGAGTGGGGGCGGCCGTACTACACCAAGCTCGCCATGGCCTCGGCCGGCGGACGCTCGCCCGACCTCGCGATCCTGCATCTGACCCGGCTGCCCGGCTACGCGCCCGGCGGGCTGCTCGACCCGTTCGACATGGATCTGCTGGCCGAGTTCGGCGTACGCCGCGAAGATCTCAACGAGGCGGTGTTCAAGCGCTGTCTGTACGAGGGCGAGCCGTACGCGATCCCTCTCGACACCCACCCGTTCATCATCTACTTCGACCGGGACATGATGGACAAGTCCGGTCTCCTCAAGCCCGACGGGCAGCCGGTCCCCTTCGAATCGCCCGCGCACTATCTCGAACTCGCCGAGAAACTCCGCAAGGACCACGGAAAGCTCGGCCCCGTGTTCGGGCATGTCACCGACGCCGGAATGGGCTGGCGCATGTTCTGGACCCTGTTCCACCAGACCGGCGCCACCTTCGACCTGTCGGGCGACCGGCTGGAGATCGACCGTGAAGTGGCCGCGGAGACGGTCGAGTTCATGGCGGACATCGTGCGGCCCGACTGCCGGACGATGGATCTCGGCACGGCGATAGCCGCGTTCGCCAACGGCGAGTCTCCCCTGATCTTCGCGGGCGAGTGGGAGCTCAACACGTTCCGTACGGCCAAGAAGGACGCCCTCGGCGCCGCCCCCTTCCCCACCTTCTTCGACCGACCGGGCGGCGCGTCAGACAGCCACTCGCTGGTGCTCCCCCGGCAGACCGGGGCGGATCCGGAACGGCGGCGCCGTACGCATCAGTTCGTCGCCGAGCTGGTCAAGTCGAGCCTTGCATGGGCGGAGGCCGGTCATATCCCCGCGTACCGGCCGGTCGTCGAGTCGGAGGAGTACGCCGCGCTGCGTCCGCAGGCGGAGTACGCCGGGGCGGCCGACCACCCGGTCCTCGATCCGCAGGCCTGGTTCACCGGCTCCGGGTCGGACTTCCAGAACCGGATGTGCCAGGCCCTGCAGCCGACTCTCACCGGCGCGGCGTCCGCGCGCAGCGCCGTACGGACGATGGAGTCGGAGATCAACACGCTTCTGTCCAAGCCGAATCCGGCCTGATCGCGCAGGAAAGGAGCGATGGTCATGAGCAGTGTGCGCAGCGCCACCGGCCCGGCCGCCGTCGATGGGGCCCGTCCCTCCGCGAAACGTCGCCGAGGCGCCCCGAAAGGCTCCGGGTGGCCGTTCGTCGTGCCGTTCCTGGTCTTCTTCGTGCTCTTCCTCGTCGTGCCCCTCGGCTTCGGGCTGTGGATGAGCCTCACCGACTCCAGTCTCACCGGCCGCGGCGACGCCACCTTCGCCGGGCTGGACAACTACACCGAGGCGTTCACCGACAGCGAGGTCTGGCAGAGCCTTGGCAACACCGCCTGGTTCACGCTGCTCTCGTCGGTGCCGCTGGTGCTCTTCGCCCTGGTGATGGCACTGCTCGTGCACACCGGGATGCCCGGCCAGTGGGTGTGGCGGCTCTCCTTCTTCGCCCCGTACCTGCTGCCCGTGGCCGTCGTCACCCAGGTGTGGGGCCTGCTCTACCAGCCCGAGGCGGGGCTGTTCAACACCCTGCTGAAGGCCGTCGGCATCGACGGGATCGGCTGGCTGGTGGAGGAGAAGTACGCGATGTGGGCCGTCGCGCTCCTCACACTCTGGTGGACCGTGGGCTTCAACTTCCTGCTCTATCTGGCGGCCCTCCAGTCCGTCCCGGACCATCTCTACGAGGCGGCGGCGCTCGACGGAGCAGGCGCGTGGCGCAGGCTGTGGTCGATCACGCTGCCGCAGCTGCGCCGTACGACCGGACTGATCGCCGTCCTTCAAGTACTGGCCTCCCTCAAGGTGTTCGACCAGATCTATCTGCTCACCCAGGGCGGGCCCGCCGGATCGACCCGGCCGATCCTGGAATACATCTACGACACCGGCTTCACCAACTACCGGCTGGGCTACGCCTCCGCGGTGAGTTACGTCTTCTTCGCGATCGTCGTCGTCCTCTCCCTCGTTCAGCTCAAGCTCTTCTCGCGCAGGGAGGACTGATCCGGCCATGACCACCGACGCATCACTCACGACCAACGCGTCCGGACCACGCCGCAGCACCATGCCGAGGGAGGTGGCGCGCAAGCGCCGTGCGGGAGGAGGGCATGGCGGCGGGTCGCTCGGGGGCGGGAGCGGGGGCGGGCGGAGCTGGCACCCGATGCTGGGTGCCGGCCTCCTGCCCCGCGTCCTGTCCGTGCTGGCGCTGATTCTGATGGCCGGTGTCTGGCTGGTGCCGCTCGCCTGGGGGGTGGACACCTCCTTCAAGTCGGAGGTGGACGCGAGCGGGGGCGGCGGCGACTGGATTCCGGCGAGCGGCTTCACGCTCGCGGCGTACCGGGAGATCTTCGCGCAGGGGAACCTGCCCGTCTGGGCACTCAACAGCCTGCTGATCGGTGCGGCGGTGACCGTGCTGACGGTCGTCGTGTCCGCCATGGCGGCGTACGCGCTGTCGCGGGGGCTCTTCCGTGGCCGCCGGGCACTGCTCGCGGTGATCGTCGCCTCGATCATTGTGCCGCCGCAGATCCTGATCGTGCCGCTGTTCCGGCAGATGCTGGTGATGAACCTGGTGGACACCTACGCGGCGGTGATACTGCCGCAGGTGGTGGCACCGGTCATGGTCTACATCCTGAAGAAGTTCTTCGACGCGGTTCCGCGTGAGTTGGAGGAGGCGGCCCGGATCGACGGGGCGGGGAGCGCGCGGATCTTCGTCAGCATCATCCTGCCGCTGTCGCGGCCGATCCTCGCCGCGGTGTCGATCTTCGTCTTCATCACCACCTGGAACAACTTCCTGTGGCCGTTCATCATCACCAGCGACCCGACGCTGATGACGCTGCCGGTGGGCCTGTCGAGCGTCAAGGACTCCTACGGCCTGCAGAACGCGCAGGCGTCGGCGGCGTCGGTCCTCGCGGCGATTCCGCTGCTGGTGGTCTTCATGCTGTTCCAGCGGCAGATCGTCAGGTCCGTCGCCACGACGGGGCTGGGAGGCCAGTGAGCCGGACAGCGAGGTGACACTCTCGCGGCCGTGGGCGCGGCTGGGGTGGAGCCGGTCGAAACAGAAGGGGCCGGAGGCCCGGACATGCCTTTCGGCGGCAGGAAGGGACTCCTGCCGCCGAAGGCACCGCGAGGCGCCGGACGGTGCGGTCCGGCGGTGGTTCGTCAGGCCAGCAGACGCTTCCAGTCCGTCGCCGTGAGTACGCCGGCCGAGTGGGCCCGGTTCGCGCCCGCGCGGTGCAGGGTGGTCACCGCCTTCTCGACATCGGCGTTCTCGCCCGCCCCGACCTTCGGGGTGATCAGCGGCCAGATGTCGGAGCCGAGGTAGCCGGTCTCGTCCGTGCCGGCGCGGGTCATGGCCGCGCAGGTGTGCTTCTCGACGTTGTGCACGTCGGCCAGCTTCACCACCGCCCGCTTCGTGTCCGCGCCGAAGACCCCGTCCACCGGTACGTCCGAGAAGCCGCGAGCGCGCAGGAGGTACTGCGCGGCACGCACCTGGGGGCCGGCGGCCCCCGGCCGCAGCAGCGGCCAGACGGAGGGCCGGTCGGCCGGCGCGACGCCGAGCGCTCCGGCGACGGCGTCGCGCAGCTCCTGGAGCCGTCCGTAGAGCACGCCGCCGGGGCATTCGGTGGAGTTGAAGTCGCGGTGGCCCATGATGTCGGTGACCGGCCGCCCGTACCGGGTGGCGATCCACGCGACGAGTTGGACGAGCGAGTCCCAGAGCGCGGCCGGTACGTCGACCGTCGTGTAGAGGCCTTCGTTCTCGATGCCGATGACCTCGCTGTTCCGGCCTCCGACGTTCGCGCCCTGCACGTGCTGCGTACCACCACGTACGACGTCGAGGCTCTGGTGCCGGCCTTCGAGGACGAAGCCGCCGCGCGAGTTGGTGAACTGCTGGCCCGAGTCGACCCAACCCTGGCCGTCCATATGGTAGTTCTGAATCGACCGGCAGATCGCCATCGCATGCTCAAGCGAGTAGTCCTCGCTGTTGCCGGGCTCGGCGGTGTGGTGCACCACGATGTAGGTCGGCACCCGGTCGAGCACCACGATCTGTCCGTTCGGGGGCCGCGCGCCCCATTCGCTGGTGCTGTAGATTCGCGGCTCGGGCACGGCGAGCCCCGAATCGGCCGCCGCGCGGCGACTCGCGCCCACCGGGGCGGCGTTGGCCGGTCCGTTCGCGGCGAGTCCGAGAGCGCCGACCGCGGTGGCGGTCAGACCACCCCGCAGTACCGTACGACGGCCGGGGCCCGACTTGGCAACCATGTCGATCTCCTTGGGATGTGGGGGAAAGCTCTCCCGTGTTCAACGACGGCAGGCACGTCGCGCAACAGGCGAACGCGGCTGCGGTGGGGCGGAGTTGACGCGCGTCGACTGTCCACGACGCATCAAGATAAGCAATTCCGCGACGGCCCCGACAACCCTGCCGGGCAACCTATTTGACGCTCTTTCGGCAGTCTGAAACCACACGTATGCGCGAATCACCCGCGGCACGACGAATCACCCGCGACCGTCTTTGCTCGCACCAATGACGGAAGGCCGGAAGGCTCCTTTCCGTCCCGGCGACCGGCTCGGACCGCACGCAGGTCAGCGGCTCGAGCCAGCAGGTAAGCCAAGACTTACCTTTACGGGAACTCGGTCGCACAGTGGGGGCCTCTCAGAGGGGAACGAGGTGGCTGCTGGTGCGGTCCGACGACGATGACGCCGGGGCCAGGTGGGGGCCGAGCAGGTTCAGGTGACCGCCGCGTATCAGGTACTGGATGAGCGTCTGGCAGGCCGGTGGGCCCGCATCGTGCCGGCCTCCGAGGCCCGCGGGCTGGAATTCGACGTCGTCGTCGGCCCGCAGGAGATCGCCGGAGCGCGCCCCGGCGGCGAGCGTGACCTGTACGTCGCCCTCACCCGCGCCACCAAACGGCTCTGCGCTCTCACCATCACCTCGGCATGACGGGCCCCGGCCCAGCAGTTAGGCAGAACGGGGGAAATCTTCGGGCCCATGTCTGATCGCGGATCCGGGGGCAGTCGGATCACACGATGATCGCGTTTCATGGCGCACAGAAACGCGGCGGACGAGGACCGACCGTCTGCCGACGCCCCACGAAAGGCCTGACATGTTCCCCCTCCCCCGCGCTCGACAGCTCGCCAGAGGTGCCCTGGCCCTCACCTCGCTCTGTACGTGCCTGGTCCTCGCCGGATGCGCGGAGCAGGGGGCCTCGCCGGCCGGCGGACAGCCGGCCGAGAGCCGGCCGGCGCGGACCGTGCCGCCGCCGAGCCCGAGCGCCGGGATCCCGAGCGTGGCGAGCCCGGACGCCGGGAGCAAGTCGGCAGAGGGGAGCACGTCAGGGAGCCGGGCCCAGCGGCGTCAGGGCTCGCCGAACGAGGCGGCGCGTGGGCTCGCCGGGGCGCCGGTCGAGGCGGCCATGGGCCGCGAGATCCCCGGTCTCGGTCCTGCCACCCGCTCCCGTATCCCTGTCGCCACCCGCCAGGCGCTCGTCGTCAGGGGCGAGGGCCGGAATTCGCCCCGTTCCGGCGTCGTGCTGTACGAGCGCGAAGCGGACGCGGGCTGGCAACCCGTCACCAACCGCTGGCCCGCGCACAACGCACTGCGCGGCTGGACACGCCATCACAAGGTCGGCGACCTGCGTTCGCCGATCGGTGTCTTCTCGCTCGGCGACGCCGGGGGCCGGCTCCCCGATCCGGGGGCCAGACTCCCGTACGACGAGGACAGCGCGTTCGAGGTCGCCGGCACCGGCTTCCTGGGCGAGCCGCTGGAAGGCTCCTTCGACTACGTCGTGGCCATCGACTACAACCGGACGCGGGGGACCACTCCGCTGGACACGTCCCGCCCCCTCGGCCAAGGCAAGGGCGGCGGCGTCTGGATCCATGTCGACCACGAAGGCCCCACCCAGGCCTGCGTCTCGCTGACGAAGAAGCGGATGGTGGAACTGCTGCGTCTGCTGGACCCGGCGAAGCGCCCGGTGATCGTGATGGGGGACGCGGCGTCGCTCCGCAACTGACCCCGCCGGTGGGGCACTTGCCGCCGGGGGCGGGATGGCGACAGGGTGTCTGCCACTACACCGGCAAGCACTCCCCCACTCCCCCCCCCACGAGTCATCCGAGGTGCCCGGCATGAGAAGCGACAGCACAGGAACAGAAACAGGAACAGAAGCAGCCGCCGAAAAAGGAACCGGAGCCGCGACACGATCCGGATCAAGCGCGACATCGGCCGGCGGGCCGAGTCGCCGTCAGGTCGTCGGCATGCTGGCAGCGGCCGTCGCGACGGTCTCGGTGCCCGCCACGGCGACGGCCACCGCGGCCCCGACAGCCACCGCGTCCGCACCGCACCGCCCCCGGCAACCCCGCGCCACAGGACCGCTGTTCATCGGCACGTACACCTCCAGCGGCGGTCCGGGCATCGGGCTCGCCTCGTACGACACGGCCACCGGCCACATCACCTCCGCCGGGACCTTGCAGGGCGTCGGCGACCCCTCGTACCTCGCCGTGCACCCCGACGGCAGCACCCTGTACGCGGTCAACGAGCGCCAGGACGGCGGTGTCACCGCGATCGCGCTGGGCGCGGACGGCGGGCACACGGTCCTCGGCACGCGCGGCACCGGAGGCTCGTCGCCCTGCCATCTGTCCGTACACCCCGGCGGGCGCTGGCTGTTGAGCGCGAACTACGGCTCCGGCAATGTCGCCGTCCACCCCATCGAGGCGTCGGGCGCGCTCGGCGAGCGCACCGACCTGGTCACGCACCGCGAACCGGCTCCGGGGCCCGGCCAGAACGGCCCGCACGCGCACCAGATCGTCACCAGCCCGGACGGCGGCCATGTACTCGCCGTCGATCTCGGCACCGACAGCGTCTACACCTACCGCCTCGACGAGACGGCGGGCACGCTCACGCGGGTCTCGTACGCGACGCTGCCCGCCGGTGCCGGGCCTCGGCATCTTGTCTTCCACCCCTCGGGGCGATTCGCCTATCTGGCCAACGAGTTGAGCAACACGATCGCCGTCTGCGGGTACGACCCCGACAGCGGCACCCTCACCCCCGGCCAACCGCAGCCCACCGGCGCCGGAGGCGCGGGCAGCAGCTTCCCCTCCCAGCCGGTGATCACCGCCAACGGCGCGTTCGTCCATCTCGCCAACCGGGGGCACAACAGCCTCTCCCGCTTCGCGGTGGAGGAGGACGGTGCCGGTCTGCGCCTGCTGGACACGGTGCCCGTCGGCGGCGACTACCCGAGGCAGCTCGCGCTCTCCCCCGACGGGAGTCTGCTGTTCGCCGCGAATCAGCGGTCGAACGCCGTGTCCGTCTTCCATGTCGACCAGGACAGCGGCCAACTGACTTCGACGGGCGCCCCGTTCGCGTCTCCGGTCGCCGTCTGCGTGCTGCCGCTCTGAGACCGGCCCGTCCGACGCGCAGCAGCAGTTGGCCGGCGAAGGCCACGGCGGTCACCTGTCGGCGGCGCACAACTCCTGCCGCAGCGCGGGGTAGTCGGTGTAGCCCTCGGCGCCGTGCGTGTAGAGGTACCGCGCGTCGATGGTGTTGAGCGCTGCGCCGGAGGCGAAGCGTTCGGGGAGGTCCGGGTTGGCGATGAAGGACCTGCCGTACGAGACGAGGTCGGCCAGTCCGCCGGCGAGCACCGCCTCACCCCCCTCGCGCGTGGTGGGGTCGCGGTTCTCACCGATGTTCGCGATGAGCGGGCCGTGCCAGCGGGGCCGCAGGTCGGCGAGGGCCGGGTAGGTGTCGTTGTCGGTGAGGTGGAGGTAGAGCAGACCGAGCCCGTCGACGGCTCCGAGGAGCGCGCGGTAGACGGGGGCCGGGTCGGCCTCGGCCATGCCGAACTGGGGGTTGCCCGGTGAGAGCCGCAGCGCCGTCCGGCTCGCTCCGATCGCGTCGGCGACGGCCGTGACCAACTCGACGGGGAAGCGGATCCGGCCCTCGGTCGTACCGCCGTACGCGTCATCGCGCAGATTGGTGTTGTCGGCGAGGAACTGGTGGATCAAGTAGCTGTTGGCGCCGTGCAGTTCGACCCCGTCGAAGCCTGCCGCCAGGGCGTTCTCGGCCGCCTTGACATGGTCGACGACGGCCTGCCGGATGTCGTCCCGCGTCATCTCGCGCGGCGGCAGCGGGTCGGCCTTGAGGCCGTCGCGTATGTGGACGGGACCCGGCACCGGGACGGCCGACGGGCCGCTCGGTATGTCCCCGTCGATCCGGGACCGCGGGTGGCCGCGCCGGCCGCCGTGCATCAGCTGGGCCATGATCCGCCCGCCGGCGGCGTGCACCGCTCCGGTCACGGCTCGCCAGCCCTCGATGTGCGCCTCCGTCTCCAGGCCGGGCAGCCGCCAGTCGCTCTGGCCCCGGCTGCTGGGCCAGATGCCCTCGGTGACGATGAGGCCCGCGCCGGCGCGCTGCGCGTAGTGGTCGGCGACGACCGGCAGGGGCGTACCGTCCACGGCCGCGCGGTGGCGGGTCATGGGTGCCATCACCATGCGGTTGGGGAGGTGGAGGGGGCCGAGGGAATAGGGGGTGAGGAGCGTCGTTTTCGTCATGGCGGGACGGTAGGACCTCACACTGGTGTCAGGTTCAATCTGGGAGGAAGCGTGAAGATCGGCGAACTGGCGAGACGAACCGCCGTCAGCGAACGCTCGCTGCGCTACTACGAGGAGCAGGGGCTGCTCGTTTCCACGCGTACGCCCTCGGGTCATCGCACCTATCCGGAGCGGGCGGTCGACCGGGTGATCCGTATCCAGGAGCTGTTCGCCGCCGGGCTGTGCAGCGGGAAGATCGCCGAGCTGCTGCCGTGCATGCGGGACGAGGACGGGGGTCCCTCGGCGGCTGCGACGCCGTGGCTCGTCGCGGACCTGACGCGGCAGCGGGCCAGGATCGACGAGCAGATCGCCGAGCTGATGCGTACGCGTGAGGTGCTGGACGATGTCATCGTGGCGGCGTCAGGTGTGTCCTCGCCCACCGGGTCGCAGACGGATTCGGGCCCGCCGGCACCCCCTAGCCACGCCGCTTCACCGCAGGACGTTTCAGCGAGGGTCGTTTCAGACCGCGTAGCCACTGGGTGAACCTGGTGAGTCGCGGGTGCCGTTCGCGCTCTTCGCGGGTGGATCTGTCCAGCTCCTCCATCAGTCGCTGCGAGCGGTGGTCGGTGTCGAGTTCGTCGAGCAGCCGGTCGATCTCCGACAGCAGCGCGCCGTGGAGCTGCCACTGGCGCGGGTGCCGCTGTACGCCTTCCAGCAGCAAATGCGCCGCCCTCTCGCGTGTCGCGGCGGCGGCGCTCAGGTCCCCCGCGAGTCGGTCCTCGGCCGCCTCGGCGGCCTCGCTCGTCTGTGTGGTGACCAGTACGGCGAAGCTGACGAGCGCGTCGGCGACCTGCGACAGCAGCTCCTCCAGGGCGGATCCCACCTCCGGTGCGAAAAGGTCCTCCTCCTCACGCTCCTTGGCCAGGTCCGTGATGGTGCGGGTGAGCACGCGCAGGACCACCGCGCAGATCTCCAGCGTGTCGAGGCCGGTACGGAGCACCACCCGGTGCAGCAGGCCTTCCTTGACGCGCGGGTTGAGCCGCAGGCTGTCCTCCGCCTGGCGCAGCGCCGCGTCCACGTCGGCGATGCCGTGATCGAGCCGCCGGGCCTCGCGCAGCCGGGCTGCGGCGCGTTCGACGGGGGTGGGCGTGGTCAGCTCCTCGCCGACGTCGCGCATCAGCCGGCGCATCCGGCGGGCAAGGTCCTCGATGGACTCCCCGGCGGCCCCGACCCAGACCGGCGGCACGAACAGCACGTTGAACAGCAGCCCCACCACCGCGCCGATCAACGTCTCCAGTACGCGGTCCCAGGCGGTGCCCGCGGCGTGGGTCACGCCGAGGACGAGCATGGCGCTGATCGCGACCTCGGGTACGAACTCGTCGACCCGGACGAGCCGCCCCGCGAGGAGCGAGGCCAGGATGATCAGCCCGAGGCTCCACCACGAGAGCCCGACGAGGACGCTGAACGCGATGGCGATCAGCACGCCCGCGACGACGGCGTTCACGCGGCGGATGCTGGTGGTGATGGTGGAGTAGAGGGTCACCTGGACCACGAGCAGCGCGGTGAGGGGTGCGGTCAGCGGAGCGGGTTCGCTGCTCAGCCACAGCGCGACGATGTACGCGAGCGTCGCGGCCACCGTCGAGCGCAGGGTCTGGGTGACGGTCACGTCGTTCCGCAGTTTAAGCAGCCCGGTCAACGCCCCGTTCCCGGAGCCTCCCTTGTCGTCCTTGTTCGCGGCCCGCAGTCTCATGAGCAGCACCCTGCCCACAGAGGGCGCGCGGATTCCGTACGACACGCGGCTTACGGCGTGCGGGGCTACGGACCCCCTCGTCGTACGCGCACGGGCTCGGGCGGTGGATCCGGGGCCGGGTCCGAGCCCTGTTCGGTGTTCCGTACGGCGACGGGGTCGTCGGCCGGCCGGCCCTTGCCGCGCAGCCGGTCCATCTCCCGCCACTCCGGGCGCAGTCCGGTGAGGTTCGTCGTGAGGAAGTACGCGGCTCCTCCCACCAGCAGCACCGGCGCCAGCCCGAACGAGGCCACCGCGGCGCCCCCGATCAGCCCGCCGAGCGGCATCCCGGCCCAGGAGAGCGCACCGCTGAGGGCCTTGACCCGGCCCAGCAGGCGGCGCGGTACGCGCTCGTAACTGACGGCCGCCAGGATGGGATTGAGGAAACCGGCGCCGAAGCCACCGACCGCGAACACGACCACCACGGCCCACAGAGGTGCGGGAGAGGTGAGGATCAGCCATCGCGGCGCGCCCGCCAGGAGGAATCCGGCGAAGAAGACCGCGCGCCGCCGCATCCGGTGCGCGATCGCCGCCGCGATCAGACTGCCACCGATCGCCGCGAGTCCGCCCGCGGCGGCGCACAGGCCGATGGCGCTCGGTCCGTTGCCCGACTCCTTGGCCCAGACGGGAAGCAGCACGGCACTGAACGCCGCGTCCAGGAAGTTGGTGACCATGACCATCACGATGATCGTGAGAAGCAGCGGTTCACCGCGCAGGAAGGTGAAGCCCTGGCCGAACCGACGCCAGTACCCCGACGCGGCTGACGGACCGGCAGCCGCGTCGGCGACGTCCTGAGGCGACCGAACCTGCTCGGCGGGCCGGCCCATGCCGCGCGGCAGCATCAGCCCGACGACCACCGAACCGAGCGCGAAACAGGCCGCGTTGACGGTCAGCCCCGACAGCGGCCCGAGGAGCGCGATAAGCGCGCCGCCGGCCGCCGGGCCGACGGTGGAGGCGAGCCGTTCGGTCACGCCGGCGAAGCCGGTGGCCCGCTCCAGCGGTACGCGGCCGTGGTCGGCCGCCTCGGGGACCATGACGTCCTTCGCCAGGTCGCCCGGCCCGCGCGCCGCGCCGATCAGGGCGACCAGCACGAGCAGCAGGGGGAAGGAGAGCCGGTCCGCCGCGTGCAGGAGGGGAACCGCGAGGGCGGCCACGGCGCTGACCAGGTCGGTGGTCCAGGAGATGGTCCGGGGTCCGGCCCGGTCGACGAGCGGTCCGGTGAACGCCTTCACCACCACGTACGGCGCCATCTCGCAGAAGGCCACCGCTCCGGTCTGCGTGGCGCTGCCGGTGGTGACGAGAACGAACCAGGGCAGTGCGATGGCCGAGACCCGCGTACCGGTCAATGACACCGCCATCGCGGTGAGTACGCCGACGAGCGGCAGCAGCGCGCTTCTTCCTGATGGCCTGTCAGAACCCTTCTCCCGCACCGCACATGACCACGGTCTTCTCACCAGCTCTCCATCCCCCGCAGACGTGCGCGAGCCGGATCTCCCGCGGCGCCACCGCCGGAGGTGTCCGGCCCAGGGGTGTCCAGTTCCGGCAGGATCTGGGTGATCAGCGAGACGCGCTCGGCGCCCTCCGGCGCCTCGGCCGCCGCCTCCGGGCTGTCCGACCGGTAGCGGGCGAGCAGCGCGTACAGCTCCTCGCGCAGCCGCACCGCCTCCTCGGGAGTCAGCCGCAGCGCCCAGTCGCTGATGTCGAAGGTGCCCCGCCACCGCTCCGGCATGGTCTGCAGCTCGCTGAGGGCCCGTTGGGTGCGCAGGGTGTACGCGGCGGCGACCGACTGGAGGTACGCCAATGCCGCCTCGGGCTCCCGCTCCGCCAGCTCGGGCTCGCTGAACCACGTCGACTGGTGGACCGCGCGCCACCAGCGCTCCCGCGCGTTGCCGCGCTCCGTGTCCTCCTCGACGAACCCGGCGTCTCCGAGCTGGCGCAAGTGATAGCTGGCCGTACCGGAGTTGACCCCCAGACGCTCGGCCAGCCGGGTGGCGGTCGAAGGGCCGAACTTCCGCAGCAGTCCGACCAGTTGGACACGGACCGGATGCGCCAGGGCGCGCAGTCCCTTCGCGTCCAGGACGACCGCGTTCGACTCGTGCTTCGGACCGGGAGGGGTGTCGTTCGAATCCGTCATACCGAGCAGCCTAGACCGCAAACAATTCTTCGCAAAGACTTATTCGCAAAGATCTCTTTGCGTATACGCCTTGGGAGTCCAGCCCCCGGAGCCCTCAGTCCTGCGGCCGACGCGACCCCTCCGCCTCGGCCAGCCACTTGGTCAGCAGTGATTCGAGCTGCGTGGCCTCCTCCTCGGTCAGCGCGTCAAGGAGACGGCGCTCGTTGGCCATGTGCTCCGTGAAGGCGCGATCGATGAGCGCGCGCCCCTCCGAGGTCAGCGCGACGACCCTGCCCCGCCCGTCACTCTCACTCACCCGCCGGGAGACGAGTCCGGCCCGTTCGAGCCGGTCTACGCGTTTGGTCATCGCGCCCGTGGTGACCATGGTGTGCTCGGCCAGCTCACCGGGTGCGCGCTCGAACGGCGCGCCCGCCCGCCGCAGCGCGGCCAGGACGTCGAAGTCGCCCTCCCCCAGCCCGTACCTGCGGTACACGACGCACAACTCCTCGGTGAGATGAGCGCCGAGGCGGTGCAGCCGCCCGATCACGCCCTGCGGGCGCACGTCGATGTCGGGGCGTTCGCGGGCCCATTCGCGCTGGATACGCGCGACGCGGTCAAGGGATTCAGCCATGGAGGGAATA
The DNA here is from genome assembly GCF_044458565.1 of Streptomyces sp. NPDC050433. Lineage (NCBI taxonomy): Bacteria > Bacillati > Actinomycetota > Actinomycetes > Kitasatosporales > Streptomycetaceae > Streptomyces > Streptomyces sp. NPDC050433. The sequence continues at coordinate 95,484 of NZ_JBITIB010000012.1, read as the reverse complement.
ATACCTTCCGAGGAAGATACTATCGCTTCCATGGAAGCCACCGCCCGCTGGTCCCTCGTCACCGCCGTCGCCCCGATCGCGTGGGGCACGACGTACTTCGTCACCCAGCGGTATCTCCCGGCCGACCATCCGCTGTACGGGGCGGTCTTCCGGGCGCTGCCCGCCGGGATCGTCCTGCTGGCGCTGAGCCGACGACGGCCGCACGGAGCGCTGTGGTGGAAGGCGATGGTGCTCGGCACCCTCAACATGGGTGCGTTCTTCGCCCTCGTCTACGTAGCGGCTCAGCTTCTGCCGACCAGCATCGCCTCGACGGTCATGGCGACCGCGCCGGTGGTGATGATGCTGCTGGCCTGGCCGCTGCTGGCGGAGCGCCCGCGGATACTGCCGGCCGTCGGCGCGGGAGTCGGGATCGCCGGCGTCTGCGTCATGCTCCTCACGGACGCGACCGGAATCGATCCGCTCGGCGTACTCGCCTCGGTGGCGGCCATGACGATGTCCTCGATCGGCTACATCCTCACCAAGAAGTGGTGCCCGGACGTCGACGTGCTCGCGCTGACCTCCTGGCAGCTCATCGCCGGCGGCGTGGTTCTGGCACCGATCGCGGTCGTGGCCGAAGGCGCGCCGCCGACTCTGGACGGGGGCGCGGTGCTCGGCTTCGCCTACGTGTCCGGAGTGGCGACCGCTCTCGCGTTCACCGCGTGGTTCGCGGGCCTGCGGCGCCTGAGCGCGGGCACGGTGGGGCCAATCGGTCTCCTCAACCCGGTCACCGGCGTCCTGCTCGGCACGCTCGTCGCCGGGGACACCCTCACCGGGCGCCAGGGCGCCGGGCTGGTGCTGGTGTTCCTCGGCATCGTGCTGGGGCAGCCGGGGGTGACCCGCGCCGTACGCGGCGGGCGCGCCCGGCGCTCGACAGCGGGGCCCGACGCACCCGAGTCACCCGTAAGGCCGCGCCAACAGGCCTGACGACGGCAGCGATTGCCGGGGTACGACCGGTTGGGGGGCGGCAGAGGACTCGTGCACGGCCGGTTCGTCTGCTGGGGTAAGTACGGACGTCCCCGAGGATGAGGAGGCTGGGTTGCTCAGCGATGAATGTGTCTTCTGCGCGATCGCGCGAGGCCGGGCGGATGCGAGCGTCGTCCACGAGGACGACTGGGTCATCGCGTTCATGGACCTGCGCCCCGTCAACCCGGGGCACCTGCTGGTTGTTCCCAAACCTCACGCGGAAGGGCTGGTGGACCTGCCCGACGACCTGGGAGTACGGGTCTGGAAGGTGGGCCACCGGCTCGGACGGGCACTGCGGATGTCCGGCCTTCGATGTGAAGGAGTCAATCTCTTCCTGGCAGACGGCGAAGCGGCCTTCCAGGAGGTCTTCCACGTCCACCTGCATGTCTTCCCCCGCTTCGGGGGAGATCCATTTCGCATCGACGCGGACTGGCGGGTACACGAACGCGCCGTGCTCGACGAGGCGGCGGCAGCGGTTCGTGGAGGCCTCGCCGCCCTCGATACGCGGTCGACGCCGAGTGGCTCGGGCGGGGTCAGTGGACGTGAAACCCGCCGTCCACGAAGACCGACTGCCCCGTGACGTACGCGGAGGCCCGGCTCGCCAGGAAGACGGCCGCGCCCGCGAAGTCCTCCGGCACCCCGTTGCGCCCGGTCATCGTGCGCGCGGCGAGCGCCGCCACCCGCTCGGGGTCGGACGACAGCCGTTCGTTGAGCGGCGTCATCACGAAGCCCGGCACGAGCGTGTTGCAGGTGACCCCGTACGGCGACCACGCCTCGGCCTGCGAGCGGGCCAGCGACTCCAGACCGCCCTTCGAGACACCGTAGACACCGCTCTGCACGAACGCCCGGTGCGCCTGCTGGGACGTGACATGGATGATCCGCCCGAAGCCGCGCTCGGCCATACCGGGGCCGAACCGCTGACCGAGCAGATACGGCGCCTGGAGGTTCACCGCCATCGTCGTGTCCCACACGTCGTCGCCGACCTCCCCCATCGGGGGCCGCAGGTTGATCCCGGCACAGTTGACGAGGGTGTCGGGTTCGCCGAAGACCTCCGCCGCCTCGTCGGCCACCGTACGTACGCCCTCGCGTGAGCCGAGGTCGCCGCTGACCCACGCGACCCGGCAGCCACGGTCCGTCAACTCCTCGACGGTGGCGGTCAGTTCGGCCTCCCGGCGCGCCACGATGACGACGCTCGCCCCGGCGCGGGCAAGGGCCTCGGTGATGGCCTTGCCGATGCCGGAACTGCCGCCGGTGACCAGGGCCACGCGGCCTTCCAGGGAGAAGAGTTCGGAGAGGTACGCCTGCGATTCCATGCCCGCAGATTAGAGGTCGGGCGGGGCTCCCGGCCTGATGAGGGTGGCACCGGGCGCGCGGACCGATCCGAAAACCGATCGGTCGAACCTCTTGACGCATGGGAGGAGACACTTCAGGATCCTGTCTCGGAAACGTTTCCATGGAATCGTTTCCAGGCCTGCTCGGGATACAGTCCCGTCAGGTCGGTCCGCCCGTCCGCCCACATATCTCGACCGTCTGTACCCGCTCCTGCACCTGCCCCACTCGATTCGCAAGAGGCACCCATGGACAGCACCGTGACCATCAAGGACGTCGCCGCACTCGCCGGTGTCTCCGTGGGCACGACGTCCCGAGTGCTCTCCGGCAACCCCTCCACCTCCCCCGCCGCGCGTGAACGCGTCCACGCCGCCGTCGCCCAACTCGGCTACCGGCCCGACGCCCGTGCGCGCTCGCTGCGTTCGGCCCGTTCGCAGACGGTGGGGCTGCTCATCTCCGACGTACGCAACCCGTTCTTCGCAGATGTGGCACACGGCGCGGAACAGGCGGCGTTGCGCTCCTCGTACGTCACCCTCCTCGCCAACGCCAACGAGGATCCGAAGCAGCAGGACACCTACCTGGAGTCCTTCCTCACCCAGCGGGTCGACGGCATCATCATCGCTCCGCAGGGCGAGGACAGCGCCCACCTCCGGACCCTCGCCACCACCGTGCCCCTCGTCTTCGTCGACCGGACCGTCGACGGGTTCGAGGTGCCCAGCGTGACCTCCGACAACGCGCTGGGCATCGACCAGGCCGTCGCCCATCTCGCCGACCGCGGCCACACCCGTATCGGCTACATCGGCGGCCCGCGGTCCATCTCCACCGGGCGTGCCAGGCACGACGCCTTCGTGCGTGCGGTGGCCCGGCACGGTCTCGACGCCGACCCCGAGCTGATCACCTCCGGCGACTTCCGGTCGGCGAGCGGTTCGACGGCCGCCGAGCGGCTGCTGTCCGGCGGGCGTCCGCCGACCGCGCTGCTCGCGGCCGACAGTCCGATGGCGGTGGGCGCGCTCGGCGCGCTGCGCCGCCGGGGGCTGCGGATCGGCTCGGACATCGATCTGGTGGCCTTCGACGACATCGAGTGGTTCTCCGAACTCGACCCGCCCCTGACTGTCGTCTCCCACGACGCGCAGGCCATGGGGTCGACGGCGATGGGACTCCTCCTCGACGTCATCGCGGGCCGCACACCCGAATCGGTGGTCCTCCCGACGCGCCTCGTCGTGCGGGAGTCATCGGGCGGGGCACGCCGACAGGCGTAGGGACTTCCGGGGCGCCGGATCCCGTGTCAAGGGGTCGGCGCCCTGCCCCACCTCACACAACTGCTCATCCGAATCAGGCCCTTCGAGGGAACGGCGCGCCCGACCGGCGTCCGCCGTCGCCCTGCCGCACCGTGCCTTCCACACCATGAACGGGGATCCCCCATGCCCACCACCGTCTTCGTCGTCGGCAGCCTCAACGCCGACCAGCTCCTGGAGGTGCTCGCGTTCCCGGCACCCGGCGAGACCGTGCTCGCCTCGGACGTGCTGATCACCGCCGGAGGCAAGGGCGGCAATCAGGCGGTGGCCGCCGCACGGGCCGGCGCGGCGGTCGTCATGATCGGCGCGCTCGGCGACGACGCGCACGGACTGCTGGTACGCCGGGCGCTGACCGAATCCGGCGTGGGCACCGGGTGGGTGGGGACCGTCGACGGTACGCACACGGGCACGGCGGTCGTCGCCGTCGAGGCGGGCGGCGAGAACCGCATCATCGTGGCGTCCGGCGCGAACGCCCGCCTCACCGGTCAGGACGTCGAATCGGGGCTCGCCGGGGCGGCGCCGGGCGATCTCGTCCTGCTTCAGCTGGAGACCCCGGTCGAGGTGGTCGCCTACGCGGCGCGCTTCGCCAAGGAGCGCGGCGCCACCGTCCTCCTCAACGCCGCGCCGGCACCCGCCGACTCCGGCTGTCTGACGACCGACATCGACGTGCTGGTGGTCAACCAGGTGGAGATGCGGGCGGTGGCCCGGCTGATCGGAGCGGGTGGGGATGCCGACGGGCGGGAGGATGTGGCGGCGACGGTGCTCGCCACGTCGCGAGCGCTGGACTGCGTGGTCGTCTGCACCACGGGCGCGGGCGGCGCGTACGTCAACGTCGGCGACCGGGTGGCGCACATCCCCGCCGTACGAGTCACCGCCGTCGACACCACCGCGGCCGGCGACACCTATACCGGCTATCTGGCGGCGGCGCTCGCGCGGGGCGAGACCGATCTGACCGCCTCGCTGACTACGGCTTCGGCCGCCGCCGCGGTCACGGTCACCCGGCGCGGGGCGATGGCCTCGATTCCGTACGCGCACGAGATCGACGCGGCCCCGCGACCGCACCCGTACACCGACAACACCCAACTCACCACGAAGGGCTGACAGATGAGAATCGCACTGGGCAACGACCACGCCGGGCACGCGCTGAAGGACCATGTGCGCGGTGTCCTGGAAAGGCTCGGACACGAAGTCCTCGACCGCGGCACCGACAGCGACGCGCCGGTCGACTTCCCCGACATCACCTTCGCCACCTGCGACGCCGTTCGCACCGGTGAGGCGGACCGCGCCGTACTCGTGTGCGGCACCGGCGCCGGCGCGCTGATGGCGGCCAACAAGATCGCCGGGATCCGCTGCGGTCTCGGGCACGACGTCTACTCGGCCCACCAGGCCGTCGAGCACGACGACGCCAACGCCATCGCGATGGGCGCCTGGCTGATCGGCCCGGCGATGGCGGGCGCGGTGGTCGAGGCGTTCCTCGGCGCGACGTTCGACAACGACGAGGACACCGTCCGGCGGGTCGGCAAGCTCCGCGAGCTGGAGCTGAGGTCGGCCCGCGAACTCATCGCGGAGAGCTGACGCCCGCCCCCCTGACCGTCCCAGACACCCCCGTCCCCACTCCCCACGTACAACACCCGCTGGAGTACCCACCGCGTAACCGGTGATCAAAGGTGATTAGGAGTTACGGCATGAGCGCGAACAACAGCGCATCCTCCCCGGCCGCCGCCACCGCTCAGGACGGCAGCCGCGGCAAGCTGAGAACCTCCCTCGGAGCCGCCGCGGGAACCTGCGTGGAGAACTACGACTTCGTCGCCTACGGCACGGCGTCCGCCCTCTACTTCGGTGACGTCTTCTTCCCCGAGTCCGATCCGGTCGTCGGCACACTGCTGGCCTTCGTCACGCTCGGGGTCGGCTTCCTGATGCGCCCCATCGGCGGCGCCGTCGGCGGCCATCTCGGCGACAAGTACGGCCGGAAGCCCGTCCTGGTCGGGGCCTTGCTGACGATGGGCATCGCCACGGTCCTCATCGGTCTGCTGCCCACCTACGCACAGGTCGGCATCGCCGCGCCGATCCTGCTCGTGCTGATCCGTATGGTGCAGGGCCTCGCGTTCGGCGCCGAGTGGGGCGGCGCGGTGATGATGGCGTACGAGCACGCACCGCGCAGGCGGCGCGGTCTGTACGCGGCGATTCCGCAGGCGGGCAACCCGCTCGGCATCGCGCTGGCGAACATCGCCTTCCTGCTGTCGGTGAATCTCGACAGCGACTGGGCGTGGCGCATTCCGTTCCTGGCCAGCTCGGCGCTGATCGTGGTCGGCCTCGTCGTACGGGTGAAGCTCACGGAGTCACCGGAGTTCGAGGAGACCAAGGCGAGCGGCCACACCGTCAAGAACCCGCTCGCGACGGTGCTGCGCGACGACTGGCGCAACATCCTGCGGATCATCGCGCTGCGCGTCGTCGAGTCCTGCGCGTACTACCTGACGGCGACCTACCTGCTGTCGTACATCACCGACCGCGACGAGAACGACCGCGGGATCGCCCTCGCGGGCATCGTCATAGCGAGTCTGCTCGCGGTCGGTACGACGGTGCTGTCCGGGGCGCTGACCGACCGGATCGGCCGCCGGAAGCTGTATCTGGCCGGCTGTCTGCTGGCGGTCGCCTTCGGCTTCCCGATGTTTCTGATGGCCAACACCGCCAATCCGGTGCTGATCGTGCTGATCTATCTGATCGCGATCGGTGTGATCCACGCGGCGCTGACCGGCACGCAGGCGGCGTGGTTCGCGGAGCTGTTCAAGACCAACACCCGTACGTCCGGCGCCTCGTTGGGCTACCAGACCGCGGCGTCCGTCGCCGGATTCGCGCCATTCCTGGCGGTGCTCCTGGCGGAGTCCTTCGACTGGGCGGGCCCGGCCGGCTTCTACGTGGTCATCGGCCTGGTCGGACTGCTCGGTGTGGCGACGACACGCGAAACGTGGGGCCCGCGCGAGCGCGCGGCGGCGGAGGAGGCCGACAAGGCGGACCTGCTGGTGGCGGGCCGGCCCTGACGCGGAAGCCACCGAGCACGCCCGCCCGGCGCCCGCCCGAGGGCGCGGGGCGGGCGTGGGACCCGGAGGTGGGCGACTAGTCAGCCGCCGGGCGTTCGGCGCGGAACGTAGTCCAGCGCCCGGCTCCAGAAGTCGGCCGCGCGCCGTACGTCGGTGGCGCCCATCACGATCGTGCCGATGCTGATCACCGGGTGATGGTGTCAGAGGGCGCGGGCGGTCATCAATTCCTTTGGCCGTGGCGCACGGCAGGGCGCGACATGGAGAAACCCCGACCGCGTGATCATCTCGATCCCGCTGCCGGGGCCTCGTACTCTCCGTCTTCGCGCCGACGCTTCCCGGTGGCGCTCATCCACGTTTCGACGCGTCGCCGTAGCGGCGCTCAAAGCGCTCCACACGGCCCGCGGTGTCACGAACCTGCGAGTTACCGGTGTAGAAGGGGTGGCTCGCCGATGATGTCTCGACGTCGACGACGGGGTACCTCTGCCCGTCCTCCCACTCGATGGTCTTGTCCGAATCGGCCGTCGAGCGCGTCAGAAACGCGACGTCAGCAGCGCGGTCCCGGAATACCACCGGACGGGACTCAGGGTGGATACGAGCCTTCATATGTGATCCTTCCTGTCGCCGGCCGCCCGGGGTCTCTACGACCCCCGGTACCACTCTCAACGGCGGATGGAGGCCGGATATTCCACCGGATTCGCGTGGCCCACCCATGGCCGCCGAACCGGTAGTTGGCCCGAACCGGCCCCCGACTGACCAGGCCTTCCGGTGATATTCTCGATATATGGCCGACCGAATACATCGGGTCATTATCGAAGGCTCACGGATCAGCACTCCCCGGCTGACCCTTCGACCGTGGGCGCCGGGCGACGCCGACGCGGCGCTGCCCGTCTACGGCGTGCACGAGGTTGCCCGATGGCTCGCCCCGGCGCTGGAGCCGGTGTCGGACCTGGCCGCCATGGAACAGCTCATCGAGCGGTGGATAACCGAGTCGACCACCCTCGAACCTCCCCAGGGCAGGTGGGCCGTCTCGCTGCGTGAAACGGGCCGGCTGGTCGGAGGGGTGGCACTGCTGCCACTCCCCCCGTTGGGCAGCGACCTGGAGATCGGCTGGCAGTTGGCTCCCGATGTCTGGGGTCAGGGCCTGGCGGCGGAGGCGGGGCATGCCGTGGCGCATCAGGCTTTCGAGTCGGGCGCCGGGGTGGAGGAGCTGTTCGCGGTGGTACGGCCCCGGAACAGCCGAGGCGCGGCGACCGCCCGGCGGGTCGGGATGGAGTGGGTCGGCGAGACGGAGAAGTACTACAACCTGTCATTGCAGGTTTACCGTCTGCGCAAAGGTGACCTTGACGCGAGCGGTCCCACAGCGGCTTTGCGATAGCGAGAAGAGCGACGCGTCAGATTCTTCCTTCGGAGCCGTGGCCCTTGGCCTCGGCCGATGCCTTTCTACGGGCCCGATAAGCCGCGGCCTTGACGCGGTTACCGCACTCGTCCATCCCGCACCAGGTCCGCCGAGCGCCGCGCGAGCGGTCGAGATAGACGCGGGTGCAGGTACTGCGACCGCACTCCTTGAGACAGGCATGCGGATCGGCGAGCACGGCGATGGCGCTCCTGGCCAGGTGGGAGAGGACCGCGAGAAGGTCTCCCGACATCCGCAGTCCCGCGTCGCCGAGCCTGACCGTGGGCATCGGCCCGGCGGCCGTGTCGTTGACGATCGCCAGACTGCCCGGATCGAAGGATCGGCCGAACACGCGATCGAGAGCGAGTCGGTAGATGGCTTCCCGCAGTAAGAGCGCGGACTCGAAGGTCGCGACGTCGGCGGTGACACGGTCGGGGAGTTCGTCGCATTCGGCCACCCACCGTTCAAGGTCACGGGGCGTGGCCAGGGCGTCGACGGGCTCGTCCCGGCGGGACGCCACGGTGCCGGCCAGATCGAGGGCCGGGTTGCCGCTCACAAAGGCGAAATCCACGTCACCATCTTGACCGGTTACGTTGTTGGTGACAAGGTCGTCACCTGCTGAGCCGGTGACATCGGCGGGAACGGGAGAGCGCAGTGGCCGAGAGCGTCCGCGACATCGAGGTTGTCGTCTTCGACATCCTCGGAACACTGGTCGATGAACCCGGCGGGCTTCGGGCGGCGATCCGGGACGCGCTGTCTGCGTCCGACGAGGGGTCGGGCGACAAGTCGAGGGGCCCCTCCGACGATGCGCTCGTCGATGAGTTGCTCTCCTTGTGGCAGCGGCACGTCGAGAGCGAGCAGCGAGACATCGCGCGGGGGCACCGCGCGTACGTCAACTCCGACGTCATCGACGCGGAGGCCGCCCGACGGGTGGCCGACCGGGCCGGACTGACCGATCCTGCGACTGTCGCCCGCTTGTCGACAGCAGCTCGGCGCCTGCCGCCCTGGGGCGACTCCGTCGCCGGTCTCGATCGGCTCACTCGGCGGTTGCCGGTACTCGGGCTCTCCAACGCCGGCGGCGCCGCGCTGCTGCGGCTCAACGCGTATGCCGGGCTGCGCTGGCACCAAGTCCTGTCCGGCGAAGCCGTTCTGGCCTACAAGCCGGCCCCGCAGGTCTACCAACTCGCCGTCGACACCGCCGGATGCCCGGCCGAGCGCGTGCTCATGGTGGCCGCCCACGCCTGGGACCTCCGGGGCGCGCGGGCGAGCGGCATGCGAACCGCCTACGTCCGGCGGCCGGTCGGGGATCCGCCGACGGCCTCCGACGCCTTCGACGGGGAGTTCGACGGACTGGACGAACTGGTCACCGCCCTGACCGAGCCGTAACCGGCACGCCCAGGACATCAGGAAGCCGGGAGCATCAGCCGGTCAGGGCCCCGGAGCCGTCCGCCGCCGGGGCCGCCGTAGGGTGATCGCGTGACCAACGAAGCGGAGACCACGAACGGCGACCGGCTGCTCTACGGATGCATGGGACTCGGCGGCGGCTGGGACACCACGCCCTACGGTCCGGCGGACATCGACGCCGCCGAGGCGGCGGTCGAGGCGGCGCTGGACAGCGGGATCACCACGTTCGACCACGCCGACATCTACCGGCACGGGAAGTCCGAGGCCGTCTTCGGCGAGGTCCTCAGCCGCACCCCCGGACTGCGGGAGCGTGTCGTCCTCCAGACCAAGTGCGGCATCCGTCTCGCCGACGGCGACCGGCCCGGAATCTACGACCTGCGATCCGAGAGCATCGTCCGACGCGTCGAGGAGAGTCTGACCAGGCTGCGTACGGATGTCATCGACGTCCTGCTCCTGCACCGGCCCGACCCGCTCGCCGACCCGGACGACATCGCGGGCGCGCTCATCTCGCTCCACGAGCAGGGTCTGGTACGCCGGTTCGGGGTGTCGAACATGAGCGGCGCGCAGATCGAGCCGCTGCGGGCAGCGCTCGGACTCCCCCTGGTCGCCAACCAGTTGGAGATGAGCCTCCAGCGGCGGGACTGGGTCGAGGCCGGGGTGCTCGTGAACACCCCGGCGGCGGCCGACGGCGGCTATCCGCTCGGGACGACCGAGTACTGCCGGACGAACGGGATCGCCCTCCAGGCATGGGGAGCCCTCGCGCAGGGCCGTTACACCGGTCGTCAGGAGACCCCGGACGAGGTAGCCACGGCACGGCTCGTCGCCTCGCTGGCCGAGGCGAAGAACACCACGCCGGAGACGATCCTGCTGTGGTGGCTGCGACGCCACCCGGCCGGGATCGCGCCGGTCGTCGGCAGCGCTCGGCCGGAGCGCATCCGCGCCTGCGCGGACGCGGCCGTACGGGAGCCGGAACTCACCCACGAGGAGTGGTACGACCTGTGGCTGACGGCGCGCGGCGCGCCGCTGCCCTGACCGGGGCCCCTTCCCGACGCGGGTGTGGTCCCTGGCATGCCGGTCGGCTCGCCAGGGACCAACCCCCATGTGACCGCGTTACCTCGGACGCGTTACCGCGGCCGTTCCTCCTCGTGCAGGCTCTGGACCTGACTGCTCGTCAGCGCCTTGTCGTAGACGCGCACCTGGTCGATCGATCCGTTCCAGAAGTCGCCCTTGGCGCCGTCGTACTTGGCGCGGCCGACCGACAGCGGCCCGGTGCTCACATCGACCGGACCCGCCGCGACGGTCGCGGCCGGTGCGCCGTCGACGTACAGCGTGATGTCGTCCGACGCCGCGTCACGGACCCCGACGAGGTGGTACCAGCGGTCCGTCTCCGGCTCGGTCACCAGCCGTGCGCGGTTGCCGCCCGGGGTGCTGAACGCGAACGCGCCCTGGCCGTACTGGAGATAGAACGGATTCTCCGTACGCCGTCCGTCCTGGCTGACGGCCGTCGCGTAGTTGCCGGGGAGCGCGTCGAGGGTGACCCAGGCCGACACCGAGTAGCTCTTGGTGGTGTCGACGACCGGGCCTTCGGTCTGTGCGTACTGGCCCGTGCCGTCGAAGGCGAGTGCCGAGCCGCTGACGCCCGGCGTCCAGGTGGCGCCGCCGACGAGGCCGAGGGCCTTGCCGTTCGGGCCGCTGTCCTCGGCCGTGACGCCCCTCCCCTCGTCCATCGGCCAGTGACCGCCGCCGCTCAACTCGTCCCGGTCGCCCGCTTCCGCGCCGGCCTCGATGACCTTCTCGTTGATGGCACGCACGGGTGCCGGGTCGACCTTGATCTGCCGGCGGTCGTAGGTGTAGAAGCCGTTGAGTTCGTTCTCCAGGTCGCTGACCTGGGTGTAGACGGAGCCGGACAGCTCGGCGCCCGCCGCTTCGAGGTAGAAGTCCGTGGTGTTCTGGACGTACTTCGCGGTGAGCGCTTCCTTGTCGGCCACCCCGCTGTAGATCGCGGCGGGCGGGCCGGGCCACATATGTCCGGGGGTACGGAGCGTGAAGCCGCCGTGCTCGCCGTCCATCGCGGCGCGGTGGTCGGGGAACGGGGCGTCGTTGTTCACGTAGTCGTGGTGGTCGATGATCTCGCCCTTGCCCGAATCCCCCTTGGATGAACAGCAGTTGACCCCGCTGTGGGCGTTGACGATACGAGAGGGGTCGGTCTGCTTCACCGATTCGGCGATCCTGCCGGTCTCCTCCCTGTTCCACTCGCCCCAGCCCTCGTTGAAGACGATCCAGCCGATGATGGAAGGCGAGTTGTGCAACTGCCGCATCATCTGCTTGCCCTCGGCGACGAAGGTCCGCTGCCCTGCCTCGGTGGTGATGTCGCTGGAGACGAAGTCCTGCCAGACGAGCAGACCGAGCTTGTCGGCGTGGTGGTACCAGCGGGCCGACTCGACCTTGATGTGCTTGCGTACGGCGTTGAAGCCGAGATCCTTCTGCGCCTTGAGGTCGAAGGCGAGCGCCGCGTCGCTGGGCTGGGTGTAGAGGCCGTCGGGCCAGAATCCCTGGTCCAGCATGGCGAGGGAGAAGACCGGCTTCCCGTTGAGTACGAGCTTCTGGTAGCCGCCGACCTTCTCGATCCCGACGGACCGCATGCCGAAGTAGCTGTCGACGCTGTCGGTGGAGCGGCCGTCGGTGAGGGTGACGTCGAGGTCGTAGAGGTACGGGTCGTCCGGGGTCCAGAGCCGCTGGTTCGTGATCGGCAGGCGCAGCTCGGTGCCGGGACGGCCGCTCGCCGTCGAGACGATCCCCCCTCGGGCGTCGCGAGCGACCGCCCTGACCTTCGCGTCGGGCGATGCCTTCGCGGAGTTGACGGTGACGGCCAGGCTGCGGGAGTCGATGTCGGGCGTGGTGACGAGTTCGTCGACGGCCGCCGTCGCGACGGGCTCCATCCAGACCGTCTGCCAGATGCCGGACGACTGGGTGTAGACGATGCCGCCGGGGTCGGTCGACTGCTTGCCCATCGGCTGGTCGGGACCGTTGGTGTCGGTGACGGCGACCACGATCTCCTGCGGTCCCCTGCCGCCGTCCTTGAGGGCGTCGGTGATGTCGGCGCTGAACGCCGTGTAGCCGCCGGTGTGTTCGGTGACCTTCGTGCCGTTGACCCAGACGCGGGTCGCGTAGTCGACGGCGTCGAAGTTGAGCTTCAGCCGCTTGCCGCTGCCGACCTGCCAGTTCTTGGGGACGGTCACAAGCTTGCGGTAGAACATGTGGTCCTCGTGGCGTTCGAGGCCGGAGAGCTGCGACTCCACCGGGAACGGCACGATGATCTTCTCGTCCAGGTCCTTGCCGAAGACGGGCAGTTCGTCCTTCTCGGCGCCCGCGAACTGCCACGGCCCGTTGAGGTTCTGCCACTTGTCGCGCATCTGCTGCGGACGGGGGTACTCGGGCAGGGGGTTGTTCTTGTCGAGCTTGTCGCCCCACTCGGTGGTGAGCCGGTGCGTGGACTCGTTGGCGGCCGTACGCATGATCTGCGGCACCGTCTCGCCGCCGACCTGGAGGCCGCCCTCACCGTCGTAACGGAAGCCGACCCGCTGGTCCTTCTGGACCGGCGCCTTCAGCGTGACGGTCAGGGAGGTGGGGTCACCGGGGGTACGGGCGACGGACGAGACCGGCATCGGTGTCGTGTCGACCTCGACCTTCAGATGGTCCTTGACGGCCGCGACCGTGCCGCCGACCTTGTCCTCGAAGGTCGCACGGACCTGACGGCCGTCCTTGCCGACCGTCAGCGAGACCGGGTAGATCTCGAAGTCGGCGGGCGGGGTGAACGCCGACTCGGGGACGATCTGCTTCTTGGTCCCGGCGCCCGACCAGCGCAGGAACATGTTCGCGCCGCCGGTGTCCTGGAACATCTCGACACGGATCTCCTGCGGCTCACCTGCGGTGAGCCCGACCGGTTCGCTGGTCTGCTCCTTGTCCCAGTCCGGCTCCCAGTGGTCGATCACCGTCCGGTCGCCGATCCACACCCGGAAGCCGTTGTCGCCGGTCGCGTAGAACGTGTAGTCGCCGCTCGCGGGGGCCTCGATACGGCCGGTCCAGCGGGCGGTGGTGTGTTCCGTACGGCCCGTCAGGGACTCGAACGTCGAGGCCAGGCCCGGGAATTCGATCTGCGGGTCGAGGGCCACTCCCCCGAGATCGGCGAAGTCGCGCGCGCCGGGCGCGGACATGCTGAAGTACTCGCCCTTGAGGCCGTGCACCTCGTCCGCGGGGGCGGCAGCGGATGCGGCGGAGGGTACGCCGCCGGGCGCGGTGCCGGCGGCCGTCGCGGCCGGGGCGAAGCCGGTCGCCGGCAGCAGCAGGGCGACGGCGAGCAGCAGCGAGCGGAGCAGTGGTCGGGAGCGAAGGGATGGGCGGGCGGCGGGCTTTCGTCTCATGGTTGTCCTCGGTGTCCTCGCGCGGGCGGGGGCGGAAGGGATTTCGCCCGTCATTACAACGTTGGAAAGGTCCGCAGCGGAATGACAGCACGCCCGCTCCGCGAGTGTCCAGAGTTACGACAGAAGGTGTTCGCGAGACACCGGGGAGAAATGATGTTGCCCTCGACAGGGGTTGGCCTCTACCGTCCGTGCCATGAAGCGTGCCGCGATGACGACGACGCCGGAGAGTGTCCCGGCGCGCTGACTGCTGACCCAGTTCGAAGCCCCGGGGCGAGTGCCCCGGGGCTTCGTCACGTGGTCACTCGCTCCGCACCAGCGAGGAGACCACTATGCACGACCACCGCAGACTCGGCCGCGAATTGGGCCTGTTCGACACCGACCCACTGATCGGCGCCGGTCTGCCGTACTGGCTGCCCGACGGCGCGACGGTACGGCACGCCCTGGAGGAGTACATCCGCGACGTGGAGCGGCGCGCGGGCTACCGGCATGTGTACTCACCGGTGCTGGGCAAACGGGAGCTGTACGAGATCTCCGGGCACTGGTCGCACTACAGCGACGACATGTTCCCGCCGATGGAGCTGGGCGGGGAGCAGTTCGTGCTGCGGCCGAGCCTGTGCCCGCACCATGCGCTGATCTACCGTTCCCGCGCCCACAGCTATCGCGAACTGCCGCTCCGAATGGCCGAGTTGGGCGGCATGTACCGCTCCGAGCTGTCGGGGGTGCTGGGCGGACTGACCCGCGTACGGTCGATTCAGCTCAACGACGCGCACATCTTCTGCACCCTGGACCAGGTGGCCGACGAGGCGGGGGCGGCGCTTGAGCTGATCCGGCGGGCGTACGGCGCGCTCGGCATCCGCCCGGCACGGTTCCGGCTCTCGCTGCCGGGGCCCGGCGGGAAGTACGTCGCCGACCCCGCTCTGTGGGAGCGGTCCGCGGCGCTGCTGACCGAGGTCCTCGACCGCTCGGGTGTCGCGTACGAGGCGGTGGAGGGCGAGGCGGCGTTCTACGGCCCGAAGATCGACGTGCAGATCGCCGACGAGGCGGGGCGCGAGTCGACCTTGTCCACCGTCCAGGTCGACTTCCACCAGCCGGAACGGTTCGATCTGCGGTACATCGGAGCGGACGGCGCCAAGCACCGGCCGGTGATGATCCACCGCAGTGTCATCGGCAGCGTGGAGCGAGCGGTCGCGCATCTCGTGGAGCAGCACGGCGGGGCGTTTCCCGGCTGGCTGGCGCCGACCCAGATCGTGGTGCTGCCCATCTCCGACAGCGAACTCCCGCAGGCCGCCGCGCTCGTGGAGCGATGTGCCGAGCGAGGGCTGCGGGCGGAGGTCTCGGGGCCGGAGCACGGGACTCTCGGCGCACGGGTCAGGGCGGCCAGGCTGGTGCCGTACCAGGCGGTGATCGGGGCGCGGGAGGCGGCCGGGGACTCGGTGGCGCTGCGGCTGCGGGACGGGCGGCGCGTGGACGCCTTGCCGGCGGCCGAGTTGCCGGCCCGTGTGGGCGCGCTCGTCGGCGCGTTCAGCACCGATCTGTGGGAGGGGGACGGGGACACCGGCCCCTGAGGCGGGCCTTGCCGATTCGGCAGGGTCCACATGCTTACTCCGGTCGACAACCATTAGATCTGGCACTACAGTCGGCTGTATGGAGAGCATTCAGCCCGGTACGTCCGAGTCCGCTCACCCAACAGCGGCCCCGCTGCTCGGTGAGCCGCTGCCGGTCGAGCTGATGAACACCATCTGGGCAGACCGGGACGGCGTACATGACGAGCTGACACATCCCGAAGGTCTCGCGGCCTGGCTGCGCGGCGTCGGGCCGCGTCTCTCAGCGGCCGAGGGTCTGTCCCTCGCGCAGCTGCCGGACCCGTCGGCGGACGAACTCCGGCGGTTCCGGCGGCTGCGCGACGCGCTGCGGCACCTCGCCGCCGTCACGACCGGCGACGAGCGGGGCACGCGGGACCCCGTCGCCGGCGCCGACCTCCTCGCGACGGCGGTCTCCGCCGTCAACGAGGCCTGCGCGTACGCGCCTTCCTGGTCCTCGCTGGAGTGGACCGGGGCCGGCGGGCCGACCCGTACGGATGTCACGAACGGCACCCCGGCCGCGCGGATCCTGTCGCGCGTCGCGGAGGAAGGGGTACGCCTCTTCACCGGGCCCGGCCGGGCCCGGCTGCGGGCCTGCCAGGGTCCGCGCTGCGTGCTGTATTTCGTGCGCTCCCACCCACGCCGGGAGTGGTGTTCCGCCGACTGCGGAAACCGCGCCCGCGTGGCCCGCCACTACCGGCGCCACCGCGGAGCCGGCGAGGCGGCGAAGGCGTGAGCCGACACCCCGCGAGGGTGTGAACCGACACCGACACTCGGGGCCCTCAGACAAGGAGTCCGTCATGGTCAAGGTCCACCACCGCTACGCGACCGTCCAGGGCCGAGAGCTGTTCTACCGGGAAGCCGGCCCTGTCGACGCGCCCGTACTCGTCCTGCTGCACGGCTTCCCCACCAGCTCGTTCATGTACCGCCATCTCATCCCGGAGCTGGCGGACCGCTATCACGTCATCGCCCCCGACCACCTCGGCTTCGGCCTGTCCGACGCGCCGACCGTCGGGGAGTTCGACTACTCCTTCGACGCCCTCGCCGACCTGACGGCGCACCTGCTCGCCGGGCTCGGGGTGAACCGTTACGCCATGTACGTCCAGGACTACGGCGCCCCGGTCGGCTGGCGTCTGGCGCTGAAGGACCCGGACGCGATCACGGCGATCATCACGCAGAACGGGAACGGCTACGAGGCGGGCCTCGTCGAGGGCTTCTGGGGGATGGCCCGCGCCTACTGGCGCGAACAGACCCCCGAGACGATCGCCGCCATCCGCGAGGCCTTCAGCCTGGGCATGATCAAGTGGCAGTATCTGCACGGCGTGCCGGACCCGAGCCTGGTCAGCCCCGACACCTGGCACCACGACCACGCTCTCGTCTCCCGCCCGGGCAACGACCGCGTGCAGCTGAAGCTGCTGCTCGACTACGCCACCAATCTGCCTCTGTACCCGGCCCTGCACGCCTATCTGCGGGATCGCCGGCCCCCGCTGCTGGCGGTCTGGGGCAAGAACGACGAGATCTTCGGCCCGGCGGGCGCCGAGGCGTTCGTCGACGACGTGCCCGACGCCCAGGTGTATCTCGTCGATGGCGGCCACTTCCTGCTCGAAAGCGCACTGGACGAGGTCGTCGAGCTGATCCGCACCTTCCTCGCGAAGGCGGATCTGCCCGCCGGCTGACGGACCCCCGCCCCTCTGGGGCGCGCTGAGGACGGGCCCCAGTGCCATGTCCGAATCCCGCCAGCAGGGGATATCTCCGCGCGGCACTCTCGACAGTGCGACGAGAGTGACCGGAGAGGCGGAGAGACAATGAAGACCATCAACCGGGCGGGCCGGATCGGCGATCGTGTCGCCGCGCAGGACTGGGACACGATCGCCGGTGATCTCGACTCGTACGGCAACGCCCTCACCGGAAAGCCGCTCCTGACCCCCGCCGAGTGCCGTGCGATCACCGCGCTGTACGACGACGGCGAACGGTTCCGGACGACCGTCGACATGGCCCGGCATCGGTTCGGGTCGGGGCAGTACCGCTACTTCACCCACGATCTGCCCGAGCCGGTACGGGAGTTGCGTGCCGCGCTCTATCCGCGTCTGCTGCCCGTCGCACGCGACTGGGCCGGGAAGCTGGGCAACCCCGCGCCCTGGCCCGACACGCTGGACGAGTGGCTGACGATGTGTCACGAGGCCGGGCAGGCCAAGTCGGCCCAGATCCTGCTGCGTTACGGCTCCGGCGACTGGAACGCCCTGCACCGGGACGTGTTCGGCGACATGGTCTTCCCGCTCCAGGTCGTCGTCGGCCTGGACGTACCCGGAACGGACTTCAGCGGTGGGGAGTTCATCATGACCGAGCAGCGTCCGCGCGCCCAGTCGCGCGGCTCGTCGGCCACCGTCCCGCAGGGCCACGGGCTGGTCTTCACCACCCGCGACCGGCCGGTCCACTCGGCGCGGGGCTGGTCGAACGCGCCCATGCGGCACGGGGTGAGCACGGTGCGCTCCGGACACCGGCACACGCTGGGGCTCGTCTTCCACGACGCCGCGTGACGTACGTCCCGCCGGGCGCGTACGGCGACAGCCGTGGCCGACACACTGAACGCTGCCGGTCCCGCGCGCGCGGCGAGTGGAGAATCCAGAAATGACGGATTCCTCATCAGCCGCCGGATACACCGGGCAGACGGAGAGCGACGGGCCGGCGCGGTCGCCGTGGCTGACGTTCCTGCGTACCGAGACCGGCAGCGCCGCCGTACTGCTGGTCGCAGTGCTGGCCGCGCTCGCCTGGGCGAACGCCGACCTCTCGTCGTACGAGCGTTTCTGGCGGACACATGTGGGGCTGTCGTTCGGTTCGCGGAGCCTGTCTCTCGAAGTGCGCGAGTGGGTCAACAGCGGTCTGATGTCGGTGTTCTTCTTCGTCGTCGGGCTTGAGGCGCGCCGCGAGCGGGACTTGGGCGAGCTGCGCGACGCGCGGCGTATCGCGCTGCCCGTGCTCGTCGGCCTCAGCGGCATGCTCGTGCCCGTCGCGATCTATCTCCTCGTCAACGCCGGTCATGGCACGACCCACGGCTGGGGCGCCGCGATGTCCACGGACACCGCCTTCGCCCTCGGCATGCTCGCTCTGCTGGGCAGACGGCTGCCCAAGGGGTTGCGTACGTTCATCCTGGCCGTGACCGTCGTGGACGACTTGGTCGCTCTCGGGGTCATCGCGTTCGCCTACACCGAGAGCGTGGCGCCCGTCGCGCTGCTCGTGGCCGTCGGCATCCTCGGCGTGATCGCGCTGCTGCGCTACGAGGGCGTACGCCGCGGCGGCTGGTACGCGGTGCTGGCCGCCGCCGCGTGGGTGGCGCTGTGGGAGTCCGGTGTCGATCCCGTCGTCATCGGGCTGGTCGTGGGGCTGCTCACGTACGCGTATCCGGCCGCCCGTGGTGATCTGGAACGGGCCACCGGCCTCTTCCGCCGGTTCAGGGAACAGCCGACGCCGGAGCTGGAACGCTCCGCGCGGATCGGCCTGGCGTCGGCGATCTCGCCGAACGACCGGCTGCTGCGGATATACCTCCCGTGGTCCAGCTATGTGATCGTGCCGGTGTTCGCGCTGGCCAACGCCGGGATCCGGATCAATGCCGACGAGTTGTCCCAGGCCTTCTCCTCCCGCGTCACGCTGGGCATCGTGTGCGGACTCGTCGTCGGCAAGCCGGTCGCGGTCCTCACCGCCTCGTGGCTGACCACGCGCTTCAGCCACGGGCGGCTGCGCCCGCCCGTCGGCTGGGGCGCCGTCGCCGCCGGCGGGACGATCGCGGGTGCCGGGTTCACGGTGTCGCTGCTGATCGCCACCCTGGCCTTCGACGGCGAACAGCTGGAGAACGCGAAGATCGGCACACTCACGGCCCTCATCTGCTCGTTCGCGGTGACCTGGGCCGTCAGCACCGTGATCGGGCTCCTGCCGAAGCGGCGCCGCATCCGCGCGCTGCTCGGCACCGCCGACTCGATCGTCGACCTCGTGGTCCCGGTAGATTCCGAACGGGACAAGATCCGCGGCCCGTTGGAGGCGCCGGTCACGGTCGTGGAGTACGGCGACTTCGACTGCCCGTACTGCGGGAAGGCCGAACCGGTCATCCGGGAGCTGCTGGCCGACTTCGGCGATGTCCGCTACGTATGGCGGCACTTGCCGCTGACCGATGTGCATCCGGGCGCGATGCTCGGAGCCGAGGCGTCGGAGGCCGCGCACGACCAGGGCGCCTTCTGGGACATGCACGACCTCCTGCTCGCGCGCGAGGGCACGCTGCTGTTCACGGACGCGCTCCGCCTCGCCGCCGACCTCGGTCTGGACACGGAGCGCTTCGAGCGGCACCTGCGGCGCCACAAGGGCGCGGGGCGGATCGCCGACGACACGGACTCCGCCGACCTGAGCGGGGTGTCGGGGACGCCGACGTTCTTCGTCAACGGGCGCCGTCACCACGGGGCGTACGACATCGGCAATCTCTCGGCGGCCGTGCGCACCGCCCGGCAACAGGCGGCGCTCGACGAGCCGGAGCCGGAGCCGTAATGCCGGCGGGTCATGTGCGACCCGCCGGTCTACTTCCCGTCCGCGTCCGGGTCTCCGCCCGCGTCTCCGTCGGGACCCTGATCCTGGCCGCCGGCCGTACGCCCGACCAGCCGTTCGTAGCGCTGGCGGGCGGCCTGCGGGGTGCCGAGACCCAGGCCGAAGGCGACCTCCTGCCAGGTCATCCCCCGGCCCCGCGCCATCTGGAGAAGTCCCGCCTCCAGCTCGTCCATGTCCCCACGGGCGCGCGGCACCAGGCTCAGTGCGGCGGTGATGTCCGCGTGATCCACCTCCGGCTCACCCGCTTCCGGCCGCGCCGCCCCGCTCAGCAGGAACGACACGAGCCGGACGGCTTCGTGCGGCGCGATGACGGACGGATGCGCCTGCCTGCGGCGCTGGGCGTCGGTGGCCGCGTGCCGCTCGGCGATACGGAACAGCGACGCGTGCACGCGGTGCGCACGGGCCTGGTCCGGGTGGGGAGCGGTGAAGGGGTCGGAGGCGTGCCAGTCAGGAGTCGATGACATGCGACAAGCATGCGTCGACACACGTGATGATGTCAACTGATCGTGTTGAACATTCCGTTCAAACACGACTTCGGTCAAAGAGTCACGGGCGGTACACCTCGCCCGGCTCCGGGACCGCCGGCGCGAAGAGCTGCGGAACCGTCACGAACGCATAGCCGCGCTCCTTCAGCTTCTCGATGATTCCGGGCACGGCCGGGACCGTCCCGTCGTAGATGTCGTGGAGCAGGATGATCCCGTCGGCGGAGGCGTCGTCGAGGATGCGGCGCTCTATGAGGGCGGAGTCGGTCGTGGAGTAGTCCTTGGCCGTGGCGCTCCACAGGACTTGCGAGAGACCGAGTTCGCGGGAGATGTCGGTGACGTCGCCGTTGGTACGACCCTGGGGCGGGCGCATCAGCGTGGGCTTGTGTCCGGTGATCTTCGCGATGGCGTTCTGCGTGCGGGCGAGCTCTTCGCGTATCCCGTCCCGGTCGAGATCGGTGAGTATCCGGTGGCTCCAGGTGTGGTTGGCGACCTCGTGCCCCTCGTCGGCGATGCGGCGGACGGTCTCGGGATGGGCCAGTACGTGATTCCTGCCCAGCAGGAAGAAGGTGGCCGGCACCTTCTTCTCCTTGAGGGTGTCCAGCAGCCGGGGCGTGTCCTTGCCGGGTCCGGCGTCGAAGGTGAGGGCTATGCACTTGGCCTTCGCACAGTCGACGGAGCCGTACGCACCCTTGCCGTCACCCCCCGCGCCCCCTCTGACGGAGGCGGGCGAGACGGTCTGCGTCCCGCAGCCGGTGAGCGCAAGGGCGAGGGCCGCGACGACGGCGCATGCGGCGGCGGCCGTGCGGCGCACGGGTGCGAATGGGGTGGTTTCGGGCATGGCGGAGCCGGGTGTGGCGTTCTCGGGCATGACGGAGTTCTCTCTGCGATGTACGGGTCGGAACCGGCACGACGGGGCCCGCCCCGATGCCTCGCGACGGTGTGCGCGAGCGGGGTTGCCGCGTGGAGGAAGGGGCCCTCAGAAGGGCAAGTGCTTACATCCGGTTCCCGTCACCGCGAAAGGGCGCGGCGTCGGCCAGATGGGGCCGGGCAGGGCAGAACAAGCCAGGCCAGGCGGGGTCCCATGACATGCGAATCACTATACATACGATGTATACGCGCAGTGCATAGAGGTCCGGGAATCGCCGCCGGAAACGCAAAGGATCGCGGACGAGAAGCACTCGTCCGCGATCCCTCGGTTACCCGTCGCGAAGCCCTGCGGGCTCCGGTTGATCAGCTGATCCGGTGGACCAGCTGGGTGTTCAGTTCGTAGCGCGCGCCGACTATCTCCAGCTTCCCGGCGGCCACCTTGGCAGCGAGGTCGGGCTCCGCCGCCAGACGCGAACGGACCAGCCCCACCTGGGCGCTGACCGTGGCGTCCACCCGTGCGTCGCCCTCCTGCGAGTGGTCGATCGCGGGCTTGATCTGCTCGGCTATGTACTGGAGGGAGGCGGGCAGGGGCTCGCCCGTCTCCTCCGCGTGCACGGCGGCGCGGACGGCGCCGCACGACTGGTGCCCGAGGACCAGGATCAGCGGGACGCCGAGTTCGAGGACACCGTAGGTGACGCTGCCGAGCACGCCGTCGTCCAGGACCTCACCGGCGGAGCGCACGGTCATGAGGTCGCCGAGCCCCTGGTCGAAGACCAGCTCCGGCGGTACGCGGGAGTCGATGCAGCCGAGTACGACGGCGAAGGGCGCCTGGCTGGACACCAGGACCTGCCGCACGCTCTGCGACTCGTGCGGGTGCTGCTGATTGAAGGTGCGCCACCGGCGGTTGCCCGTGGAGAGTTCCGCCAGAGCCTCGGCGGGGGTCGTTGGCCTCTTGGAGTGCGTAGTGGGAGTCCGGGTGGCGGCACTCGCCGGCGAACCGGCGATGAGTCCGCTTCCGGCCGCGGTGGCGACCGCGGCCGTGGCGACGGAGGCGCGGAGCAGCGCGCGGCGGCTCGTGGCCTCCGGCAGCTGGGCATGTGGGGTCAGGTTCACGCCGGGACGCTAACGTCCGTAACATTAAAGGACTTTCATACAAGACAAGTCTTGGCTGGCCCTTGAATGTCCCTTGGCTATACATGACCTGAGCGTGAGCGCTTACGACCGCTTCGCGACGTCCCGTGAGGGTTGAAAGCCCCACAGCTCAGCGGAAGATGCCGCTGTACGCGTTGAGGGCGGGCTGGCCGCCGAGGTGCGCGTACAGCACGTTGGAGGTCGCCGGGATGTCCCCGCCGCGTACGAGATCGATCAGCCCTGCCATCGACTTCCCCTCGTACACCGGGTCGATGATCACGCCCTCCAGGCCGCCCGTGAGCCGGATGGCATCGAGCGTGGACTGCACCGGGATGCCGTAGAGGTCCCCGGCCCAGCCCTCCAGGACGGTTATCTCCTCGTCCCTCAAGTCCCTTCCCAGGCCGATGAGTTCGGCGGTGGCGCGGGCGATCCTCGCGACCTGGGCGTGGGTTTCGTCGATCTTGGCCGAGGCGTCGATGCCGAGGATCCTGCGGGGGCGGTCCTGGCCCGCGAAACCCGCGATCATGCCCGCCTGCGTGCTGCCGGTGACGCTGCACACCACGATCGTGTCGAAGAAGACGCCCAGTTCACGCTCCTGGCGCTCCACCTCATAGGCCCAGTTGGCGAAACCGAGCCCGCCGAGGGGATGGTCGGAGGCGCCGGCCGGGATCGCGTACGGGGTGCCTCCCCCGGCCTCGACGTCGGTCAGGGCCTGGTGCCAGCTGTCCTTGGCGCCGATACCGAACCCGGCTTCGACCAGGCGTACTTCGGCGCCCATGACGCGGGACAGCAGGATGTTGCCGACCTTGTCGTTGACGGCGTCGGGCCAGTCGACCCAGCTCTCCTGGACCAGGACTGCTTTCAGGCCGAGCCGGGCGGCGACGGCCGCGACCTGGCGCGTGTGGTTGGACTGGATGCCGCCGATGGTGACGAGGGTGTCGGCGCCCCGCGCGAGGGCGTCGGGGACCAGATACTCCAGCTTACGGGTCTTGTTCCCGCCGTACGCCAGGCCGCTGTTGCAGTCCTCGCGCTTGGCCCAGATACGGGCGCCGCCGAGGTGGTCGGTGAGGCGGTCGAGCGGGTGGACCGGGCTGGGACCGAAGAGGAGAGGGTGGCGGGGGAAGGTGTCGAGGGACATCTGAGACTCCTGGAGCGGGGCGGGCGCCGTGGGGCGTGGTCAGTCGGTGTTCTTGCTCTTGGGGTGCCGCTCGGCCTCGTCCTCCTCCGCGTCGTCGTCGGGCAGGGCGTCGAGCAGCGGGACGAGCGTCTGCCAGTTGGCGCCGGTGGCCGCCGCGGCGCCGTCCACGTCGCCGACGGCGCACAGTTCGACGATCCGGTTGTGCTGGGCCACCGAGCCCCGGCCGCTCAGCGAGGAGAAGCGCAGCCGTTCGACGCGGCGCAGCACCGGTGTGAACTGTTCGAGCACGGCGCGCAGGGCCTGGTTCGCGCTCGCGGTGACGGCGACGCCGTGGAACGCGTCGTCGGCGGCGAGCGCCGCGTCCACGTCGTTCCTGGCCAGCGCGTCGGCGAAACGGGAATTGGCGGCGCGCATGGCATCGAGTTCGGACCGGGACAGGTTGGGCAGGGCTTCGCGTACGGCCAGTTCGTGCATGGCGGCGGTGACGGACTGCGCGCCGCGGGCGGCCCGGAGATCCAGTGGGCTGACGATCGTGTAGCGGCCTGGTTTGGTCCGTACGAGGCCGGTCTGCTCCAGGCGCCCCAGCGCCTCCCGGATGGGCGTGCGGCTGATGCCCAGCCACTCCACGAGATCGCCGTCGTTGAGCCGCTCGCCCGGCGTGAGGGTGCCGTCGACGATCGCGTCCCTGAGGGCGTTGTAGGCGTTCTCCCGGAGGAGCGATCTGGAGACGAGCCCTCGGCTCTGAGGTACCGGCATGCAAAATATTGCACATCGCCACGGCTGGGCCCGTCAAGAGCGGGCCTGTTTCGCGGACCGGGTTGGAGCGACGGTCAGCGCACGCCGTGCGGCCGGAACTGGATGCTGATCCGCGCCCCCACCGCGCGCGCCGTCTTGGGGACGGCGTGCTCCCACGTGCGCTGACAGGAGCCGCCCATCACGATGAGGTCGCCGTGCCCGAGCGGCTTGCGGACGACGGAGCCGGGGCGCCCGCGAGGCCGTAGCACCAGATCGCGCGGCGCGCCGACCGAGAGGATCGCGACCATGGTGTCCTCGCGGGAGCCCCGGCCCGTCCGGTCGCCGTGCCAGGCGACGCCGTCATGGCCGTCCCGGTAGTAGCAGAGCCCGGCGGTCGCGAACGGCTCGCGCAGTTCGTCCGCGTAGTGCGCGCTCAGCGCGTCGCGCGCCTCGTCCAGGACCGGGTGCGGCAGCTCCTCGCGCGTACCGTCACCCCGCTCTCCGTAGAAGGCGAGCAGTCGCGGCACCGCCACCACCCGCTCGTACATCTGCCGTCGCTCGGCCCGCCACGGCACGGCCGAGGCCAGCTCCTCGTGCAGCGCGTCGGCCCCGCCGAGCCAGCCGGGGAGCAGATCGATCCACGCCCCGTCGCCGAGCACGGTCCGCCGGATGTCCGTGAGCGGACCGAGTCGGATCTCGTCGGTCTGGTCGAAGAGCGAACCCTGCGTGTGTGCTGCCATGCGTCGAGCATAGCCACACGTTCGAACGTACGAACGATTAGCGCGGCGGGTCCGGCGCGTGCCGGGGGTGGGGGCGCACTCAGCTGAGGCAGCTCGCCGGGCGGGCGTTCGCCGGGTCGAGTGCGTTGAGTACGAGCCGGTTCATGACCGTGCTGTAGGCGATGCCCAGGTGCGCGCTCATGTCGGTCGGGCACGCGTCCTGGAGGGTGAGATTGTCCACCGGGGCGTCGGGACCCGCCATGAGGTACTGCTGGCGGTAGGGGGTGACCACCTCGTCGGTGCGGGTGACGACGGTCGTGTAGCGGACGCCGGGCATGGTGTCGCCGTCGGCGTCCAGCCGGGCGTTGACGTCGGATCCGACGGTCTGATCCTTCGCCGCCTGTCCGGCCATCTGCGCCGTGGTGTCCAGTACCCGCAGCGACTTGGCGAGGGAGGCCATGCCCGACGCCGTCGTCCCGTGGTTGCTGGGCGCGATGCCCACCAGCCGGTGGGTCTTCGCCGCGCCGCCGTCGAACTTCAGATACCAGCGCGGCAGCAGCCCGCCGCCCTGCGAGTGTCCGACCAGGTCGGCCTTCTCCGCGCCGGTGGCGTCGAGCACCTTGTCGACGAAGGCGGCCACCTCCTTGGAGGAATCGGGGACATGGCCCTTGCCCTTGAACACGTCGCCGTCGGGCGCGCCGTAGTTGAGGGCGTAGACGCAGTAGCCGGCCTTCTTCAGGACGGGCGACAGGCCCGACCAGTTGGCGTAGGCGTTCGCCCAGGTGCCGTGGATGAGCACGACGGGACGCGGGTGCGCGGTGCTGGGCTCGCACGCCCAGTCGTTGGCACCGGGCGGTGCCGCCTCGGGTGCGGCCTGCGACCGGGTGAACGCCGCGGCGAACTTCGCGAGGCCGGTGTTCGGGGCGACGGCCGCGGTACGGGCGGAGCCCTCGGGTACGGAAGTGAGGGAAGGGACGGAGACGGAGGGGGACGAGGACGCGGGCACCGCCGCCGCGACGGCGAGCGCCGCGGATCCGACCAGCGCGGCGGCGACATGTCTGAGCTTCAACGGGACTCCCGGAGGTACGGAGGAGAGGGCGTCTTTCGATGACGCCCGCCATCCGATCCCATACGGTCTCCCACCGGCCTGATTACCCCATCGGTGGGCGCGGAGCGTGCCCGGTGGAGCTACCCCGGCCGGGGCGGTCAGGTGCGGGCCGAGGCCGTGAAAGGCGGGTGTGTGCCGTTGAGGTAGTGGTCGCCGATGTCGCGGAGCCGGTGGGCGGGCGAACTCTGCGCGGTCAGCGCGCGGGCGTTGCGCCAGAATCTGTCGAGCGCCGCGCCGCCGTCGAACGACACCGCCGTGCCGGTGAGTTCGAGAACGCGGGTGGTGATGTCGACCGCCGACCTGCTGGTGACCGCCTCCGCCGCGGCGACGAGGACGGCGATCTCGGCGCGCTGGTCCATGCCGATGTCCCGCCCGGCGAGGAGCCCTTGCTCCAGGGCGTCCGTGGCGCGGCCCACGACGGCGGCGGCGGTGTGCGCCGCGGTCGCCAACTCCCCGTAGGCGAGCAGGAGATACGGGTCGCCGCTGGGCCGCACGGCGTAGGTCGTGGGGTCCGGCGCCCCGGAACGCGGCGCGGACCGCACCGCCCGGCTGACGTCGCGGGCCTCGGCGAGCGCGCCTTCCGCGATGCCCAGCGCGACATGGCTGAGGACGAGTCGCAGGGCGACCGGCGCCAGCGCGGTGAACGCGGAGACGGCGTGCTCGTCGCGTGGCATCGCGCCGAGGATGTCGTCGGCGCCCACGGGCACGTTGTCGAAGTCGGCACTGCCCGCGGCGGTGAGCCGCTGGCCGAGGCGGTCGTTGTCGGTGCCGGCGAGCACGCCGGGGTGGGCCGGGTTCACGAGCGCGATCAGCAACTCGCCGGTGTGGGTGGAGGTCGCGCCGACGACGAGCCGGTCGGCGACGGTGACACCGGCCGCGAAGGCCCTGCGGCCGTTGAGCACATGGCCCGACTCGGCCGGGGAGAGGGTGAGGCCGGGGCCCGCGTCCGGGTCGGGGAGGTCGGTGCCGCCGCCGAGGAGCCAGCCGGGGGCGACGGCGGGTGGTTCGTGCCCGGTCGCCCTGTCGTCCGGCGCGCCGAAGAAGCGGCTGCTCCACGACAACACGTAGTGCCGGGCGATGAGTTCGCCGATGGAGCCGTCGGCCGCCGCGATCTCGCGGACGACGGCGACGGCGGTGCGCCAGTCGGCGCCGCCGTGTCCGCCGGGGAGCGCGGGTGGCGTCAGGAGCGCGAGCAGGCCTGCCTCGCGCAGCCGTGCCACCTCGTCGTACGGCGGCTTGCCCGCCCGGTCGCGGGCGATCGCGTCGGCGGCGAGATCGTCCGCGACCTCCCGCGTGACGCGCGGCCACATCGCGTCGTCGGACACGGGGGGCTTGGGCGGGGCGGCGGTTCGGACCACGGGTTTCGTCGGCACGCTGCCGGCCACCTCCAACATCCCCAGTTTTCCCACCTGTTTAGTAGGGAAACTAATACTGCCACGGAGTCTTCACGGCCCCAAGTGCGCGTTCATATGGTGGACTCGCGTTCCGGACAGCGAAACGGAACAGCGGCCGGAGCGAGCGGAGCGGGCAGAGCCCGAGTCAGGGGTTCGTCCAGGCCTCGGGGTCGGCCGCGAGCACGGACACGTCCTCCGGCAGGCCGGTGGAGGCCACGTCCGCCAGGGTCACGACGTCCAGGATCTGGCGGACATGGGCCCGCAGTGCGATCCACAGCGGCAGCAGCGACTCGGCGGCACCGGTGTAGGAAAGCTCGGGCGGCCGGACCCCCCGCACCGAGACGAGAGGTCCGTCGACCGCGCGGATGACATCGGCGATGGTGATCGAGCCCGCCGGCCTGGCCAGCCGGTAGCCGCCGTTGCCGCCTCGCCGGCTCACCACGAGCCCGCCGCGGCGCATGTCGTTGAGGATGCCTTCGAGGAACTTGTGCGGGATGTCCTGGGCGGCGGCGATCGCCTCCGCCTTCAGAGGGGCCTCGTCTCGGGCTGTCGTGAGCTCCAGCGCGGCACGTACCGCATAGTCCGCTCTGGCTGAAATGCGCATGCCCGCAGTATCTCGTACGGCTCCGCCCCGTCCGCGGCCCACCGTGCGGGCCGGTGTCAGCCCGCGCCGGCGGAGGTCGCCACCGTGTCGAACAGCCGGTTGGCGGGGCGCGGCAGTCCGTAGTGCTCGCGCAGCGTGGTGCCGGTGTACTCGGTACGGAACAGGCCACGCTCCTGGAGGATCGGCACGACCTGGTCGACGAAGACCTCAAGGCCGGAGGGGAGGAGCGCGGGCATGATGTTGAAGCCGTCGGCCGCGCCGCTGTCGTACCAGTGCTCGATGGTGTCGGCGACCTGCTCGGCGGTGCCTGCGAAGGTACGGTGCCCGCGGCCTCCGCCGAGCCTGCCGATGAGTTGACGTACCGTCAGGCGCTCGCGTCTGCCGAGCTCCACGACCAGCGTGAAGCGGCTCTTGGCGCCTTCGATGTCGTCCTCGGTGGGGATGTCGTCGGGCAGTTCCTCGTCGAGCGCCAACCGCTCGTCGGGGATGCCGAGGAGGCGGGCGAGCTGGCGGCGGGCGTACTCGGGGACGATGTGCCGGTCCAACTCGGCGTCCAGCTCCAGCGCTTCGGCTTCCGTGGCACCGATGACCGGCACGATCCCCGGCAGGATCCTGATGCCGTCCGGATCACGCCCGAAGGCCAACACCCGCTGCTTGACGTCCTTGTAGAAGGCGACGCCCTCCTCCAGGGTCTGCTGCGCGGTGAACACCGCCTCCGCGTAACGCGCCGCGAAGTCCTTGCCGTCCTCACTGGATCCGGCCTGGACGAGGAGGGGGTGGCCCTGCGGGGCGCGCCGTACGTTCAGGGGGCCGTCGACCCGGAAGTGGGCCCCGTGGTGGTCGATCCGGCGGACGCGTTCGGCGCGGGCGTGGACTCCGCGCTCCTTGTCGGCCACCACCGCGTCGTCGGCCCAGCTGTCCCACAGTTTGGTGGCCACTTCGAGGAATTCGGCCGCCCGCAGGTAGCGGTCGCGGTGCGAGGGGGTGTCGTCCAGACCGAAGTTGCGGGCGGCGTCGGCGCCCGCCGTGGTGACGATGTTCCAGCCTGCGCGACCGCCGGAGACATGGTCGAGGGAGGCGAACCTGCGGGCGAGGTTGTACGGCTCGTTGTAGCTGGTGGACGCGGTGAGGCCGATCCTGCTGGTGACGCCGGCCAGGGCGGTGAGCAGCACAGTGGGTTCCAGGATGCTGGAGGGCCGCCGCCCGGGGTCGCCGTGCAGGACGGGGCTGTCGGCGAGGAAGAGAGAGTCGAGTCTGCCGCGTTCGGCGATACGCGCCAGGTTCTTGTAGTGCTCGACGTCCGTGCCGTCGGTGGGGCTCTGCGGTAGCCGCCAGGCGGCCTCGTGATGGCCGACGGTCATCAGGAAGGCGTTGAGGTGCAGGGGCTTGCGGTCCGGTTCGCGTGACATGGGGCTTCGTCTCCTGGGGCGGGGGTCTACGGCTACTGCCACTGCTACGGCTCAGAGCGCGAGGTAGCAGCCGTCGTGAAAGAGCAGCGGGCGCCGGGTGTCGTCGTACTCGGCCTCCTCGACACGGCTCACGACGATCCGGTGGTCACCGGCCGGGACGATCTGCTGGATGGCGAGCCGCAGCCAGCCGGCCACACCGTCGAGTACGGGCTCCCCCTCCGGCAGGCGGTGCCAGGCCGTCGGCGCCGCGAACCTGTCGGCGCCGCTGGTCGCGAACGTCCTTGCCAGCGGCTCCTGTTCGGACCCGACGAAGTTGACGACGGCCGACGACGCGCGCTGGATCGTCGGCCAGGAAGACCCCGAGACGGCGATACCGAACGAGACGAGCGGCGGCGAGAGGGACAGGGAAGTGAGCGAGGTGGCGGTGAATCCGACGGGGCCGTGGCCGGCGTCGGCGGTGATCACGACCACTCCCGCCGGATATCGGCGGAATGCTTTCCTGAAGCGCTCCGGGGCGATGCCCCTGGCGAGTTGCGTCGGCACGGTGACAGTCAAGGTCTCCCCCAGGAGGAGTGGTGGCAGCGGTGAGAAGAGGGCAGCAGCCCGCAGGTGAGAGGGCGGGTGAATTCAGCGGTGGACCAGGGCGCGCGGGGAATTCAGGCGCGACAACAGAGGCAGGGCACGTACTGCGGAATCCGCTGCCGAATGGTCATGAATTCATTGTCCGGTGCGTCTTCGGAGCCGGTCAACAATGCAACTTTCTGAATTAACTCGGCTCGATTCCACGCTCCGCCGCCCATCGCTCCGCCGCCCATCCGCTTACGACACGGCCGTCAGCGCGGGCCACGGACCGAGCGGGTCGGCGTACAGGGCGGCAAGGGCCACCGCAGCGCCCGCCGTGGACAGCACACCGCCGGTGAAGCTGCTTGCCACGACGGCCTGTTCGGGGTCCTCGCAGACCAGGGAGCGCTCCGCAACCGCCGTCCGCAGATCGGTGAGGCAGTGCGGAAGGAGCCCGGTGCCCGGCTCGACCACCACCAGGACATCGGGGTCGAACATGTCGAGCAGCAGTGCCACCGCCCGGCCGACGAGCCTGGCCCTGCGGCGGAACAGCTCCAGTGCTCGATGCTCCCCCGCCAGCGCACGCTCCAGCAGCTCCGTGAACGCCCTTACGGGGTGGCCCTGTTCGGCCGCGAGCCGCACCATCGCCTGTTCGGAGACCTCCGATTCGAGGCTGCCGGCACCGCCGACCGGCAGACGCGCGACGCTTCCCGCACCGTGCCGGGGTCCGAGGTGCACCTCTCCGGCGGTGGCGAACGCGGCGTCCACCACCGCGCCGACGAACAGCAGCACGGCGCTCCCGCGCGTCGCGGCCTCGCCGAACAGCTGCTCGGCGCGCGCCAACGCCCGTGCGTGGCTGTCCACATGGACCGGCAGCCCGGTCGCGTCGGTGAGATGGTCCCGTACGGCCACGTTCCGCCAGCCGAGTTGGGGATGGAGCCTGATCACCCCGGCGCCGGGGTCCACGCGGTGACCGGTGGCGACGCCGAGGGCCAGCACCGAACGGCCCTCGGCGTGGGCGGACATGAGGCGAGGCAGCCGCCGGGCGAGTCCGTCCAGCACTCGGCGCGGGTGCGGCCGGGTGTCCTGGTGCGGCTGCCGGTCCTCGGCGACGATCCGGCCGCGCAGATCCATCAGGGACAGCGTCGAGTTGGTGACGGCGATGTGCGCGCCCGCCACCAGATAGCGGTTGGTGTCGATGTCCACGGGGACGTGGGGCCGTCCGAGCCCGCGCGGCCCGGAGGTCTCCGGGCTCTCCCGGATCAGCCCACGGGCAAGCAGGCGGGCACTGTGCGCCGTGACGGACGCCGGGGACAGCCCGGTGAGGCGGGCGACGGTGCTGCGGGCGACCGGGCCGTGGTCGAGTACGGCGTTCAGCACGGCCCTCGTGCCGGGAGCCCGGCGTGGTGGTGCGGCGGGAGGCG
This sequence comes from Streptomyces sp. NPDC050433, assembly GCF_044458565.1. Taxonomy (NCBI): domain Bacteria; kingdom Bacillati; phylum Actinomycetota; class Actinomycetes; order Kitasatosporales; family Streptomycetaceae; genus Streptomyces; species Streptomyces sp. NPDC050433. The sequence continues at coordinate 63,860 of NZ_JBITIB010000012.1, read as the reverse complement.
GGATGTCCGTGCGGCGTACGGGAGTTGGTCGGCGTCGGGTGGGCACCGGCGGATTCTTCACGGGTGTCTTCCAGGTCCTGGACGGCAGCGGCGGCGACCGCGGGAACTCGTCCCGTCTCGGGTGGTCGGCCGGACCGCGTGGGCGCTGTGGTGTCAGCCCTGGTGACACGCCGCGGAGCAGACGCGCTTGAGGTCGATGTGACCTCTCGTCGTCAGGCGCGCGGATCGCTGCATGCCCGGCAACGTAACCGTGGCGCCCGGACGGGGTCAATCACCGGCCGCATCCTGGACGTACGGGCTTCCACGTCGCCGGGGTCCGGGCCCCCGGCGCATACCCGACAGGTGGCGCCGGGGAAGAGGGCCAGGTTGTGGTGGAGGAGCCGGAACCGGCCCACCCTGCGAAATTCAGCATGAAGTGGCGCGTCACTGATCGTCCCGACCACCACGCCTTGCTTCAGCCGGGCCACATCAACAGGACACGTCCGCACGGCGCCGGACCGCTCGCGAGCGAGTGGCACAACGAGCCGGATGATCGGACGCCTACGGGGTCTACGCCGACCCGCTTGCCGCGAGGAGAACACCTCATGATCCTCGTGACCGGAGCCACCGGAACTATCGGCAGTGCCCTTCTGCGGGAGCTCCACGCCTGCGGCGCCGGGCCATTGAGAGGCCTCACCCGTGACATCTCTCGTCTCACGCCTGGGCTCGGATGCCGAGATCATCGAGACGGCCCGGCGCGCGGGCGTGGCACACGTGGTGCTGGTTTCGTCCATCACCGTGCAGACCCATCCGCACCTGGGCCCCGCCGGCGAGAATCTGGCCGTCGAGCGGCTGCTCAAGGACAGTGGCATGGCGTCGACGATCCTGCGGCCGACGCAGTTCGCCTCGAACGCCCTGTGGTGGGCGGGCGCGATCCGCGAGCGTGAAACGGTCCGCGTGCCCTATGCGGACATCGGCCTCCCCACCGTCCACCCCGCGGACATCGCGTCAGTGGCACGGGTGGCGCTCACCGAGTCCGGCCACCGAGGGCGCACCTACGCACTGACCGGTCCGGAGCTGATCACGGCCCGGCAGCAGGTCGGTGCCATCGCGGCTGCGCTGGGGCGGGAAGTGCCGTTCACCGAAATCAGCCGGGAGGAAGCCCATGGCCGGATGGCCGTATTCCTGGGCGACGAAGCCGCGGACGCCGTTCTCGATCTGACGGGCGGCGATGTCAACGACGAATTGCTCGCGGTGCGCGACACCGCTTCCCGCATCATCGGCGCCCCGGCCAGGACGTTTCGGCAGTGGGCCGCCGAGAATGCCGTCGCCTTCCGCTGAGCCGTCCGCCTGCGGACGGCGCCCGGGTGTCTGCGAAATTCCCCTGGCGGCATGGCACGGTTGGCGCTGTCGCCGACGAGGGAGGGTGTGTGAACAAGGGTTACGCCGTGTTCTGCGACGCGGACCGGCATTTCTGCGAATCGCCCCACCCTCTGTCCCCCGCCAACGACTCGAACACATCAGCCAATTCGGCGGCCCCGGCCGACCCGACGGAATCCACTCCCGGTGTCAGTCACCCGACGGGCCGACGAGCCCGCTCCTGCCCGCCGCCTGTGCGATGTTGCGCGCCATCCCGCCGAACACGACGGCGTGGAACGGCGCGACGCTCCACCAGTACGCGTGCCCCAGCAGCCCGCGCGGATGGAACACGGCGCGCTGCCGGTAGCGCGTACGGCCCCGATCGTCCTGCGCCACACGCATCTCCAGCCAGGCCAGCCCCGGCAGCCGCATCTCGGCGCGCAGCCGCAGCAGCCGGCCCGGTTCGATCTCCTCGACGCGCCAGAAGTCCAGCGAGTCGCCGACCCGCAGCCGGGCGGCGTCGCGGCGTCCCCGGCGCAGCCCGACGCCGCCGACGAGCCGGTCCAGCCAGCCTCGTACGGCCCAGGCGAGCGGGAAGGAGTACCAGCCGTTGTCCCCGCCGATTCCCTCGATGACCCGCCACAGCGCCTCGGGCCCGGCGTCGACGGTCAGGTCGCGGTGGTCGGTGTAGAGGCTGCCGCCCGCCCAGTCGGGGTCGGTCGGCAGGGGGTCGCTGGGCGCGCCGGGGACGGAGGCGGAGGACCAGCGGGTGGTCACCTGGGCGTCCTGGATCCGTTCGAGGGCCAGGGTCAGCGCCTGCTCGAAGCCGATGGGCCGGCCGGGCCCGTCGGGGACGTACCGCGCGATGTCGTGTTCGTGGCACACGACTTCATGACGCAGGGACTCCGCGAGCGGCCGGGCGAGCGCGCGGGGTACGGGGGTGACCAGGCCGATCCAGTGGCTGGACAGGCTCGGCGTGAGGACGGGCACGGGGACGATCAGCCGGCGCCGCAGCCCGGCGACGGAGGCGTAGATGTGCATCATGTCCCGGTAGGTGAGGACGTCGGGCCCGCCGATGTCGAAGGCGCGGCTCACCTCGGCGGGCATCCGCGCGCTGCCGACGAGACAGCGCAGGACGTCGCGTACGGCGATGGGCTGGATCCGGCTGCGTACCCAGCTCGGTGTGACCATCACCGGGAGGCGTTCGGTGAGATGGCGGAGCATCTCGAAGGACGCCGAGCCGGACCCGATGATGACGGCGGCGCGCAGCACGGTGGTGGGGACGCGCGAGTCGAGCAGGATGTGTCCGACCTCGGCGCGCGAGCGCAGATGGGGTGACAGGTTCCGCTCGGGTACGCCGGCCGGGGTCAGGCCGCCGAGATAGACGATGCGCCGGACACCCGCCGCGTGGGCCTGTTCGGCGAAGATCCGGGCGGCGTCGGCGTCGGTCCGCTCGAAGCCGGGGCCGGAGCCGAGCGCGTGGACCAGGTAGTACGCGACGTCGATGCCCCGCAGGGCGGCGCCGACCGACTCGGCGTCGGTCACGTCGCCGCGTACGACCTCGGCCCGGCCCGCCCAGACGTGGTCGCGCAGCTTCTCGGGCGTACGGGCGAGACAGCGCACCCGGTACCCGGCGTCCAGCAGCTCCGGTACGAGCCGCCCGCCGATGTAGCCGGTGGCACCGGTCACCAGGCAGTGCGGGGCGACGGCGGTGTCCTCGACGGGTGCCTCGTCACGGTTCGTCATGGAGCCCTCCGCCGGCCGGGTACGTTGGCCCCACCCTCTCCCGGTACGAGGACTCCCGCCCGGCCGGGCGGCTCTACAGCGGCAGGAACGTGACCAGCACACGGCGACGACCGGGCCGTACGGTCATGGCCCACAGCGCGGTCATCGCGACGAGGATGCCCGTGGGTGCCCGTCCGGCGGTCGTGGCGAGCGCGCCGGCACCGGTGCCGACCATTCCGGCGAGCAGGGTGTCGCGGGGCTGGAGCGCCTCGGTGACGCGGCGGGCGGTCCCGGTGGTCACGCGCGGCTCAGGCGAAGTCCGTCGGGCGCGCCCGGCCCGCCGCGATCCGGCGGTTGCGCAGGACCGACGACCAGAAGGACCAGCCGATCAGTACGACGCCGATGAGGCCGGTGATGATCTCGCTGATCTGGTACTGGATGGTGACGAGCAGGATCACCGCCAGCGCGCCGATCGCGTAGTGCGCGCCGTGCTCCAGGTAGACGTAGTCGTCGAGTGTCCCCTGGCGGACGAGGTAGACGGTGAGCGACCTGACGTACACCGCGCCGATACCGAGCCCCAGTGCCATCAGCACGATGTCGTTGGTGATCGCGAAGGCGCCGATCACGCCGTCGAAGGAGAAGGACGCGTCAATGACTTCGAGGTAGAGGAACATGAAGAACGCGGCCTTGCCGGTGACGGCGACAAGCGAGGCGCCGCTGCCGCGCTGGCCGGGCACCGTCTCCGGTCCTGCCTCCCGTCCCCCCTCACCGGGCGTGATGACCTGCGCGCCGGCCTGTGTGTCCGCCTCGTCGGCGAGTCTGTTCTCGAAGTAGGTGGAGAGCCCGCCCACGATCAGATACGTGATGAGACCGGCCAGTCCTGAGGTGAGGACGGTCTGCGTCTTGTCGGCGTGCGCGCCGCCGTGCTGATGGGCGTGCGTCGCGACGGTCATGGAGGCGATCATCAGCACGATCAGCGCGAGGCAGACGGCCAGCATCTCGACCTGTCCGAGCTTCGCCAGCGGGCGTTCGATCCAGCCCAGCCATTTGATCTCGCGCTCCTCGAAGATGAAGCTGAGGAAGATCATCAGCAGGAACATGCCGCCGAAGGCGGCGATCGACGGGTGGGCGTCGGTGACCAGTTGCTGATACCGGTCCTTGTCGTTGACCGCCAGCTGCACCGCCTTGACGGGGCTGAGCTTGGCGGTGACCGCGACGATGACGACGGGAAACACGAGCCTCATACCGAACACGGCGATGAGGACACCGATCGTGAGGAAGATCTTCTGCCAGAAGGCACTCATCTTCTTCAGGATCCCGGCGTTGATCACCGCGTTGTCGAAGGACAGCGAGACTTCCAGCACCGTCAGGATCGCCACGACCCCGAGCGCGGTCCATCCGTCGTAGAGCACCGCCACCACGAGGCCGAGCACGGTGAAACCGAACGCCCAGCCGAATGTTTTGAGGACCACGACTCACCCTGCCTTCCGCGGACATGCTAGGCGATTTCCCCTCACACACCCGGTGGGCCCGGCGGAGCCGGCGGCGTGGCGGAGCCGTCTCAGAACGCGCGCGGCAGTTTGACCACGGTCACGAAGAAGTCGTCGATCTGCCGGATCGCCTTGATGAACTGGTCGAGGTCCACGGGCTTGGTCACATACGCGTTGGCGTGGAGCTTGTAGCTTCGGAGAATGTCCTCCTCGGCCGCCGACGTGGTGAGGACGACCACCGGGATGGGGCTGAGGTCCGGGTCGGACTTGATCTTCTCCAGCACCTGCCGGCCGTCGTACTTGGGCAGGTTCAGGTCGAGCAGGATGAGATCGGGGCGCGGTGCCTCGACGTGTTCCTCGCGCTGGTAGAGGAAGTCCAGGGCCTCCAGACCGTCCCGTACGACATGCAGGGTGTTGCCGATCCGGTTGTCCTCGAACGCCTCGCGGGTCATGAGTTCGTCACCCGCGTCGTCCTCGACGAGCAGTACTTCGACGGGCCGGGGCTGGGGCGATGTGCTCATGCGGTGCTTCCTTCGGTGGTGGGGGCCGGTGGGGGCGGTTCGACGGCCGCGGGCCGCGCGGGATCGGCGGGGAGGGTGAAGGCGATTCGTGTGCCGCCGGTGTGCGTCGTGTCGATCCAGATGTGTCCTCCGCTGTGTTCCACGACCTTCTTGCACAGTGACAGACCGATGCCCGTGCCGGCGTACGCGTCCCTGGCGTGCAGCCGCTGGAAGATGACGAAGACCTTGTCGGCGAACTCCTCGGGGATGCCGATGCCGTTGTCGGTGACGGTGAACGTCCAGAAGTCGGCCCCCTCCTCGCGGTCGACGGTCCGGTACGCGGTGATGCGGACACGCGGATCCCGGTCGGGGCGGCGGAACTTGACCGCGTTGCCGACGAGGTTCTGCCAGAGCATCGTGAGCAGCGTCGGGTCGCCCACGACCTCGGGCAGCTCCGCAGGGCGCTCGACGACCGCGCCGGTCTCCTCGATCGTCACCGAGAGATTGCGTACGGCACGGTCCAGGGCCGCGTCGAGGGCGACCGGTTCCTGCGCGTCCTGGCCCCGGCCGACACGGGAGAAGGTAAGCAGGTCGTTGATGAGGACCTGCATGCGCTTGGCTCCGTCGACGGCGAAGTCGATGTACTGGGTGGCGCGGTCGTCGAGCTGGTCGCCGTAACGCTTCTCCAGCAGTTGGCAGAAGGACGCGATTTTGCGCAGCGGCTCCTGGAGGTCGTGCGAGGCGACGTACGCGAACTGCTCCAACTCCGCGTTGGACCGCCGCAGTTCCACCGCGCCGGCGTCCAGCTCGGCGGCCTGGCGGGCGAGTTCGCCCTCGTTGCCGCGGGAGGTGGCGAGCTCGCTGACCACCCGCAGTCGCATCCCCTCCACGGCCTCCGCGAGGGTCCGCAGATCGGCCGGTCCGTGCGCGGGGATCGCGTGGTCGAAGTCCCCGCCCGCGACGCGCCGGGACGCGGTGCGCACGGTGTGCAGCGGGCGTACCACCGCGAAGTGCACGAGGACGGTGATCGCCACCCCGGTCAGCAGGAACGCCACGAGCGCGGCGATCAGCGCCCGGTCGCGGTCCGAGCGGGCCTCGGCGAACGCCGCCCGCGCCTTCCGCTGCCCCGGCTCGTGGCCCGCCTCGCGGGGATGTGTCCCTGTGCGCCGGAGGACGGAGTGGGTGTGCCGGGTCTGCCCGAGGTGGATTTGACCGCAGTGTCGGGGCGGGTGCCCATGGCAGTTGTTCTCCTCTCGCCACGGGCGCCGCGGCCCCGTGGGACCGCCGGGTGCGTCCGGGTTGAGACTAAAGCGATCAGTTACCGCACAACAACATTCCCCGGATCAGTGACGGACGGCCGTCGGCGTGCCCAGGGAAGAGATCCCGGCAGAGGTGAGGACCGTACACACGGATCGGTCGCAAACGACCCCCGCTGCACCCGTCCCGGCGGGCGGTCTGACTGAAAGGGTTCAGTGAAGCGCCCCAAATCGCCTGTCCGGCAAGGCAATGTGAGCGCGACACCTTGACGCGCCAGGAGGGCGCCCCTACTTTCACTGCCCTGAATCGATTCACTGTCGAATTGTTCTGGGGTTGACGTGATCAGTAGACGCCGCATGCTCACCACCACCACAGCAGCCGCACTGGGCACCACCCTCGCCACGGCCAACGCGCCGTCGGCGCAGGCCGTCGAGCAGTCCCCGGCCGGCACCGCCGCCGGCTCGAGCGGGCGCGGAGCACTCCGGGTCAGCGCGCCGACCGTCGAGTACGTACGCAATCCGCTGGGCCTCGACACCCCGAAGCCCCGGCTGAGTTGGCCCCTCCTGTCCGAGGCTCCCGGCCAGGCGCAGAGCGCGTACCAGATCCGGGTCGCCTCCCGTCCCGACAAGCTGGCCGAGCCCGATGTGTGGGACAGCGGCAAGGTCGTGTCGGACCGCTCGGTGCTCGTGCCGTACGCGGGTCCGGCGCTCAAGCCTCTGACGCGGTATCACTGGTCGGTTCGCGTCTGGAACACCGCGGGTGAGGTCTCCGGCTGGAGCGAGAGCGCCTGGTGGGAGACCGGGCTGCTGAGCACGGCGGCCTGGTCCGCGCGGTGGATCGCCGCGCCGGCCGCGCTGAGCGGCGCGCCGACGCTGCGGGGCGCGTCCTGGATCTGGTACCCCGAGGGCGAACCGACGAGCAACCTGCCCGCCGGGACCCGTTGGTTCAGGCGCGCCGTCGACGTCCCTGCCGGTGTCACGGGTGCCCGGCTCGTGGTGGGCGCCGACGACGCGTACACCGTGTACGTGAACGGCACCGAGGTGGGCCGGACCGAGCCCGACGGGCCCGCCGAGAACTGGCGCCGCCCCGCCGTCGTCGACGTCACGGCCCATCTGCGCGCGGGCGCCAACGTCCTGGCGGCGTCGGCGGTCAACGCCACCGAGAGCCCGGCCGGTCTCATCGCCGTGCTGGAGCTGACCTCGGCGGGCGGCACCGGCACCGTCGTCACCGACGCCGCGTGGCGAACGACGGACACGGAGCCGTCCGGCTCCGACGGCGCGTGGCGGCAGGCCGGTTACGACGACAGCGCCTGGCCCGCCGCGAAGGTGGGGCCCGCGTGGGGCTCCGGGCCGTGGGGCGCGGTGGCGCCCGCGTACTTCCCCGCCACCCAGCTCCGGCACGCCTTCCGGCTGGCCGACAAACCCGTCGCACGCGCACGACTGCTCACCACGGCGCTCGGTCATTACGAGGCGCACATCAACGGACAGCGGGTCGGCAAGGACCAGTTCGCGCCCGGCTGGACCGACTACCGCCAACGGGTCCAGTACCAGACGTACGACGTCACCACGCTGGTGCGGCGCGGCGCCAACGCGCTCGGCGCCCATCTCGCACTCGGCTGGTACGGCGGCAATCTCGGCATGTTCGGCCCGCACCACTACGGCGACCGGCCCGCACTGCTGGCCCAGTTGGAGGTCACGTACCAGGACGGGACGAGTGAGCGGGTCGTGTCGGGCGACGGCTGGCGGGCCGCCTCGGGGCCCATCGTGTCGAGCGACATGCAGGCGGGCGAGGAGTACGACGCCCGGCTGGAGACCAAGGGCTGGACGTCACCGGGGTTCGACGACGCGGGCTGGCTCGCGGCCGAGGAGGTCGACGGCGTCGAGACGGAGATCGTGGCGGAGCTGGACGGCCCGGTGCGCGTCGCGAAGGAGTTGCCCGCCAAGAAGGTCACGCGCGTCGCTCCGGGGGTGTTCGTCTTCGACCTCGGCCAGAACATGGTCGGTTCGGTGCGGCTGCGGGTGTCGGGCAAGGAGGGCACGACCGTACGGCTGCGGCACGCCGAGGTGCTGAACCCCGACGGCTCGATCTACACCGCCAACCTCCGTACGGCGCGCGCCACCGACACCTACACGCTGAGGGGCGGGGGCGAGGAGACCTTCGAACCGCGCTTCACCTTCCACGGTTTCCGCTACGTCGAGGTCGCCGGCTTCCCTGGCACGCCGCGCGCGAGCGCGATCACCGGCCGGGTCATGCATACGTCGGCGCCGTTCACCTTCGAGTTCGACTCCGACGTCCCCATGCTCAACCAGCTGCACAGCAACATCAGTTGGGGCCAGCGCGGCAACTTCCTCTCCATTCCGACCGATACGCCCGCGCGGGACGAACGGCTCGGCTGGACCGGTGACATCAACGTGTTCGCCCCCACCGCCTCGTACGTCATGGAGTCCGCCCGCTTCCTGACCAAGTGGCTCCAGGACCTGCGTGACGCGCAGACCGACGCCGGGTCGTTCACGCATGTCGCCCCGGACATCGCGAACGTGGGCGACGGCTCGGCCGGTTGGGGCGACGCCGGGGTCACCGTGCCATGGGCGCTCTACCAGGCGTACGGCGACGAGCGGATACTCGACGTGTCGTGGGACTCGGTGCTCAAATGGCTGGACTATCTGCGCGCGCACAGCGACAGGTTCCTGCGGCCGGCGGAGGGTTTCGGCGACTGGCTCAACATCGCGGACGAGACTCCGAAGGACGTCATCGGCACCGCCTACTTCGCGCACGTCGCCGATCTCACCGCGCGCATCGCGCGGGTGCTGGGCAAGGATCCCGTGCCGTACGAGACGCTGTTCGGCCAGGTCCGTGATGCCTTCCGGACGGCGTATGTGAGCCCCGACGGCAGGGTGAAGGGTGATACGCAGACGGCTTATGTGCTCGCCCTTTCCATGGAGTTGCTGCCCGAGGCGGCCCGTGAGCCCGCCGCCGACCGGCTGGTGGAGCTGATCGAGGCGAAGGACTGGCATCTGTCGACGGGCTTCCTCGGCACGCCCCGGCTGCTGCCGGTGCTCACCGCCACCGGCCACACGGATGTCGCGTACCGCCTGCTGCACCGGAAGACCTTCCCCGGCTGGGGGTACCAGATCGAGAACGGGGCGACCACGATGTGGGAGCGCTGGGACTCGATCAGGCCGGACGGCGGTTTCCAGGACGCCGGGATGAACTCGTTCAACCACTACGCCTACGGGTCGGTCGGCGAGTGGATGTACGCGAACGTCGCCGGGATCGCGGCCGGCCGGCCCGGGTTCAAGGAGATCGTCATCAGGCCGCGGCCCGGTGGTGAGGTGAAGCGGGCCGGGGGCCGGTACGCGTCGGTCCACGGGCCGATCACCACGCGCTGGGAGTCGCGAAGTGGGGGCTTCGAGCTGGAGTGTTCGATACCGCCGAACACCACGGCCGAGGTGTGGGTGCCGGCGCGCAGGGCGGGCGACGTCAGGCACCAGGGCGCGAAGTTCCTGCGGATGGAGGAGGGTTGCGCGGTGTACGCGGTGGCGTCGGGCCACCACCGGTTCACCACCTGATCGCGGGCGGCGCCACGGCAGTTGGCGGGTGATCGGGCCGGGTACGGGAGTGGCTTCCCGTACCTGGCCACCCGGCGGGCGCCCGGTGGCGCGGCGGCGCGTCATCCGCGCGCGGTCGGCGTGCGTGTGTGCTCACGCACCTGATCAGGCGTCAGATACGTGTTGGTGTACTCGAAGTCGTGCAGCGAGGCCGCCTTCTGCGCCTGGAACCCGGTCCGTACGAAATCGTCCCCGGCGACGGCGTTGAGCATCCAGTTGGTCAGCACCCGCGCTTTGGCGACATTGGTCCGCAGCGCCGACCAGTGGTAACCGCGGGCGACGGCCTGGGCCGGCATCCCGCGCAGTTCGACACCCATCGGCTTGGAGACGGCGTCCCTGCCGCCGAGGTCGACCACAAGCCCCAAATCCTTGTGCTCGTACCGGCGGAGGGGCTGATGGCGCACCGTGGCGACGACGTTGTCCGCCGCCGTACGGCCCTGCCGCATGGCGTGCTGGGCGGTCGGCGGACAGATCGCGTCGCCGCCCTTGGTCAGGTCGGGCACGGCTGCCGCGTCACCGAGGGCGAAGACGCCGTCGAGACCGGCCACCCGCAGCTCGGGCGGGACGACGAGCCGGCCGTGCAGCGTCTCGGCCTCGAACGTGCCGACCAGCGGACTCGCGACAACGCCGGCCGTCCAGATGAGTGTGCGGCACGGCAGCACCCGTCCGTCGGTGAAGGTCACCTCGTCGGGACCGGCCTTGGCGATCGAGACCCCGAGCGACACCTCGATCCCGCGCTTGCGGAGGATGCCGAGGGCGGTGGCTCCGAGCTTGTCGCCGAGCTCCGGCATGAGCTTGGGGGCGATGTCGATGAGGTGCCACTTGATCTGCTTGGGGTCCAGCCGTGGATAGCGCCGCAGGGCGTTGTTCGTGACGCGTTGCAGACAGGCGGCCGTCTCCGTGCCCGCGTAACCGCCGCCGACCACCACGAACCGCAGGCGCCCCGCGCGCTCCCGCTCGTCCAGGCTCGCGTCCGCGATGTCGAGCTGCGCGATGACGTGGTCGCGTACGTAGGCGGCTTCGGCGAGCGTCTTCATGCCGCGCGCGTTGTCGACGAGGCCGGGGATGTCGAAGGTACGGGTGATGCTGCCGGGAGCCAGCACGATGTAGTCGTACGGCTGGTTGACGATCTCGCCGGTGATCTTCCGGATCACACAGACCTTGGCCTTCGGATCCACTCCGATGGCTCCGCCAGGGATGATCCGGGTGCGGTGCTTCCTGCTGCGGCGCAGTGAGACCGCGACCGACTGCGGGGTCAGCACTCCCGAGGCCACCTGTGGCAGCAGCGGCAGATAGAGCTGGTACGAGAACGGCGTGATCAGGGAGATCTCCGCCTCTTCGGGCCCCAGCTTCCGCTCCAGACGGCGTACGCACGCAACCCCTGCGAAGCCTGCGCCCACTACGAGAATCCTCGGTCGTGCCACGGTGTCCATCCCTTCGGGTCGTGCCGGGTCGCCCTTCACCTTCCCCGGCACCGGTTTCTCTCACGGTCGGACTTCACTCCGCCGGGCGGAGCAGGAGATCACTCTGATGCGGCGTCAGTAAAGTACATAACAGGGCATATGACTTCTCACCATGGGAAATCATCTGCCGGAATTCCGCGCTGCCGCCCGCCGTATCGACCGCCGTCAGTTCGTCACCCGCGCGAGCGCCGCGGCCGTGCTCGCCTTCGCGGCGAACATGCCGACCGCCGGCGCGGCGAGCGCCCGCCGGCTCAACCCCAGGGACATCAGCAAGAACCCGTTCACGCTGGGCGTCGCCTCGGGCGACCCGCTGCCCGACACGGCCCTGCTCTGGACCCGGCTGGCACCGGAGCCGTACACGGCGAACAGCGGGCTGCCCACCGAGCGGGTCGAGGTGGAGTGGGAGGTCGCCCAGGACGAGCGCTTCACCCTGATCGTCGCGCGCGGCACCGCGACCGCCCACCCCGAGTTCCACCACAGCGTGCGCGTCGAGGTCCCCGGCCTGTCGGCCGACCGCTTCTACCACTACCGGTTCCGGGTCGGTACATGGATCAGCCCGGCCGGCCGCACCCGTACGGCACCCGCCGCCGGCGCCAGGGTCACCCAGCTCAAGTTCGCCACGCTGTCCTGCCAGGCCTACTACCACGGCTATTTCACCGCGTACAAGCACCTGGCCGCCGAAGACCTCGACGTCGTCGTCCATCTCGGCGACTACCTGTACGAGTACGCCGTGACAGCGGTCGGCGGCGCGCGCAACTACACCGACCGCAAGCTCCCCGCGCACTACAACTCCGAGACGATCACGCTGGAGGACTACCGGCTGCGCTACGGCCTCTACAAGTCCGACCCGGACCTGATGGCCGCGCACGCCGCGCACCCCTTCGTCGTCACGTGGGACGACCACGAGACCGAGAACAACTACGCGGACGAGACGCCCGAGAACGACGTCCCGCCGGAGGAGTTCCTGCTGCGCCGCGCCGCCGCCTACCGCGCGTACTGGGAGAACCAGCCGCTGCGCACCCCGCAGCAGCCCGAAGGCCCGGACATGCAGCTCTACCGCCGGCTGCACTTCGGACAGCTGGCGCAGTTCGACATCCTCGACACCCGCCAGTACCGCTCCAACCAGGTGCAGGGCGCCAACTGGCAGGTGCCGGGCGCGGAGTCGAAGGACCCCAAGCGCACCATGACCGGCCAGACACAGGAACGGTGGCTGCTCGACGGCTGGAAGGGCTCGAAGGCCACCTGGCACCTGCTCGCCCAGCAGGTGACGTTCGCCCAGCGCCGCGACGTACCGAGAGCGGACTTCAAACTGTCGATGGACGCCTGGGACGGCTACACGGCCTCCCGGCAGCGCGTCCTGGACGGCGCGAACGCGGCCGGACTCGCCAACCTGATGGTGCTGACCGGCGACGTGCACGTCGGCTACGGCTTCGACCTCAAGGCCGACTTCAACGACCCGAAGTCCCGCGTCGTGGGGACGGAAATCGCCACGACCTCGGTGAGCAGCGGCATGGACGGTGCGGAGAAGCCGTCCAACTGGTCGAACCTCACCTCCGCCAATCCACACATGAAGTACTACAACGGGCGCCGGGGATATACCACGTTCACGCTCACCCAGGACCGGGCGACGGTCACGTTCAACACGCTGAAGGCGGTGACGAAGCCGGGCTCCGCGCTCACCAGGGCGGCGTCGTTCGTCACGGAAGCCGGGAATCCGGGGCTGAAGCCCGCCTGACCGCCAGGGTCACAGCCACTGCCGCGCAAAAGATCAACAGGACTGTCCCGCAGGCGAGTTGCTGTGGCAGACTGCCTGCCATGGCTGCGGTGTTGCTCGGGGGTGCGGAATGAGCGAGCCACGGTCGGCTCCGACGATCGGTCAGATCGTGCTCAGCAGACAGCTGTTGGCGCTGCGTGAGAAGGCGGGTCTCAGCCGGGAGCAGGCCGGTCAGCTGCTCCGGGTCACGGCGGCCACCGTCCGCCGGATGGAGATGGCGGAGGTCGGGCTCAAAGTCCCGTATCTGCAGATCCTTCTTCCCGCCTACAACGTCCCGGACGAGGAGATAGACGTCTTCCTCCGGCTGGCCGACGAGGCCAACAGGCCCGGCTGGTGGCAGCGGTTCCACGATGTGCTCCCCGACTGGTTCAGCGGCTACGTCAGCCTCGAAGAGGCCGCGACGACCATGCGCTGCTACGAGCCGCACTTCGTGCCGGGGCTGCTCCAGACCGAGGAGTACGCCCGGCACATCCTGACCCGCGGCGCCCTGGGTGAGAAGCTGAACGACGCGGCCCGCGTCGAGCGCCTGGTCGCGCTGCGGCTGGAGCGCCAGGCGCTGCTGACCCGCAGCGACGCGCCCGTCTTCTGGGCCGTGCTGGACGAGACGGTGCTGCGCCGGCGTGTCGGGTCGCCGGACGTGATGCGCGCGCAGATCGACCGGCTGCTCGAAGCGAGCGAGATGCCGAACGTGACGCTCCAGATCGCCGAGTTCACCGCCGGCCATCACCCCGGCACGTACAGCCCGTTCGTCCTGTTCCGCTTCGGCATCCCCGAGGTACGGGACATGGTCTACATCGAGTATCTGACCGGCGCGCTCTATCTCGACGAGGACGGCGAGGTCTCCGAGCACATGGAGGCCATGGACCGGATGGTGGCCCACGCGGAGTCCGCGGGCCGTACGCGGCAGTTACTGTCCGACTTCCGCGACACGCTGTGACGCCGTAACCCGGTACCGGGCCGGGCCGTCACCGGTCCCGTACTCCTCGTTCCTGCCACCCCCCTCTTCGGATCAGAGAGCCAACGGAGCACCCCATGAACGCAGGTTCACCCAAGACGCAGGTCGACACGAGCAAGCCCCACCCGGCACGGGTGTACGACTGGCTGCTGGGCGGCAAGGACAACTACCCGGTCGACCGGGCGGTCGGGGAGCAACTGCCGGAGCTGGGCAAGCGCAGCGCCCGGCAGAACCGCGCCTTCATGCACCGCGCGTCCGCGTGGCTCGCCGGCCAGGGTGTCGACCAGTTCCTCGACATAGGCACGGGTATCCCGACCGCGCCGAACCTCCACCAGGTGGTCCAGGAGATCAACCCGAAGGCGCGGGTCGTCTACACGGACAACGACCCCATCGTGCTCCGACACGCCGAAGCGCTGCTGGTCAGCACGGTCGAGGGCGCGACCGACTACATCCAGGCGGACGTGCGCGAACCCGAGGCGATCCTGGAGCACGCGCGCGGGCATCTGGACTTCGACCGGCCCGTCGCCGTCTCGCTCATCGCGCTGATGCACTTCATCCCGGACAGTGACGGACCGTACGAGATCACCCGCACCCTCCTCGACGCGCTCGCGCCCGGCAGCTATCTGATGCTCTCGCACGGCACCTTCGACTTCCACAAGGAGCTGGAGGCCCAGATCACCGGGACCTACGGCAAGGGGGGTATCGAGCTGCGGTTCCGCACACGGGACGAGGTGGCGCGGTTCTTCGACGGTCTCGACCTCGTCGAGCCCGGACTCGTCACCGGACCGGAATGGTACAAGGACACGGACGCGCCGGAGCGCGAGGAGAACGCCGTCTACGCCGGGGTCGCCCGCCTTCCGTGACTGGGTGACCATGGGGGGTGGTGCCCATCGCGGGAGGAGGCCCCCATGGCTTATCCGGAACGCTACGAGCTGGTGTTCGAGGAACCGACCCCCCTGGCGGACCCGACCGGCCCCGCCCCACGGGCGGGCGTCGAACGGGACGCGGTGACGGTCCGGCGTACCGCCAGGGCCGGGGCGGGCGGATTTCCCGTCTACGAGGACGAGACGGGCATCGTTCGCGCGGAGATCAGCGACCGGGGCGAGGTGCGGATGCTGGCCAGCGGAGGCCAGCAGGCGCTCAGCACACCGGTGCGGGCGCGGTCTCTCGACGACGCGTGAACAACCTGTCCCCGGCACTCTCACGATCGATGAGAGTGCCGGGGACAGGCTTGCTTCACCGGGGGGGGACGCCTCACAACGGCGTACGCAGGCCGGAGAGCCCGTCGCCCCAGGCGGAGAGCAGCTTCTCGGCGAGCCGCGCGTCCAGCACACCCGTGGCGTCGGCGCCGAAGGCCACGTCCGTCTCCAGCCAGGGCTCCTCCTCCAGCAGCCCGCCGACGACCTCGCGGCGCACGAGCTGTTCATGGGCGGCGTCGTCCGCGACGTGCTCGGCGTAGAACCGTACGGCCGCCTCACCCGCCTCCACCCGTCCCATCGCCTCCGCCAGCCGCCGGGACACGGGTGACGAGGTCACCTCGACGGCGGCGAAGTGCCCCACCAGCGCGCCGCGGAGCGCACGGTGCAGGCCGAACATCGACATCAGATTGACGCTCGCCAGCATCTCCCCCGACGCCACGTCGACGTACCTGCCGTACGTGGTGTCCAGGCCGAGGTCCGTCATGAGGCCGGCGAAGAGGCGCGCGTGCATCCGGTCCGCGTCGCCCGCGCCGAACTCGTCGAACTCGACCGCCGCCATGGCCGCCTTGGCCCTCCCCCGCAGCCGGGGGATGACCCAGGCGTGCGGGTCGGCCTCCTTCAGGTGGTACACGGAGCGCTGGGCGGCGTACTCACGCAGATGCCACAGCTCGCCCTCGTCCCGGAGGTAGTGGGACACGCTCGCGCCGTCCGGCGATTCGACCAGCAGGTCGGCGAGCGCCTCGTCGATGTCGGTGCGGCGCTTGGTGTCCGCGCGAAGGGCGTCGAGGAAGCGGCGTTCGAGGCCGGCGCGGAAGGCGAGGAGGGCGGGGTCCCACTCCCAGGCGGGGTCGACGCCGCAGAATCCGCGGTAGTGCAGTTCGTAGCAGAGGTAGAGCGCGAGGTGCAGGTCCTCGCCGTAGGGGGTGGCCTCGTCGGCCGTACCGTTCGGCGGAAAGGGGGCCCCGGAACCGGGGCGGCCACGCAGGGCACGTACGACCCCGTAGCTGAGGTCGCCACGGCCCGTCGGCAGAGCGGGGCCGGTCGGCCGGACGTCGGCGTTCTCCACTGACTTCACTCCTTGACCTGATCGAACTGATCAGCGTGCTCGGTCCGATCATTCTCGCCGCTTTGCCCGGCCTGTCCCCGTTCGTGGGCAGGCCCTCGGTGACCGCTGCCGGACCGTGGGTAACGTCGTGGCGCGCCCCGCGACGGCCCGTCGGCGCGGTCCGGTTCCGGCACCCCGTGCCGCCCGCCCCCTTCGGTCCCGGAGCGGCGCGGGTATACCGCCGTTCGGGTGATCCGGGCCGTGCCGGCCGGATCACCCGGAGGTGTGACGGCCCGCCGCCGGGGTCAGCGCCCCGGCAGTCCGTCCAGCCACTCGGTCAGCAGGCCGTTGACCTCGTCGGCGCGCTCCTGCTGCACCCAGTGCCCGCAGCCTTCGAGGATGTGCGAGGAGACCAGGCCGGGAAGGGTGGTGGGGTAGTTCTTGACGGCGTCCGCCATCCACACGAGGGAGGCGTCGAGTCCACCGCCGATGAAAAGGGAGGGCTGGGTGAGCGGGGCGCCGTGCCAGGGGGTCAGGTCCGCCCAGTCCCGGTCGACGTTGCGGTAGCGGTTGAGTGCTCCGGTCAGTCCTGTCCGCTCGAACTCGCCCGCGTAGTGGTCGAGATCGGCCTCCGAGAGCCAGGCGGGCAGCGGGCCGGTGGGGAACCGGTCGCGGAGTCTGCCGCCCGGCGGTACGAAGTAGAGGCTGCCCTCGCCCTCGGGCGGCAGGGTGTCGCCCGAGATACCGGTGTAGAACCCGGCCAGCCAGCCGCGGACATCGGGCTCGATCTCGGCCTCGGCGCGGCCGGGCGTCTGGAAGTAGCTGACGTAGAACTCCTCGTCGCCGCCGATCCGCGCGAAAACCTCGGTCGGGCGGGGTCCTCCGCGCGGCGCGAACGGGACGCCGAGGAGCGCCGCGGCGGTGAACATGTCGGGGCGCAGCAGCGCGGAGTCGGCCGCGATGTTCGACCCCCAGTCGTGGCCGACGATCGTCGCCGTCCTGGCTCCGAGGGCCTGAACGACGGCGACGTTGTCGGCGACGTGCGCGAGCATCCGGTAGTCATCGACGGCCCGCGGCTTCGAGGAGCGTCCGTAGCCGCGTACGTCGACGGCCACCGCGCGATACCCGGCGGCGGCGAGCGCCGGGAGCTGGTGGCGCCAGGAGTACCAGGACTCGGGGAAGCCGTGGACCAGGAGCACGAGCGGGCCCGTCCCCTGTTCCACCAGGTGGATTCGGCCGCCGGGGACGTCCACCAGGCGGTGCCGGGCGCCCGGCGGGGTGACGCTGGTTGCCACGGACGGCGTGGTGGGGTCAGGCATGGGTCCTCCTCGGGGTGATCGTTTCCGCTCCCCATCATTCGGCGACGGCCGAGCCCGTACCAAGGGAAGTTGCCGGGTCGGCAAGTCGGCCGTCGTCGGACAGACCCCGCGTAGGTCGTCGACCAGCTCACGTTCGCCGACTTCATCGTCTGCGGCGCGTACGACAGCCATGTACGTCTGATGCGGCGCACGTACCGGCGGCGGCACGACCGGCTCGTCGCGGTCCTCGCCGAACGGTCCCGACAGCGCGGTGCCGGCCCGTGAGGGTCTGGTGATCGGGTTCGGCGCCCCGCCCGATCACGCGTTCAACGGTGCTCCGGACGCCCTGTGCGCGGCGCTGCCGCCCGCGCGGTAGGTCCGGGCCCGATGCCTCCGGGGTGTGACACCACATGGTGCAACCACTGTCCGGTTGCTATGGTCGGTCGCATGACCGCCATGACGCTCCGTATCCCGGACGAGATCAACGCATCGATCAAGGCGGGGGCGGCAGCGGCCGGTCTGTCCCTCAACGCCTATATCGTGCGCGCCGCCCAGCGGCAGGCCGTGCTCGACTCCGCCCGCAGGCTCGCGTCGCTGGGCCTCGGCGAAGACCTGGGCGGCGAGGGCGACGCCCTGTGAAACGTGGTGAGATCTGGACGCTCGGCGACGGGCGCAACGTCCTGATCGTCTCGCTGGACGGGCTGGAGGAGGCGTACGGCGCGGTGCTCACCGTCGTCCTGCACGACGCCGGGCGCTACCCCGACACCGCGATGTCCGTGGTGATCGACGACCCGCTGCCCTCCACCGCTGTCGCGGTCAACCTCCAGCAGTTGAGGGTCACGCGCTTCGACGGCGCGAAGCTGCTCGGCCCTGTCGACACGGCGGTGATGGAGCGCATCAGCCAGGCTCTGCGCGCGGTGCTCGACCTGTGAACGAGAGCCGGTGAGCCCTGGAGAAGGGCTCACCGGCTCTCATCGGGTGCCGTCGGCCTGCGGCTACGGCTGCGCCGCCAATCGGAAGGTCTGGTTCGCCGCTTCCGTGCAGAGTTGCTGCGTGAGCGTGGCGCCGTTCACCGTACCGGCGCCGACCGTCAGGCACTTGCCACTGTGTCTGGCGGCGAACCGGTAGCGGTCGGTGGTCCCGATCCGCTGCGGCTGCCACTGCTGGTTGGTGCCGCCGGTGTAGCTCCACAGATGCGCGCGGGCCCCGTCGGCGGTGGCACCGGCGCCGCCGTCGATGTCCCACACCTTGCCCGCGTGCCGGTTGACCACCTGGTAGTAGCCGTTGCTGGTGGGTCTGAACTGCCAGGTCTGGTTGTTGGCGACGGGGGCGGAGCAGGACCACTGCTGGAGTCCGGTGCCGTCCGCCGTGCCCCAACCGGTCGCATCGAGGCAGGCGTTGGTGCCGCTGTTGACCACCTGGTACCAGGTGGCCGGGTCGATGGCGCCGTCGCCCGGATTGCCGGTGTCGGTGCCGGTCCACACGAGGGTGGCGACGGCGCCCGCCGGGATCGTGTAGGTGGCGGAGCGTCCGGCGTCCGTGACGGAGAACGTCCGGGCGGCGCCCGCGCCGTTCACGACGTACGCCGCCTTGCTGCCGTCCGGGTTCTGCCAGACGACGTTCTGCACGCCGCCCGCGCCCTGGCTGGTGGAGCCGATGCGGGTGGCGCCGGGCTTGACGAACTTGGTGAGATGGCCGAGGACGTAGTACTCGGCGTTGCGTGTGACCGTACTGCCGTTGATCTCGACCACACCGTTGCAGCGGGTGGTGCAGTGGCCCTGGTGGGGACCACCGTTCTGGTTCAGGGCGAGGTTCCACATGATCGTGGTCTCGCCGCCGTTGCGCATGTTGGCCACGACGAGGTTCTCGGCGTGCCATTTCAGCGTATCGGCGAAGGTGTTGGCCGGGTTGTCGCTGTCGGTGCCCGAGCACTCGGTGAAGAAGACGCGCTTGCCGGCCTGTCGGATCTGCGACTGGCTGGTGGGCTGGCCGCCGTAGCAGTGGAAGGCGGCGCCGATCACCCGGTTCATGCCCGGAGTCTCGGAGAAGACCTGGAGCGGGTAGTTCGGGTGGTCCCAGTTGTGGTCGTACGCGAGGAGGTTGGTCGGCAGGTTCGCGGCCGTGAGCGTACGGTCGAGGACCTTGAAGAACGCCGCCTGCTCCGAGGCGGTCATGCTCATCGACGGATAACTCGTCGCGAACTCGGGCTCGTTCTGCACAGTGAGGTCGGTGAGTTTGAGGCCCTGCTGCTGGTAGCCCTGGATCGCCTTGACCAGATAGTCGGCGTAGTTCTGGTAGCGGTCGGTGCGCAGACTGCCGCCGTTGAGGCTGTTGTTCGTCTTCATCCACGCGGGCGGTGTCCAGGGGCTGCCCATGAAGCGGATGGCGGGGTTGATCGACACGGCCTGCTTGAGGACGGGGATGATCGCCTCGTGGTCACGGCCGAGGTTGAAGTCCCCCTGGTTGTCCTCGTAGGTGTAGGCGGCGCCCTGGTTGAAGTCGGTGCCGCCCAGCGGCTGGCGCAGGTAGTTGATGCCGATGCCGTCGCCCTGGGCGGAGAAGAGTGAGGTCATCAGGGCGTTCTTCTGGGCCTGTGGAAGCTGGTTGATCAGATGCCCGGCCGCACCGGTGACGGAGGCGCCCGCACCGGTGAACTGCTGTTCGCGCTGGGCGGGGTTGACGTTGATGTCGATGGCCTGGGGTGTGGAGTTGAAGGTGATCTGACCGTCCGAGGCCAGCTTGCGGCTCCCGTCGGCCGTGGAGATCCACACCTGGGCGGTGGGGTCGGCGGCCTGCGCGACACCGGACGAGGTCAGTCCGAGGCTGCCGCCCAGCGTGAGCACGCTGAGCGCGACGACGGCTTTGCGAACGACGTTTCTGTGCAGGGTTCTTCGCATACGTGGGGGCTCCTGCCGGTTCGTGTGTCGAACGAATCGCCCGCGGCCCCGGAGCGGCCCGCGCCGTGGCCGGGGGGCGCATCGGCGACATGAAAGCACGCTTACTAAGTACTTAGTAAGTCATTGGACCAGACTTGTTCCAGAGGGGAGTTGGGCCGCAGGCGCCCGAGGCCTGCGGCGACCTGAGCATGATCGGAAGCTGATCGGAAACGTGATCGGGAGCGCCGTACACTACGCCCGGTGAGCAACAGACGAGCGGGGGAACAGGGCGGCGCGGCGGCCGGGCCCGCCCAGCGGCGTACGCCGCGCAGTCCGGGGGCGCGGCAGCGGCGCGAGGAGATCCTGCGGATCGCCATGGAGACGTTCGCCGCGCGCGGCTACAACAACGCCTCACTGGCGGAGATCGCGGACCGCGCGGGGCTCACCCAGGCGGGCGTCCTGCACTACTTCCGCTCCAAGGAACTGCTGCTCACCAGCGTCCTCGAACTGCGCGACCAGACCGACATAGAACAGCTGGGCCCCGACCGCCCACGCGGTCTCGCCTTCCTGCGCCATCTGATCGACACCTCGCGCCGCAACTCCGGGCGGGAGGGCATCGTACGGCTCTACGCGGTGCTCTCGGCCGAGAGCGTCACCGACAGTCACCCCGCGCAGGAGTACTTCCGCAACCGCTACATCGGGCTGCGGGCGTTCGTGGTCGACGCACTGCGCGAGGCGGCCGAACTGGGCGAGGCACGCGAGGACTTGGACGTCGAGAACGTGGCGAACGCGATCATCGCGGTGATGGACGGGCTCCAGGTGCAGTGGCTGCTGTCGCCGGAGTCGGTGGACATGGCGGCGTCGACGGAGCGTGTGGTCTCCGCGCTGCTGGCGTCGATCGCGCCGGCGAAGGACTGATCCGGCGTCAGGAGGGTTGCACCGCCCGCTGCTTGGCCGGGATCAGACCGGCCGCCCGCCGCGAAGTCGACGGGCGCCCTGGTGCCCGTACCCGTACCCGTACCCGTCAGTGCGTACAGTCGCTTGGCCGCTGGTCGGGGCGCTGATCACTTCTCGGTGGGGCGGGCGCGTACGTGCATCTTCTCCCCCTGCCGACCGAAGATCGTGAGGAACTCCACCGCTTCCGTGCCCGCTCTGCCCCACCCGTGCGGGGTGCGGGTGTCGAACTCGGCGGCCTCACCCGCGCCCAGCACCAGGTCGTGCTCGCCGAGGCGCAGCCGGAGCCGGCCGGCCAGGATGTAGAGCCATTCGTAGCCCTCGTGCGTCCGCTGCTCCAGTTCACCGGTCTGCTGCGGGCCCGCCGGCATGATCTGCTTGTACGCCTGGAGCCCGCCGAGGTGTCGGGTCAGCGGCACAAAGGTCATGCCGTAGCGCGTGAAGGACCGCAGATGGACGCGGGGGTCACCGGTCGGGGGCGCGTCCACCAGTTCGTCGAGTTGCACGCCGTACGCCTTGGCGAGCGGCAGGAGCAGTTCCAGGGTCGGTTTGCGTCCGCCGGATTCCAGGCGGGACAGCGTGCTGACCGAGATCCCGGTCGACTCGCTGAGCAGGGCCAGTGTTGTGCCGCGATCGCGGCGCAGGGCCCGCAGACGGGGTCCCACGCCGTTCAGGACGGTCGAGAAGTCGTCGTCAGCCATGGTTCCATTTGCCACCTCGGCAAGGTTTTTTGTCAAACGGTGGGGCGTGGACGGACCATCTCCAGCAGATGGAGGTGCTTCGCATGAACGCACAAAAAGTAGATTTCGATGTCGTGGTGATCGGCGGCGGACCCGCCGGACTGAGCGGGGCGCTGACCCTGGCGCGCGCACGCCGCTCGGTACTCGTGATCGACTCCGGCGAGCCGCGCAACGCCCCGGCGTCCGGCGTCCACGGCTACCTGGGGCGTGAGGGAGTCGCCCCCGGCGAGCTGGTGGCGGTGGGGCGCGAGGAAGTGGCGGGCTACGGAGGCGAGTTCCTGGCCGGCCGAGTCTCGACGGTCAAGGGGTCGGCCGCCGACGGATTCCGCGTCGTACTCGAAGAGGGCTCGGCCGTGGCCGAGGTGACGGCGCGCAGGCTGCTCGTGACCGCCGGGCTGGTCGACGAACTGCCGCCGGTTCCGGGCGTCGCCGAGCGCTGGGGGCGCGAAGTGCTGCACTGCCCGTACTGCCACGGATGGGAGGTGCGCGACGCGCCCATCGGCATCCTGGCGACCGGGCCGCTCGCGGTGCACCAGGCCCAGATGTGGCGGCAGTGGAGCGATGACGTGACCCTGTTCCGGCACACCGCACCCGACTTCGACGACGAGCAGTACGAACAGCTCGCCGCGCGTGGCATCGCGGTGGTGGACGGGGAGGTCGCCGGCCTGGAGGTGACGGATGACCGGCTCACCGGCGTCACGCTGGCAGGCGGCCGGGTGATTCCGGTCCGCGCGGTGGTGGTCGCGCCGCGGTTCACCGCGCGCGGGGGCGTCCTCGCCGATCTGGGGCTGACCACCGTCGACCGGGAGATGGCCGGCCAGGTGATCGGCAGCCACATCCCGACCGACCCGGTCGGCGCCACATCCGTGCCCGGTGTGTGGGCGGCGGGCAACGTCGCCGAGCCGACGGAGGTCGTGATCGGTTCGGCGGCGGCGGGGCTGCGGGCGGGCGGCGCGATCAACGGGGATCTGATCGCCGAGGACACGCGGCGGGCGGTCGAGGCGCGGCGGGACGGCGGGTCGTGATCGATACGAGTGAAAGCGGTGGAAGTTATGACGGTGAGCGCGACCAACTCGGCGAAGGGCAAACAGAGATGACTCAGGGCCAGACCTCAACCGGCAACGGCATCGGGGAGGGTACGAGCGAGGAGTTCTGGGACTCCCGTTACGGCGAGAGCGACCGTGTCTGGAGCGGGAACCCGAACACGGTCCTCGTCCGGGAGGTCACCGGCCTGAAGCCCGGCCGGGCGCTGGATCTGGGGTGCGGCGAAGGGGCCGACGCGATCTGGCTGGCCGGCCGGGGATGGCAGGTCACCGCCAGCGACATCTCCGGTGTCGCGCTGGCCAAGGCGCGGCGCCACGCGGCGGACGCGGGCGTCACCGACCGTATCGACTGGCAGCGGCACGACCTGGGGGTCTCCTTCCCCACCGGGACCTTCGACCTGGTCTCGGCGCACTTCCTGCACTCACCCGGCGACATGCCGCGCGAGGAGATCCTGCGGACCGCCGCGGCGGTCGTCGCGCCGGGTGGGGTGCTCCTGATCGTCGGGCACGCCGGACTCCCGCACTGGGAGTCCCAGCCGCACCCGGAGGTACACCTCCCGACGCCGGGCGAGGTCGTCGAATCGCTCGAACTGCCCGACGGGGAATGGGAGGTGCTGCTCAGCGAGGAGCACGAGCGGATCCAGATCCGCCCCGATGGACAGCCGGACACCCGCACGGACAACGCCGTGAAGATCCGCCGCCGCGCCGTGTGACGGGCGGCGTCGCACCCTCAGGCGCTGGGCGGGCGGTTCGGCCCGCCCAGCGCCTTCCGCAGACCGGCGGCGTCGCGGTGGACCACTCCGGTCATGCCAAGCGCGACGGCGGTGTCCACGTTCTCCTGTCGGTCGTCCACGAACAGACAGCGGTCCGGGGGCACGGCGGCGTACTCGACGGCGATCTCGTAGATACGGCGGTCAGGCTTCGCCACGCCCACGCGGGAGCTGTTGACGACACGGTGCGCGAGGTCGGAGAGCCCGAGGCCCGCCAGGTCCTCGTCGAGCCATCGCGGCGCGTTGGTGACGAGCACCAGCGGGCAGTGCTCCCGCACGCTCCGGAGCAGATCCACGACCGCCTCGTCCGCGCGGAAGCCGGCCGTGGTGAACGCGCGTGCCAGGGCCTCGGCCTCGTACGGCGACACGCGCGGCAGCAGGCCCGTAACGATCGAGTCCGCCCACTCCTCGCGGGTGATCCGCCCGAGCAGCAACGGCAGATCGTTCTCCGGCGCGAATCCGACGGACTCCGTGGTGCCCTCCGGAAGGCCCGCCGCCCGCTCAAGGCGCGTCACCTCGGACATGTCGTAGAAGCGGATGACGCCGTCGAGGTCGCACAGCACGGCGTCGAAGGGCTGGGGCGGCCGGGACCGGGTGCCGGGCGGATTCGTCGTCATGGGGTACGCCGGTGCGTCGCGCGTGCCGCCTCCACGTACGCGCGGACAAGGGCGCGGTTGTCGTCCGCCCGCCAGGCCAGGGCGAGTTGGGCGGGAGACAGGCCGGCGACCGGGCGGGTGACGACGCCCGCACGGGCCACCAGCGGCGCGTTCCCACCGGCGAGCCGGCAGTCGCCGAGCCCGTCGACAAGCGCCTCGTACGTCTCGTCGGGGCCCGCGATCTCCACGCCGATCACCGGCGGCCGGCCGTCGCGCGCGTCGAAGCGTCCCGGTCGAACAGCGGCGCGCCGAGCGTCCGCTCCAGCATCCGGACCTGTTTGCTGAGCGCGGGCTGCGACACGGAGAGGCGCTCGGCGGCGGGCGTGATGTGACGTTCCTCCGCCACGGCGACGAAGTAGCAGAGATCCCAGCGGTGCACGTCCATGCCCAATGGCTATCACGGAGGGTCTTGGACGTGCGAGGGAGCCCGGCAGCAGGGTTGTGGTCACGGGCCCCATCGAGGAGGAGAGCGACATGAGCAGGGTATGGCTGATCACCGCCGCTTCGGCCGCGCGATCACCGAAGCGGCGGTGGCGGCCGGCGACACCGTAGTCGCGACGGCGCGTCGCATCGGGACGCTGGACGAACTCGTCGCCCGGTACCCCGACCAGGTCGAGGCCGTCCGGCTGGACGTGACCGACACGGCACGGATCGACACGGTGGTGGCGGACGTCGCCGCCCGGCACGGCCGGATCGACGTCCTCGTCAACAACGCGGGCCGGACGCGTGTCGGCGCCCTGGAGGAGACGACGGACGCGGAGTTGCGGTCGCTCTTCGAAGTGCACGTCTTCGGGCCGGCGGCGCTGACCCGCGCCGTACTCCCCCATATGCGGGCCCGTCACTCGGGCGCGATCGTGCAACTCAGCAGCATGGGCGGCCAGATGTCCTTCGCGGGGTTCGCGGCCTACAGCGCGACCAAGTTCGCACTGGAGGGCATGTCCGAGGCACTTGCCGACGAGGTCGCGCCGCTCGGTATCAAGGTGCTTGTCGTGGAGCCGGGCGCGTTCCGTACGGGGCTGTTCGGTGGCAAGAGCATGAGCGCGGAGATCGCGGCGTGGGAGGCGGTCGCTCGGGACACGGCGCTCGCCGACTGAGTCCGCCAGGGCTGGAGTTGGGGATCCCGCGGTGGGATCGCCGGTCACAGGACCGCCGTGTCGATCCAGCGGATCGACGCCGCTCGATCCGGCGCTCGCCGTCCCGAATTATCACTGCGCTGTTATATTAGCGCTGTGACATCTTCCGCCGACCCCACCGCGCTGCCCGACCCCTGGCAGCCGCTGCACACCCTGCTCGCCGCCGTGGACGCCGAGATCGAGCAGGTCTACGTGGCCCGTGGCATCGAAGGCGTACGGCCGAGGTTCGCCTATCCCCTGATCCGGCTCGCGCACAGCGGGCCGCTCACCATCCGGGAACTCGCGGAGTCCCTGGACCGCTCGCACTCCGCCATCAGCCAGACCCTGACCGCCATGCGCAAGGAGGGCCTGGTCACCTCCGAGCCGGGGCCCGACGCCCGTACCCGGCGGATCGATCTGACCGAGCGCGGCCGGTCGCTCGTGCCGTTCCTGGAGGCCGAGTGGCGTGCCACCCATGCGACGGTCGCCGAGTTGGACGCCGAGATCCCCCACGCGCTGACCACCGTGGTCGCGGAGCTACGCCGGGCCCTCGACCGCCGGTCGATGCGGCAGCGGATCCTCGACCATCTCGTCGAGCCGAAGTGAAGGGGCGCGGCCGGTTCGTCGACACCCGCCCGCTGCGCGGCAGTCGGCCGTTCCGGGACCTGTGGATCGGCTCCGCCGCCTCCCAACTCGGCAGCCAGATAGCCACGGTGGCAGTGCTGGCCCAGGTCTGGGAGCTGACCGGCAGCCCGGTGGGCACCGGTGCCATCGGGCTCGTCTCCGGGCTGGCGACGCTGCTGTTCGGGCTGCTCGGCGGCACGTTGGCGGACACGCTCGACCGCCGTACGGTCGTACGGGCCGCAACCGGCGGCCAACTGCTGGCCGCCGCAGGGCTGTTCGCCCAGGCCCTCGCGGACAACCGGAACGTCCTGCTTCTGCTCGCGCTGGTCGCCGCGGGCACCGCCTGCGGCGCGCTCGGCGCGCCCGCCCGGCGTACGTTCCCGGTGCGGCTGCTGCCCGCCGACCAGGTCGCGGCCGGGCTGGCGCTGGCCAACATCTCCTTCCAGGCCGCGATGCTGACCGGGCCCGCGCTGGCCGGGCTGATCATCGCCGGCTGGGACCTCCCCGCCGCCTACGCCGCGCAGGCCGTGGCCGTCGCGATCTCGGCGCTCGCCCTGATCCGCCTGCCGCCCATGCGCCCCGAGGGCCCCGCCACGGCGCGCGGCAGGCGCAAGCCGCAGCGCGGTGGCTGGGCGATCGTCCTGCGCCGCCCGACGCTCTGGGGGGTGATGGCCACCGACCTGTCCGCGACGCTGCTCGCCATGCCGATCGCGCTCTTCCCCCTGGTCAACGAGGCCCGCTTCGGCGGCGATCCACGGACTCTGGGGCTGTTCCTCTCGGCCGTCGCGGTCGGCGGGATCACGGCCGGCCTGCTGTCCGGCACGGTGACGCGCCGCCGCGGCGCCGGCCGCGTCCAACTGATCGCGGCCGGCGTCTGGGGCCTGGCACTGGCCGGCTTCGGCCTGGCCGGGCCGTTGTGGCTGGCGCTCGGCTGTCTGGCCATGGCCGGGGCCGCCGACACGGTGTCCGTGGTCACCCGTAGCGCGCTGGTGCAGTTGGAGACCCCGGACGCGTACCGGGGGCGGGTCTCCTCGGTGGAACACGTCATCGGCGTCGCGGGCCCGGAACTCGGCAACTTCCGCGGCGGTCTGGTCGCGTCAGCCACCTCCGCTCCCTTCGCCCTGGTGGCGGGCGGCCTGTCCGCCACGCTGGCGATCGCCGTCGTGGCCGCCATGAACGCCCCCCTCCGCGCCTACCGCACCCCGGCCCCCGCGCCGCCCGCCACAGAACCGCAGCCGAGCAGCACTGAATCCGCCGCTGCGCAGGCGTGAGGCCCGGCCGTGGAAGGCGCTACCGGCCGCCGCTCACCGTGTCCCCCGAGGTCACGGCGGCCAGGCTGCCGCTGCGCGTGAGTTTGGCGTACCAGTGCGCGCTGGCCTTGGGGATGCGCCGCTGGGTCGGGTAGTCGACGTACACCGCGCCGAAGCGCCTGCCGTAGCCGTGGCCCCACTCGTAGTTGTCGAGCAGCGACCACAGGAAGTAGCCCCGCACGTCGGCTCCCGACTCGATGGCCCTGTGTACGGCGGTGAGATGGTCCCGCAGATAGTCGATCCGCTCCGGGTCGTGGACCTCGCCGTCGGGGTCGGCGTAGTCGTCGAACGCCGCGCCGTTCTCGGTGATCATCACCGGCAGCTCCGGGTGGTCCTCCCGCACCCGCATCAACAGCTCGTACAGGCCCTTCGGGTCGATCGTCCACCCCATGGCGGTCCGCGGGCCGGGCGTCTGGTGGAAAGCGACCTCGTCGGCGGCGGGCCAGGGGCTGTGGTCGCTCACGCCGTGGCCGTCCGACCCGTGGGCGGGCGGTCCCTCGTGGTGGGAGACGAGCGTGGGCGAGTAGTAGTTGACGCCGAGGAAGTCCAGCGGCTGGTTGATGAGCGCCGTGTCGCCGTCCCGGACGAAGGACCAGTCGGTGAGGGACGACGTGTCGGCCACGACGTCCTCGGGGTACGCGCCGTCCAGCATCGGCCCCGTGAAGACGCGGTTGGCGAGCCCGTCGATCCTGCGGGCCGCGTCCGTGTCCGCCGCGCTGTCGGTCAGGGGCCGTACATGGTGGAGGTTGAGCGTGACGGAGAGCCGCGCGTCCGCCGGAAGCCGGTCGCGCAGCGCCCGGACCGCGAGCCCGTGGCCGAGGTTGAGGTGGTGGGCGGCGCGCAGGGCGTCGACGGGGTCGGTACGGCCGGGTGCGTGGACCCCGGAGCCGTAGCCCAGGAACGCGCTGCACCAGGGTTCGTTGAGCGTGGTCCACGTCTTGACGCGGTCGCCGAGCGCGTCGGCGACGAGGGCCGCGTAGTCGGCGAAGTGCTCCGCCGTACGGCGCTCGGGCCAGCCACCCGTCTCCTCCAGATGCTGCGGGAGGTCCCAGTGGTAGAGGGTGACGACCGGTTCGATGCCCTTGGCGAGCAGGTCGTCGGTGAGACGGCGGTAGAAGTCGAGGCCTTCCTGGGAGGCGGGGCCGCTGCCGGTGGGCCGTACGCGCGGCCAGGAGACCGAGAAGCGGTAGGCGCCGACACCGAGGTCGGCCATGAGCGCGGTGTCCTCGCGCCAGCGGTGATAGTGGTCGGCGGCGATGTCGCCGGTGTCGCCGTTGCGGACCTTGCCGGGGGTGCGGGAGTAGACGTCCCAGATGGAGGGGGTGCGGCCGGCTTCCCGTGCGGCGCCCTCGATCTGGTAGGCGGCTGTCGCGGTGCCCCAGAGGAAGTTGGGCGGAAAGACTCGTACGGAGGGGGAGGTGGCCACGAGGGTCCCTTTCAGGAGTTGAACTGGGTTCCGTGTGGGGTGAGTTGCGTTTCGGACGTGCGCGCAGGGGGCCGTGCGGTTCAGCCCTTGACCGCGCCCTGCATGATCCCGCCGACTATCTGGCGGCCGAAGACGATGAACATCGCCAGCAGCGGCAGGGTGCCGAGCAGCGCGCCCGCCATGATCACGGACTGGTCGCGCACATAGCCCGCGCTGAGCTGGGTGAGGGCGACGGGAACCGTGGGGTTGGTCATGTCGAGCGCGATGAACGGCCAGAAGAAGTCGTTCCACGCGTGCACGAACGTGATCATGAAGAGGACGGCCATCGGCGGGCGGGCGATCGGCAGCACGATGCTCCAGAAGATACGGAGCGAGTGCGCCCCGTCCAGGCGCCCCGCCTCGATCAGTTCGTCGGGCAGCGCCTCCCTGAGGTACTGCCGCATGAAGAACACCCCGACGGCGCTGACCAGCGTCGGAAAGATGACCGAAGGAAGCGTCTGCCCCCAGCCCAGCTCGGCCATCATCATGAACAGCGGTACGACTCCGAGCTGCGGCGGCACCATCATCGTCCCGATGACCAGCAGCAGAAGGAGGTTGCGCCCGCGGAAGCGCAGCTTGGCGAAGGCGAAGCCGGCCAGAGTGGCGAAGAAGACCGTCGACAGCGCGATGGCACCGGCCACGATCAGGCTGTTGAGCATCGCCTTGCCCAACGCGGCGTCCTGCCAGGCGATCCCGAGGTTCTTGAGCAGGTTCGGGCCCGGCAGGAAGGGCGGTGGGGTCTGTGAGACACGGGTGTTGTCGGTGGAGGCGGCCACCACCGTCCAGTACAGCGGAAAGAGCGAGACGAGCGCGGCGATGCCGAGCAGGAGGTACGCGAGCGGTCCGGCGTGGTGCGTACGGCCGGCGCCGGGGCGCAGCGCGCGGCGGATGCCGAGGCGGCGGCCGGCGGGTGCGTGCGCGCGGGCCGCGCGGTCGCGTGCGTCCGCCCGGACGGGTGCGGTGTCGAGGGTCATGCGGCTGCTGCTCCCTGGTCAGGACGTGGCGGACGGCGCCGCGTGACGCCCTTGACGACACGCTGGAGGACGAAGACGAGGACCAGGATCAGGAACATCGCCCAGGCGACCGTCGCGGCCCGGCCCATCTGGTAGTTCTTCCAGCCCTCTTCGTAGAGGAGCAGTCCCAGCGTCTGGTACTGGTTGTCGGCGCCCCCGCTGATGCCGTTCGGCCCCTGCCCGAAGATCAGTGGCTCACCGAAGAGTTGGGTCGCGCCGATCGTGGACAGCACGATGGTGAAGACGATCGTGGCGCTGATGCCGGGGACGGTGACCTGGCGGAACTGCTGCCAGCGTGAGGCGCCGTCGATGGCCGCGGCCTCGTACAGGTCCCTGGGTATCGCCTGCATCGCCGCCAGGTAGAGCAGCGCGTTGTAGCCGGTCCAGCGCCAGATGACGATGGCGGAGATGGCGAGCTGGGCGGGCCATTTCTGGTTCTCCCAGTCGACGTTCTCGATCCCGAAGAAGCCCAGCCCCCAGTTGATCATGCCGAAGTCACGCTCGAAGAGCATGGTGAAGACGAGCGCGGCGGCGGCGATGGAGGTGGCGTACGGGGTGAGTACGGCGACCCGGAAGAACGTCGAGCCACGAAGCCGGTAGTTGAGGAGATGGGCGAGGCCCAGCGCCATCAGGAGCTGTGGGACGGTGGAGATGACGCCGATGGTGAAGGTGTTGGTCAGCGCGTTCCAGAACCGCTCGTCGTCGACGAGTTCGGTGAAGTTGGCGAGCCCGCGCCACTCCATCATGTCCATGGTGGACAGCTCGACGCGGTGCAGCGCGATCCAGAAGGTGTAGATGAGCGGGTAGAGGCCGAAGGCCCCGAAGATGAGGAAGAACGGGGCGATGAAGGCGTACGGCACCGCTCGCACGTCCAGCCGGTGCAGGATGTTGCGCCGCGACTGCCCGTCGGTGCGGGCTGCCGGGGTGGAGGTGGCCACGCGGGCGTCCTTCCTTGATGGGGGTGGGGGCGGTTTCGTGGGGCGGGTCTTGGTGGGGCGGTCTTCGCGGGACAGGTCTTCGAGCGACGCGTCCCGGTGCGCGTGCGTCCCGGCGGCCGGACCGGTCAGGTGAGACCGGCCGCCGGGACCGCTCCGCCGGTCAGCGCGTGGCCTTCTCGATGCGCTCGTCCGTCGTCTTCCACGCCTCGTCGGGGCTTTTGCCCTGCGCCTCGATCAGCTGGAGACCGGCCGAGAACGCGTCCTTGATCGTGCCGTCCTTGCGCCCGAGGACCTGCTCGTCCGGGATCTCCTTCGCCGCGTCGCCGAAGATCTGGCCGATCGGCGCGTCGCTGAAGTACGCGGACTTGCCGTTGGCCACGGCCGGCATGTCCAGCGCGGTCTTCGAGGAGGGGAAGTTGCCGAGCTTCTCGAAGATGTACGCCTGCTGTTCGGGCGCGGTCAGCCAGGCGACGAGGTCGGACGCCTCCTTCTTGACGGGGCTGTTCTCCATCACCCCGAGGAACGTGCCGCCCCAGTTGGCGCCCTTGGGCGCCTTGGCGACGTCCCACTTGCCCTTGTTCGCCGGCCCCGCCTTCTCGCTGATGTGCGCGAGCATCCACGCGGGACAGACCGTCGTGGCGAACGTGCCGTTGGCCAGTCCGGGGTCCCAGCCCGGCTGGAACTGCCGCAGCTTGGCGGTCAGTCCGGATTCCGCGGCGTCGGCGGCCAGCGTCCAGGCGTCCTTGACCACGGGGTTGTCCTGGTAGATGAGCTTGCCGCTCTTGTCGTAGAACTGCTGCTCGTCGCCGTAGATCATCGCGTTGAACAGACCGCTCGAACTGTCCATGAAGGCGAGCTTCTTGTCCTTGGTCCCCTTCTTGAAGTCCCGCCCGACGTCGACGTACTTGGCCCAGTCGCCCGCCCACAGCTTCTCGACCTCGGCGCGCTCGGTCGGCAGACCTGCCTGTTCGAAGAGGTCTTTGCGGTAGCAGACCGCCATCGGGCCGATGTCCGTGCCGAGTCCCAGCAGCTTGCCGTCGTCCGTGGTGACCTGGCTCGACTTCCACGGCAGATAGTGGTCGAGGCCGGGTGTCTTCGACAGGTCGGCGAACTTGCCCGACTGGGTGTCGACCAGCTCCTTGGCCCGGCCTATCTCTATGCCCTGGATGTCCTTGAGGCCGCTGCCCGCCGCCAGGTGCGTCTGGAGCGCCGTGTAGTAGGTCTGTTCGTCGCCGGCCACGTCGGCCTCGATGAGGATGTCGGGATTCTCCTCCATGTACCGGTCGAGGAGCCCCGACTCCTTGAACCCCATGACGCCGAACATCCCCATGGTGACAACGGTCTTGCCGTCCTTCGTCTTCGCCTTGCCCGTGTCACCGCCGCCTCCGCAGCCGGCGACCAGGACGAGCGAGAGACCGGCCGCCACGACGGCGGCGAACGTCGGGAGGGGGTTCCGAAAGCGGGACGGGCGAGCGGAGAACGTGGCTTCGAGGCGATGACGGGCGGTGCCCATGTGCTTCCTCCTTGCGGGGCGCTCGACGGGAGTGGGAGCGCTCCCAATCAGTTGTGGAAGACTCTGCGGAGAACGTCGCACCGTGTCAAGAGTTGAAGACGTTTCCGTTGCCCGGAGATGTCCGGCACCGCGAGGGGCCGAGCGGCGCCTCGCGGGTCAAGTGCCCTGCGCAGGCAGGAAAAGGGCCGCCTTCCGGGGCAGAAGTCAGGAGAAGCGATGAGCAGCCCCAAACACCGAGGTCAGCGGCCAACTCTTGAAGCCGTCGCCGAGCTGGCGGGGGTTGGACGCGGTACGGTCTCGCGGGTCGTCAACGGGGCGCCCGGCGTCAGCGCGAAGGCTCGCGCCGCCGTCGAGACGGCCATTACGCAGCTGAACTACATACCCAACCCGGCGGCGCGCAGCCTCGTCACGAGCCGGACGGACTGCGTCGCGCTGGTGATCCCCGAGTCGGAGAGCCGGCTGGCCTCGGAACCGTACTTCTCCGCCGTGATCCGTGGCGTGAGTACGGAACTGGCCGACACCGAGATGCAGTTGCTGCTCATCCTGGTGCGCGACCGGCGCGAACTGGACCGGCTGACCCGCTTCGCCGCGGCGCGCCGGGTGGACGGTGTGCTGCTGGTGTCGATCCACGACGACGACCCGCTGCCGGGCCTGCTCGAAGAGATGCGGATGCCGACCGTCCTGGCGGGCCGGCGCTCACCCGACGAGTCGCTGAGCCATGTGCACTCCGACAACGTCGGGGGTGCGGCGACGGCCGTACGGCACCTGATCGACGCCGGTCGCACCACGATCGCCACGATCACCGGGCCACTCGACATGGATGTCGGCAACAGCAGGCTCCGGGGCTGGCGCGAGGCCCTGAGCGATCGGGGCGCGGCGGCGGACGAACGCCTCGTCGCTGTCGCGGACTTCACCGAGGAGGGCGGGCGTACGGCGATGTGCGACCTGCTCGACCGCTCCCCCGGCATCGACGCCGTCTTCGCCGCGTCGGACGTCATGGCGGCGGGGGCGCTGGCCGAACTGCGCGAGCGGGGGCGGCGGGTGCCGGACGACGTGGCGTTGATCGGCTTCGACGACTCGGCCATCGCCCGGCATACGACACCGGCGCTGACCAGCGTGCGACAGCCCATCGAGGCGATCGGGCGCTCGATCACGAGGCTGCTCCTGGAGGAGATCGCCGAGCCCGCCACGGCTCACCGGCAGCTGGTGCTGCCGACGACGCTGGTCGTGCGGGATTCGGCGTGACGGCCGTCGGCACCGGGATCCGGGGCGGTGGTGAACCGCCGGGCGGTACGGTCGCCGTGACCGCGCCCCGGCGGGCGGGAGCCGGCGGTAGTCGGAGCCGTAAAAGATCCGGGGCGCCGGGCCGCCCGGAAAACCCGGTTGCCGCTCGTCCGCGCCGCTGACAAGGTCTCGGCGATGCCTGCCTACTCCGCGCCCGACAACACACAGCTCGCCTATCACGTATTCGGCGACGGCCCTCCGCTGGTCTGCCTGCCCGGCGGCCCCATGCAGTCCGCCGACTACCTCGGCGAGTTGGGCGGACTCTCGGCGCACCGGCGCCTGATCATGCTGGATCCCCGTGGCACCGGCGGGTCCGCCGTGCCGGAGGACCCGGCCTCGTACCGGTGCGACCGGCTCGTCGACGACGTCGACGCGCTGCGGGTGCACCTGGGCCTGGAACGGATGGACCTGCTCGGTCACTCCAGCGGTGTGAATCTGGCGGCGCTGTACGTGGCCCGGCACCCGGAACGCGTCGGCAGGCTCGCGCTCATCACGCCGAGCGTCTGGGCGGTCGGTATCCCGATCCCCGGCGAGGTACGGCGCGAGACGGTACGTCCGCGACACGACGAGCCGTGGTTCCCGGCGGCGTACGCGGCGCTGGAGGCGATCACCGAGGGCCGGGCCGACGCGGATGCCTGGCAGGCCATCACGCCGTTCTCCTACGGCCGTTGGGACGAAAAGGCCCAGGCGTACGAGGCCGCCGGGGAGGCGCAGCGCAACGACGACGCCGCGGGCGTCTTCGCCGGGGAAGGTGCCTTCGACCCGGAGGCGACGCGCACGGCGCTCGGCCGGTTCGAGCGGCCGGTGCTGCTGCTGGCGGGCGAGGTCGATCCGGGAGCCCCGCCGGTCGTCGTGGCCGAGTTCGCGGGGCTGTTCCCGGATGCGGAGGTCGTCGTACAGCCGGGCGCCGGGCACTTCCCGTGGCGCGACGACTCCGAACGTTTCGTGGCGGCCATGACGGCGTTCCTGGCCTGACCGGCTGCGGGGCGGGTCACTCCTGGTTGCCGCTCGGCGCGGCGTGCCCGTCCTGTGCGGTGTCCGGGACCAGCACGACCTTTCCCGTCACCGTGCCGGACTCGGCCAGGGTCATCGCCTCGGCGGCCTGTGACAGCGGCAGGCGCGCCGCGACCTGCGGTTTTACCGCACCGTCGGCGAGCAGGGTCAGCACCTCGGTGAGGTCGGCGTCCAGCCGCGCCTGGAAGGCGTCGGCGCGCCGCTTGCCCGCCCAGATGTTGAAGAAGTGCGCGCTCTTGCCGTTGGGCAGCGCGTTCCAGAGCTGAAGCCGGGCGATGAGCTTCAGTACGGGCAGCTTGGACGAACCCTGGGCGTCGCGGGTCGAGGCCGTGCCGTACGAGACGAGTGTGCCGCCGGGCGCGAGGAGCCCGAACGACGCGACGATCCCCTCGCCGCCGATGTGGTCGAAGACCGCGTCCACGCCGTCCGGGGCGATCTTCCGGACCTCGGCGGTGAGGTCGGGAGTGCGGTAGTCGATCGGGATGGCGCCCAGCTCCCGGACTGTCTCCTGGTGCCGGAGCGAGGCCGTCCCGATGACACGGGCGCCGGCGCGGCGGGCCAGCTGGACGAGGGTGGATCCGACGCCGCCGTTCGCGCCGAGTACGAGCACGGTCTGGCCCGACTTCACCCGGGCGATCCGGTGCAGCATCCGCATCGCGGTGATGCCGTTCACCACCAGGGTCTCGGCCTGGCCCGCGTCGACCCCGGCGGGCACCTCGACCAGTTCGGCCGCCGGTACGAGCAGGTGACTGGCCCAGCCGCCGGTCTTGGTCAGCACGGCGAACCGGCGCCCGACGAGCGCCGTGTCCCCACCGGCTCCGACCGCCGCGACGGTGCCGACGACGTCGTATCCGGGGGTGAAGGGGTACGGCGGCTGGTCGTAGTACTTCCCGCGCCGCATCTGCTGCTCGGCGAAGGAGACACCGGACGCCTCCATCACCAGGAGGACCTGCTCGGGCCCCGGCACGGGCACGGGCCGCTGTCGCACCTGAAGCCCGGCGGGTTCGACGATGCCGGGCAGGACGACCTCGGTCATCAGCGCGCGGTCACTGGCCTGTCGCGGATCGTTCATGACACTCAGCCCTTCGATGTTCCTCTTGCTTGAGTTAGAAGCTATAACTTGAGTGTTATCCCATTGCGCATCGATGTCAAGCGGAGTCGGGAGAGGCGGGGCGGGAGAGGCGAGGCCGGGCCCGGAGTTGGCACGGGGCGCCCGCGCGGTTCACGGGACATGCGGTATCTGCCCGCCCAGTTGCACTGGACGGGCTTCCCGGCCGAACTACACATCTGAGGCAGCGTCACATAGCGACGCCGACCTGCTTCAGCACATCGTCCGCCAACTCCGCCGTCGGCCGCTCGCCGTCCAGGAGGACCGTTCCGTCGGGCATGGTGTCCGCCGCCGTCACGCAGCGCGCGATCCTCTCCTTGACCCACCGGAGGGCGGCCGGGTTGTGGTCCGGATGGCCCGGCGCGGCACCTCGGGATTCGACGCGGCGCTCCAGTTCGGGCGCCGGGACCTTGAGGAAGAAGTGGTGTACAGGGACCTCGGCCGCCGCGAGCGCGCCGAAGACCTCGCTCACATAGAGGGGGTCGACCAGCGTCATCGGCACCAGGATCGGACGCTCGTACTCCTCCAGCAGCCCCAGCGCCAGCGAGACCAACTGGCGTCGCCACAGGCGCAGATCCTGGAAGTCGCCGGTCGGGACGTCCACGATGTCGCGCAGGACGAGGCCGACCTGCTCGGGGTCGTAGACCAGCGCGTCCGGCCGGCGGCTGTGCAGTTCGGCGACCAGTGTCGTCTTGCCCGCACCGAAGGAGCCGTTCACCCAGACGATCATGTTGCTGTCTCCTCTTCGGTTGCCGTGATCCGCTCGAACACGGACGTGTAGACGGACCGTCTGTCGGGCCGCGCGTGGTCGGCCGCGTGGCGGAGCGCGGGGACCGCCGCCCGGCCCATATGCAGCAGGCCGTCCGCCGCCGCGCCGCGTACCGCCTGGTGGGAGTGGTCGAGCAGGGCGACGATCGCGGGGACGGCCGGCTCCCAGCCCGCGTGGCTGAGGGTGCGGACCGCCGAACGGACCACGTCCGGCTGCGGATCGCTCAGCAGGGTGGACGTGTGGTGCAGGTAGGTCGCCCGGTCGAACAGCGCTCGGGAGGTCCGGTGGGCGTGGAGCCGGACACGGGGTCGGGGATGGTGCAGCAACTCACCTATCAGCGAACGAAGTTCGGGGTCGGCGACGGGCCCCTTCGCGCCGGACCGTTCTTCGGTGAGACGGGTGAGTGCCCGGCGGATCCGGTCGGGGCCGCCGGTGCGGGCCAGGTCCAGAAGCTCCTGGCGGGACGGGCCGGCAGGCTCCCCAGCTCGCTCCGTCAACCGCGACCGCGCGGTCGTGTGTTGACGTTCGGCGGCCGGGTCACGCAGCGGGCCGTCGACCAGGAGAAGGCTGCCGGGGACGCGGTCACGGCCCTCGGCACGCAGCCGGCGGCAGATCTCCGTGAGCGCGGGGGTGCGGAGCAGCGTACGGCCGGCGAGCAGGTCGAGGAATCCCCACGCGCCCGCCGCCACGCGGTCCCCGAGGATCGCGGCGAGCGTGTCGGCCGGGACAGCGTCCAGGACGGGCCGTACGGCGTCCGGAGCCTGCTGCCACCGCTCCAGGAGCAGCGGTACGAGCGGTTCCAGGGCCCCCGGGTCGAGCCGTACGGCCACCCGGGCGAGCCGGTCGTACCGGATCTCACCGTCGCGCAGGTCGTTCTCGTCCGGCGCGGTGAGCGCACCGGCCGGGAAGCGCACATCGACCCGGCCGCGCAGGTAGGCGCGCAGGACCGCCGAACGGACGTCGGGATCGGGCCACTTGAGCAGCGCGAGGGCGGCGGTGCGACGCCGGTCCGGGTCGGGTGCGTCGAGCATGGCCAGCAGACGCGTGCGCAGGGCCGCCGAACGTGGCTGGTCCAGGTCGTCCGCGCGTACCGTCCGGTTCGGTGTCCGCGCGGCTCCCGCGTCGGCGAGCGTCCAGGGCGGTGCGTCCAGCGGCTGGAGTGCCGTCATCCGGTCGAGGAGAGCGGACCGGGTCACGGGGCCGCCGGCCAGGTACGCGTCGGCCAACGCGGCAAGCTCCGCACGGGAGTTGGGGGTGGAGGGAGCGGCGTCCTGGAGTCCGAACGCCTCGCGCAGTACAGCCCCCTCGGAGCCCACCGTGGCCGCCGCCGCGAGCGCCTGCTCCAGATCGGCACGCACCAGCACGGCACCGCAGCCCCGCAGCAGTCCCAGCGTCGGAGCGGGTGCGGTGCCGGGCAGCGCGCGTACGGCGGCGGCGACGGCCCGCCTGTCCATCGTCGGCAGCGTGGGTGCCAGCTGTACGAGCACAGCGACGACGTCTCGCACGCCGTCACCCGAAGTCCCCTTGCCCGTAAGGAACATGAGCAGAACCCGGATGTGCCGCGAGTAGGTTCTCTTCTCGTCGTCGGACAGTCGGGTCGAGCGGATTCCGACCGCCACCCGCACCAGCCCCGCCGCGGTGTCGGACATCGTGTCCGGCATGGAGTCGGCAAGCGCGAGCCAGTCCGCGAGCGTCTTCCGGAGCCCGGACAGCGAGTGGCGCGGGGGCAGTTCGCGGCGTCCGGCGATCCGCAGCGCGATCGCCTGCTGCCAGCCGCCGGTCTTCAGCGCGTCGATGTCGGCGAGCGCCGCCTCCCTGGCCTGCGGTCGCCGCGCGAGGCACGCGCCCAGCAGCTCGCGAGCGCGTGGCTCCTCCGTGCGGTCGAGGGCCGCGCGCACCGTCGCCTCGTACGCGGTACCGAGGATGGTGCGCAGCGCCTCGACGAGTGCGGCCCTGAGCCCTGGATTGTCCTGTCGGCCGAGCCAGTTGAGGAGCTGGGGTACGGCGGCAGCGGTGCCCGCGTGGGCCAGTACTCCGGCCGCGGTCTTCTTGATGTTCATGTTCGGGTGGTCGAGACAGACGGCGATCGCGCCCGCCGCCCAGCTCGCCCGTGCGTGGCCGAGGGCGAGCAGCGCCTGCCGCACGGTCTGGATGTCGCTCGACGTCAGGAGCGTGATGAGGCTCGCCGACAGCGCCTGCGCGTCGTCGCCGTCGGAGTCCCGGGCGAGCAGCGCGATCACATGTTTGCGCACGTGGGGGTCGCGGTGGCGGAGCAGCCGGTGCACGCGCGGGCGGGTGTGCGGATACGGGATCCGGGTCAGGAGTTCGAGGAGGATCACTCGCTCGCCGTCGGTCGGCTCGGGGCGGTCCAGCAGGTCGAGCACCATGGTCGCGGCGAGTGCGTTGCCGGCCGCGTCGGCGTCGGTATCGGCGGCGTCGAGCAGGCAGGACGGCCGTATCCTGCGGCGCGCGTGGAGCCGACGGCCCAGGTCCCGTACGGCTTCGAGGACGTCGCCGGGCACGACGGGCTCGCCGGGGACCGCTGGTCCGTCCGACCACGCGAACGCGGGCCTCGCGGGCCGTTCGGTCAACATCCGCTCCGCCGAGGCCAGTTCGGCGACCAAGTCCCACAGCAGATCGGCGATGACCGGGAGCGTGCCGACGCCGCCGTGGGCGGCCAGTGAACACAGCGCCGCCGCCGGTTCACTCCGGTCCACGCGGGCGCCGAGCAGGGCCAGTTCGGCCTCGTCCGGGCCGCCGAGATCGGCGGCGATCCGCGCGGGCAGGTCGGCGGGGTCGAGGCGGACGAGGAGGGCGCGTCGCTCCCCCGCGTCGTCGGTGAGCTGCCAGAGCAGCTCAAGTGCCCGGTGTCGTACGGCGCGCAGGTACGGCGCGATGACGCCTTCGCCGTCCGCCGCCGCGAGGCCGAGCCCGTCCCGCAACGCCGATACGGTCCGCGGCCCCCCGATGGCCTCCAAGGTGTCGAGAGCGGCGGCGGGCTCCGTCGTCAGCCGTGCCAGTACGGCCTCTTCGGCGGCCGTGTGCCGCAGCGCCCGTAGCGCGTCGAGGAACGGCCGGGGGGACGAAGTCGCCTCCAGCGCACGGGTGATGGCGTCGCCGATGGGGAGTTCACCCGCGTCGCCCGTGCCCTGTCCGGCCAGCGCTACCAACAGGGCCAGCCTGCGCGGCCAAGCCGGATCGTCGGCCGGGGCATCGATGAGCAGCCGGAACATGTCCTTCCGACAGGTGAACAGGATCGTCGCGACGGAGCGCGGCGCGATGGCATGGTCGGCCAGTGCGAGCGCCACGACGGCGAGCACGTCGGGACCGGTCACGAAGTGTCCGCGCCGGTGGAGCCCGCGCAGGCAGGCCACGGCCGGCTCCCCGAAGAGCAGCGGGTCGCGCGCGGCGACGGCCGTCAGCTCGCCGATGTCGTCGCGTGTGGCGAGCGAGCCGAGCACTTCCAGGGTGCGGCGGCGCAGCCGGGGCGGCAGGTCCGGATCATCGACGGCCTGCCGCAGTGCGCCGCCGTGGCCATGGCGGGCGAGAACGGTGAGCGCGGCGTCGGCCACCTCGGGTCGCCGGGCCGCTTCGGCGGCGGTCAGCAGGGCGGCGGGGCGGCCCGGCGGCAGGGGTTCCAACGTCGCCCAGGGCTCGGCGAGTTCGCCCAGCGCGGCGGCGACGGTCTCCGCTCCGGCGTTGCCCCCGGCGTCGAGATCGAGCAGCAGCAACAGATGGGCGCGGACGAACGCGACCGCCAGGACTCCGGCGTGCAGCCCTTCTCGGGCCAGCCTCAACGACTCGCCCAGCAGCACCTGATCACCGCTGTCCGCCAGCTCCGCCACCAGTTGGCCGGGTCGGGACGCGGCCGCGATGCCCGTCTCCCGTACGGCCTGGTAGAGCGGTTCGCCCATGGTTTCCCGGCGGACGGTCGTCGGGTCGTTGGCGATCTCCGCGCGCAGCCAGGCGATCCGTACGCGTACCGGGAGTCCGGCCGTACGCCAGGCCGGAACGTGCCCGGCGACGGCGTACGGCTTCGGCACATGCGGTCCGAGCCGCGCGTACAACTCGGCCAGGACGAGCGCGTCCTCCGCCGACCAGTCCCCGGTTTCCGCCCCTGCGGCCCACAGCGCCGCGGGCAACAGGCCGCCGAGTTCGGCCGGTTCGCCGAGAGCCGCCCGCTCGCCGAGGAGGTCCAGCCCCAACGACCGTACGCGCGGCTCCCCGTGCCGGAGGAGCCGCGCGAAGACGTCGGGCGGGCAGACCGTGGGGTCCAGCAGTCCGGACAGCCGCCGGACATCGGCACGCCGGAGCGCGTTGTCGACTTCTTGGTCCACCGGCGTCATCGCGGTCGATACTAGGGCGCCTCGGGCCCGACCAGCGAGCTTCGACCGCCGACGGTGTGGGGGCGGGGCCCGCGCCCCGCCCCCGTCACCGCGTCGCTGAGCCGTCCCGCGCGACCAGTTCCCAGCCCTGGTCGTCGTCCGTGCGGACGGCGTCCATCAGTTGGACCACGGCGTCACGGTTGAGGGGCCCCCGGAGCCGGGCCATCCGGAATCCGGGCTGGTCGGCCATGGGTGAGTGGGCGGGCGGGGGCACCCAGTCGACCGGGACGTCGACCCTGGCCTCGTCGATGACCAGGACGAGGCCGGCCGTCTCCTGGTGGAAGCGGGCAACGGCCTTCAGGACCGCGGCCTCGGTCGGTGAGCAGTGGACGGAGCCGTCGCTCGCCAAGGAGGGCGGCGCGTAGGGCCGATCCGGATCGGCCAGCCAGTTGTCCAGTACCGCGAAGTGATAGAGCATGAGCCGGTTATAGCCGCTCAGGACGGGGTCGGCCGCGTCCACACCGGTGCACTCACCGGATCGGCCCATACGCGCCGGATGGGCGGGCGGAGAGCGTTCGAGCCGTTCGGGGCAGGCGCTAGGCCTCGGCCGCCAGGCCTTCCACCGTGCCGGTCAGCGCCTTCCACGCCTGGTCGGTGTCCGGGGTGCGGACGTGCGGAGCTCGGAACAGGCCGAGGAATTCGGCGACGTCGTTCAGGGCCCAGCGCAGCCGGTAGAGCGCCAGGGCCGACGGATCCGGCTGCCGCCCGGTGGCCCCCTCGTACCGTGCGAGGTCGTCCGGGCCCCCCGCGACCAGCCAGAGATCCCGCTCGGGGACCGCGAGGCCCACGGTGTCCCAGTCGAGCAGCAGCCGCCGCTCCCCCGCCCGCAGCAGATTGCCGGGGTGCGGCTCGCCGTGTGTGACGACGAGGTGCGCGTCGCTGTCCCTCAACTCCGCTGCACGGAGGTCGAATTCGTCGAGTCGGCCACGCAGGGCGACCACGTGGTCCGCGACCAACTGCCTCGCGGGGTCGGCATACGGTCCGATGCCGTCCCAGGGGCTGCCCGTCTCCCGTAGCGCCGCTTCGAGTTGGGGGCGGGTGGCGAACTCGGGTGGCAGTACGCGGGCCGAGACCGGCGGAGGTGTCCGGTGGAGCCTGGCGAGCAGGTCCAGGACCAGGCCACGCTCGTGCGCGGTGCAGGTCTCGCCGAAGTGGCCCGGCGTGCCCTGCACGAGCGGGAAGACGCTGACCGCGTGGCCGGTGCCCAGCGCGCGTACCGTCTCGCCGTCGGCGGTCCGCAGCGGCGCCACGACGAAGTCCAGGCCGTGCGGCTGCGCGTCACGCAGGGCGACGGCGGTGTCCATGGCGTCCCGCAGACCGCGAAGGGCGGCATCCGGCCCGTCCCCGTACCAGCTCTTGTGCGCCAGATCGGCCACGGTCACGAACCACCGGCGCTCGTGCGTGTCGGTGGCGGTCCAGTGGTAGTCGCCGAAGCCGACGGGTGCGTACTCCCAGCTGACGGGATCGATCCCCCACGCGGTCAGGGCGTGTCGCACGGCGGGGTCCTCGATGCCGACGGGTCGATCTTCCATGCCGGTGAAGGTAGTGGCCCGTCGCCGTCGCCCGCACATGGTTAAACGGGTGGAGAGCGCGGGGCGCGACTGATAGTTTGCCGATCATGAGCAGCCCCGAGTCCGACAGACTCCAGCCACCGGTCCCCGGTGGCTGATCCGCTGTCGAGTTGACGCCGTACGGCCTGTGGGTCGTGGGGTGAGCGCTCGGTACGGCTGTTGCCGCCGGTCCACCGTGTTGTGGGCCGCCCTCGCTTTCAGGGCCTTCTGATCCGTCCATCCGTCTGTCCGTGAACTCACCGGACACGCCTCACGGTTGGCGGATCTCCGCCGCAGTCGCCGTACTTCCCTGACGGGCTGTCAGGCCGTGCGTACGGGCGCGGCCCACTCCCCCTCACGCACGCCAATCCCACTGACCGTCAACTTCCTTAGCTCCTCCTGGGGTTCCTTCATGCCATTCGCTGTCTACGTGCTCGGGCTCGCCGTCTTCGCCCAGGGCACCTCCGAGTTCATGCTGTCCGGGCTCGTCTCGGGCATCGCCGAGGACCTGCACGTGTCCATCCCCGACGCGGGTCTGCTGACCTCGGCGTTCGCCGTGGGGATGGTGATCGGCGCGCCGTTGATGGCGCTGTTCAGCCGTAAGTGGCCGCGTCGCCGGGCGCTGTTGATCTTCCTGTCCGTCTTCGTCGCCGCGCACATCGTGGGCGCCCTCACACCCGGCTACGAGGTACTGCTCGCGACCCGGATCGTCGGCGCGCTGGCCAACGCGGGCTTCTGGGCGGTCGCCCTGGTCGCCGCTCTCGCGATGGTCGAGCCGGCGGCTCGGGCGCGCGCCACGTCGGTCGTGGTCGGCGGTGTCACCGTCGCCTGTGTGGTGGGCGTGCCGGCCGGCGCGCTGCTGGGTGAGCACCTGGGGTGGCGGGCCGCGTTCTGGGCGGTGGCTCTCGTATCACTGCCGGCGCTCGTCGCGATCGTGACGTCGGTCCCGGACGAGCGACCCACTACGCCCGCGACGCCTACCAGCCCCAGCCCCAGCCCTTCGACCGGCACTCTCGCGCCCACCGTGCGCGACGAGTTGCGCTCCCTCACCACCCAGCGCGTGCTGCTCACCCTGCTGACGATGGCGCTCGTCCAGGGCGCGACGTTCTGCGCCTTCTCCTACCTCGAACCGCTGGCCACCCGCGTCACCGGACTCGGCGCCGGATGGGTGCCCGCACTGCTGGCCCTGTTCGGCGTGGGGTCGCTCGTCGGCGTCACCCTCTCCGGCCGCGTCTCCGACGCGCGGCGCGGCACGTTCGTCGTGGCCGGCATGGCGTCCCTGATCCTCGGCTGGACCGCACTGGCCCTGAGCGCGGTGAGTCCGGTGGCCGTGGTCGCACTGGTCTTCGTGCAGGGGATGCTCGCGTTCGGCACCGGTTCGGCGATGATCTCCCAGGTGTTCCAACTGGCTCCCGGCGCACCGACCTTGGCGGGTTCCTTCGCGACGGCCGCCTTCAACATCGGCGCCGCGGCCGGTCCGTGGCTCGGCGGGCTCACCATCGACGCGGGCTTCGGCTTCCGGTCACCGGTGTGGGTGAGCGCGGTGCTCATGGCTGTCGCCCTGGCGATGGCCGGTGTCACCCGCCTTGTCACCGCAATTGCCCGAACTGATTCACAAAAGCTACAGTTGCAATGAAAAGCTAGAGCCTATAAGCAACGGAAGGCTGCGCCCGTGCC
Organism: Streptomyces sp. NPDC050433; assembly: GCF_044458565.1. Taxonomy (NCBI): domain Bacteria; kingdom Bacillati; phylum Actinomycetota; class Actinomycetes; order Kitasatosporales; family Streptomycetaceae; genus Streptomyces; species Streptomyces sp. NPDC050433. The sequence continues at coordinate 19,407 of NZ_JBITIB010000012.1, read as the reverse complement.
GGTCGGCAAGGACACTCCTCGGCAGCGCTACCGCGACCATGTGCGCGCGGAGATCAAGCAGGCCGCGCTGCGGCAGATCGCCGCCGGGGGCCCCGCTTCGCTCAGTCTCAACGCGATCGCCAGGGAGCTGGGGGTCACCGGTCCGGCGCTCTACAAGTACTTCGGCAGCCGGGACGCCCTGCTCACCGAACTGATCGTCGAAGGCTACGGGGAAGTCGCCGGCGCGGGGGGGGGGGGGGGGGCCCCCCCCCCCCCCCCCCCCCCCCCCCCGCGCCGGGCCCCCCCCCCCCCCCCCCCCCCCCCCGGGGGGGGGGGGGGGGCGCCGGCCGGGGCGGAAAAAGGGGGGGGGGGGGGGGCCCCCGGTCGGGCGATCTACATTTCGTGGGGCAGCGGGGCCGCCCGCCTCACCTACGTGTCCGTCGATGGCTCGGGGTATGGCGCGGGCGGGGGGGGGGGGGGGCCCCCCCCCCCCCCCGACCGGCCCGCGCGTGAACGGCTGCACGCGCTGGCCGCCACGTACCGGAAGTGGGCGGTCGAGTTCCCGCATCTGTATCAGCTACTGGCGGGCGCGCCGTCGCCCGGTTATCAGGCCCCCAGCGAGACGGTCGACAGCGCGCGGGCCGTCCTCGGCCCATTCCTGGGGGTGCTCGCGCAGGGGTCGCCCCGGTCGGCGGCCGTGGCTCTGGAGTCCGAGCTGGCGGCCTGGGCCGAGACCACACCGGCGGTGGCCGAGTGGGTGCGGGAGTACGCCCCCGATGCCGATCCCGGCCCGGCTCTCGCCGGTGCGGTCACGGTCTGGTCGCGCATGCACGGGGTGGTCAGCCTGGAGGTCCAGGGCCAGTTCGCGGGCATGGGCCACCGTGGAAGCACCCTGCTCACGTCGGAGATCGACGCGCTCGCCGATGCGATGGGGCTGCCGCCGGACCCGAAGGACTGATCTGCTGCCGCCCCTGGCCGCCGACCGGCGCGACTGGCTCGCCGGGGCGGCCTCCCTGACGTATGGCCCGCATCCGTGGCTCACTCGGCTTCGGTCACATCGGCGGGCTCCCGTCCGTCATCCCAGTGAAGGCACGCACTGACGGCACGGGTCGAAAGGTACGGCGATGGACGACAACGAGTTCCTGGCGCGGCGGTTCGAGGCGCACCGCACCCATCTGCGGGCGGTGGCCTACCGGATGCTCGGTTCGCTGAGCGAGGCGGACGACGCGGTGCAGGAGGCATGGTTCAAGCTCCACCGCTCCGACACGAGCGAGGTCGAGAATCTGGGCGGCTGGCTGACGACGGTCGTGGGCCGGGTCTGCCTGGACATGCTGCGCTCGCGCACCTCACGGCGTGAGGAACCGCTGGAGGAGCGCGTACGGCTGCCCGACCCGATCATCAGCAGTGCGGACGGCGTGGATCCGGAGCACGAGGCGCTGCTCGCGGACTCGGTCGGCCTCGCGCTGCTCGTGGTACTCGAATCGCTGACTCCCCCCGAGCGCCTGGCGTTCGTCCTGCACGATCTGTTCGCCGTGCCCTTCGAGGAGATCGCCCCCGTCGTCGGTCGCACTCCGGCCGCCGCACGCCAGCTCGCCAGCCGGGCCCGGCGGCGGGTGCAGGGGGCGGCTCCGGCCCCGGACCCGGATGTCGCCAAGCAGCGCGAGGTGGTGGACGCGTTCCTGGCGGCGGCTCGGGGCGGCGACTTCGACGCGCTCGTCGCGCTCCTCGACCCGGACATCGTGCTGCGTGCGGACGGCGGCACGCTGCGTCCGGGCGGGCTGGTGCGTGGTGCGGCGGCCGTCGCGGGCGGGGCGATCTACGCGGCCCAGTTCGCGGAGGTGGCGCGGCCCGCACTCGTCAACGGTGCGGCGGGGGCTGTCGCGACGGCGGAGGGCCGGCCGATCTCGGTCATGGCGTTCACGGTCACGAAGGGCAGGATCTCCGCCATCGCCGTCCTCAACGACCCGGAGCGGCTGGCCCGGCTCGATCTGACGGTCCTCGACGAGGGCTGAGCGATAGGTTCGTCAGGTGGGCTTGACGTCAAGCCCACCTGACGAACAGGATGGAGTCATGTCCACACCTGACGAGCTGGAACACCGGTACACGCTGCCCGGCGCCGTCGCGCGCTACGACGCGCTGCGCACCCGCGACGCCCTGGCGTCCCCCGCCGACGAGGACGACCCCGAACTCCCGGACGCGGACGCGCTCACGCGCGGCGAGTCGCTGGAACTGCTCGCACTCGGCGAGGTGATCGCCCGCAAGGCGGGATACGGGCGACAGCTCTCCGTACGCTCCGCCCGCCGGTCCGGCGCCTCGTGGTCACAGATCGGCGCGGCCCTGGGCACCAGCAAACAGGCGGCCTGGGAGGCGCACAACCGCTGGATCGACGAACAGGCTCGGGAGCCGGGCGCCGGGCACTGGGGCTGGGACGCGAACGAGGTGGCCGCCGCACGCGCACTCGCCGGCGATCCGGACGGCGGAGGCGCCTGACCGGCGACCCACCACGCCTCGACAGTGGGTGTCAACCGTCAGTTGACACCCACAGCATGTCAACCTAAGGTTGACACATGACTCATCCCATCCGGCTCGACGATCTGATCGACGCCATCAAGAAGGTTCACACCGACGCTCTCGACCAGCTTTCCGACGCGGTCATCGCCGCGGATCATCTTGGCGATGTGGCCGATCACTTGATCGGTCACTTCGTGGATCAGGCACGCCGCTCCGGCGCCTCCTGGACCGATATCGGCCGCAGCATGGGGGTCACCCGGCAGGCCGCGCAGAAGCGGTTCGTCACCAAGGGTGAGGGGGCGGATCTCGACGCCAGTCAGGGCTTCAGCCGCTTCACCGACCGGGCCAGGCTGGTGGTGATGGCAGCCCAGGAGGAGGCCCGTGCCGCAGGCAACGACCAGACGCGGCCGGAACATCTCACTCTCGGGCTGCTGAGCGAGCCCAAGGGCATCGGCGCGCGGGCCGTCTTCGCGCAGGGCGTGACCGCGGAGGCACTGCGCGAGGCGGCCGAGGCGATCCTGCCGCCGGCCGTGCCGGGCGTGCCCGAACTGATCCCGTACGACGCCGGCGCGAAGAAGGCCCTGGAACTCACCTTCCGCGAGGCCCTGCGCCTGGGACACAACTACGTCGGGACCGAGCACATCCTGCTCGCCCTGCTGGAGCTGGAGGACGGCAAGGGGGTGCTCAGCGGGCTCGGTATCGGCAAGCCGGCGGCCGAGGCGTACGTCGCCGAGGCACTGGCCGCCTTCGTCGCGGCTCAGGAGGACGAGCAGCCGCCCGCCTGACCGGGGCTGCGGCACGTCCCGGCCCGGCGCGCCTGCGAGGGGAGGCGCGCCGGGCCGGCGGCGTGCGAGTCAGGGGCGGCCCGCCGACGGGACCTCCTCGGCCGCCGGGACCGGGCCCGGCGGGGTGCCGTCCCCGAAGGGACGGCCGCCCAGCCGTTCGCGGTGGTGAGGTGCCAGCCAGTCGGCGAGATCGGGCCCCAGGGGGACGATGCCCGTGGGGTTCACGCCGGTGTGCACCTGGTAGTAGTGCCGCTTGATGTGGTCGAAGTCGACCGTGTCACCGAATCCGGGCGTCTGGAAGAGGTCCATCGCGTACGCCCGGAGGACCGGGTCCTCCGTCAGCTTCGCGCGGTTGCACTTGAAGTGCCCGTGGTACACGGCGTCGAAGCGCACCAGCGTGGTGAACAGCCGGATGTCGGCCTCGGTGATGGTGTCCCCGACCAGATACCGCTGACCGGCCAGCCGCTCCGCCACCAGATCGAGCCGGCGGAACACATCGCGGTACGCGCGCTCGTACTCGTTCTGTTCCGTCGCGAAACCGGCCCGGTACACACCGTTGTTGACGTCCCGGTAGATGCCCTCCATCACCTCGTCGATCTCCGCGCGCAGCGGTTCCGGGTACAGGTCGGGCGCTCCGGGGCGATGCAGCGCCGTCCACTCGGTCGCGAGGTCGAGCGTGATCCGCTGGAAGTCGTTGGTGACGAGCTTCCCGCTCGGCACGTCCACGATCGCCGGCACGCTGACGCCACCGGGGTAGCCCGTCTCGCGTGCGTCGTACGCCTCGCCGAGGAAGCGGATGCCCAGGACGGGATCCCGGCCGCCGGGGTCGAGGGTGAAGCGCCAGCTGCGGTCGTCCTGGATCGGGTCGGCGATCGCGAGTGAGAGCGCGTCCTCCAGACCGAGCAGCCGCCGGGACACGACGGCGCGGCTCGCCCACGGGCAGGCGCGGCTCACCACGAGGCGGTAGCGGCCCGCCTCGACCGGCCAGCCGTCCCGGCCGTCGGCGGTGACACGGTCGGCGAAGTGGCTCCTGGAACGCTTGAAGGGTTTCCTGCCGTAGGCGGCGTTCCCCTCTGCCCCCTGCGGCCCCTGCGCGGCGCCGGTCGAGTCGCTCATGGCCGTCCTTCCCCGGGTCGGGCCTCCGCCGAGAGCCGGGGGCCGGACCTCGATCATCGACGGATCGCTCCCCCGTGCTCTGTTCCACGCTGTCCAGCACGCGCGGAAACACACTTACGGACGCGGGCGGGCCTGGCTCTCCAACCCCTGGGCCTGTTCGCGACGGCCGCCGGGAGCTGGTGGCCACGCCCATGGGCTGCGTGTGGAACGGTGGGGTGTCCGGACCGATCACTCCTTCCTCACGCACCTCGGAGAGGTTCCTCGCCCCATGAACGCAGTCAGTGACACCTCAGGCGCCGGCAACCGTGAATTCCTCGACCGCACCGCCGACGTGCTCGCCGCGCTGCCCGCCGTCATGGCCGTGACGCTCGGCGGCTCGCGCGCCCAGGGCACCGAACGCCCCGACAGCGACTGGGACCTCGCCGTCTACTACGAGGGCGGCGACGAAGGGGACTTCGACCCGGCGGATCTGCGGGCCGTCGGCTGGCCCGGCGAGGTCTCCGAGATCGGCGGCTGGGGAGGTGGTGTCTTCAACGGCGGTGCGTGGCTGACGGTCGAGGGTCGCAGCGTCGACGTGCACTACCGCGATCTCGCGGTGGTCGAGCACGAACTGGCCGAGGCGGAGCAGGGCCGCTTCCACCTGGAGCCGCTGATGTTCCATCTCGCCGGCATCCCCAGCTATCTGGTCGTCGCCGAGCTGGGCATCAACCGGGTGCTGCGGGGCGAACTCCCGCAGCCCGGCTATCCGGCGGCGCTGCGCGAGACGGCGCCCGGGCGCTGGCTCGACAACGCGCGTATGACACTCGGATACACGAAGGCCAACCATGTCCCGTACGGCCGTCTCACCGAGGTCGTCGGGAATCTCGCCATCGCCGCGACGCAGACCGCGCACGCTGTGCTGGCGGCGCGCGGCGAGTGGGTGACCAACGAGAAGACGCTGCTGCGGCGGGCGGGCCTGCGGGATGTCGACATGATCACGGCGGAGCTGAGCACCGACCCCGGGGAACTGGCGGGTTCGGTCGCGGAGGCGGAAGCCCTGTTCGCCTCGGTCTCCGCGTACTGAGCCCACTGAGCCCACCGAGGCCCAAGGCCACCTACCGCCGCAGCCATACGGCGGTGTCCGCCGGCAGCCGCCCCTCGTCCGTCAACGGCCCGCTCGCCAGGACCACTTGTGTCCTGGCCTCGGGAAGCGGTACCGGGTCCGGGCCGAAGTTGACAGCACACAGCAGCCCGTCCCCCCGGTCGAACGCCAGATGCGACGCACCCGGCGGCGACAGCAGCCGCAGCGCGCCGCCGTCCGCCACCGCCCGCGTGGAGCCGGACCGCCGCAGCCGCAGGGCCGCCCGGTAGAGCTCCAGCATCGAGCCGGGATCGTCGCGTTCGGCATCCGCCGTGAGCCCGGCCCACCCGTGGGGCTGTGGGAACCAGCAGTCGGCCGGGGCGGCCGAGGAGAACCCGTACGGCGGATGCCCGCCGGTCCAGGGCAGCGGGACCCGGCAGCCGTCTCTCCCCCGCTCGGTCCCTCCCGACCTGCCCCACACCGGGTCGCGCAGCCGGTCGTCGGCCAACTCCACCTGGGGCAGGCCCAGTTCCTCCCCCTGGTAGACGTACGCCGTACCGGGCAGGGCCAGCATGAGCAGCGCGGCGGCCCGCGCCCGCCGAACGCCGGCCGGCCCGCCGCCGTACCGCGTGACGGGGCGGACCGCGTCATGGCTGGAGAGCACCCAGGTCACCGGAGCGCCCACCGCCGTCATGGCTGCGACGGACTCCTCGACGACGGCCCGCATCGCCGCCGGTTCCCACGGGCACTCCAGGAAGGCGAAGTTGAAGCTCTGCCCCATCTCGCCGGGGCGTACGTAGCGCGCGAGCCGGGCGGGGTCGAAGACCGCCGCCTCGGCGACGAGCAGCCGCTCCTCGGGCGGCGCGGCACCGGGCGGTCCGGCGGGATGGGCGGCGAGCAGCCGGTGCCAGCTGCGGTAGAGGGGGTGCAGTTCCTCGCGGTCGTAGTACGGCATCAGATGGTTGCGCGTCGGATCCTCGTGCTGGCCGGGGCCCGCGTCCGGCAGGGCCGGGTCCTTGAACAGGGCGTGGGCGACGTCCACGCGGAAGCCGTCCACGCCGTGGTCCAGCCAGAACCGCAGGATCCTCTCGAAGTCGGCCGCCACGCCCGGGTGGTACCAGTTCAGATCGGGCTGCTCGGGCGCGTGGAGATGCAGATACCACTCGCCGTCGTCCGTGCGCTTCCATGCCGGGCCGCCGAACGCGGAGCGCCAGTCGTTGGGCGGTTCCTCGCCCCGTACGCCACGGCCTGGACGGAACAGATACCGGTCCCTGGCCGCGCTTCCCGCCGGCGCGCCAAGCGCCTCGCGGAACCAGGGGTGCGCGTCGGAGGTGTGGTTGGGGACCAGGTCGACGAGCACCTTCAGCCCGCACTCGTGTGCCCGCGCGGCGAAAGCGTCGAAGTCGCCGAGGGTGCCGAGGTCGGGTGCGACGGCGGTGTGGTCGGCGATGTCGTAGCCCGCGTCGGCGAGCGGGGAGGGGTAGAAGGGCGTGAGCCATACGGCGTCCACGCCGAGGTCGCGCAGGTACGGCAGCCGCGCGGTGGCTCCCGGCAGATCGCCGGTACCGTCGCCGTCGGAGTCCGCGAAGGAGCGCGGGTGGATCTCGTAACAGACCGCGTCACGCCACCAGGGTCCACCCGCACCCCCTTCGGTCATCCGACGCGCTCCAGCCGGGCCACCCCGATGTGCGCGTCGGCCATCCCGTAGAAGACGTGGCGTACGCCGTCGATCTCCTCGATCGCGGTGGGGAAGACGACGTTCGGTACGGTGCCCGAGCGCTCCTCCTCCGTCTCGGGCGCCATCAGTGGTTCTGCCGAGCGGGCGAGGACCACGGCCGGATCGGCGGGGTCGAGGATCATCGCACCGGCCGCGTAACTGACCTTCTGGTTCTGCACGAAGGGGTCCTCGATGGCACCGGAGACTCCGTGATGGATGAGGAGCCACCCCTCGTCGACGCGGATCGGCGCGGGACCGGCGCCGATCTTCAGGCTCTCCCAGGGGTGTGCGGACAGAGCGACCAGCCGGTGGTCACGCGGCCGGGTCAGGGCGGTGATGTCGCGTGCCACCTCCGTGGCGGGCACGTAACTGATCCAGATGCCGGGCCGCTCGTCGGTGATTCCGGACGGCAGATGGACACCCTCGCCGGGGCGGAACCAGCCGAGGTCCCACATCGGGCGGTGCAGCATCGCGTACGCCGGTTCGCCGTCCGGCCCGGGGACGGGCTCCGGGAAGTGCACGACGTCCTTGTTGGGGAAGAGGTTCAGGTCGGTGTCGAGGTCGGGCTGGTAGCCGAACTGGACGGGGCCGAGCCGCCGCCAGGTGGTGAGGTCGTCGGAGACGGCGAGCGCGGGCTTCGGGCCGAGCGGGCCGTAGGCCACGTACGACATGACGTGCAGGCCGAGGGCCGGTATCCAGGTGACGCGCGGGTCCTCGACGCCCGCGTTGTTCTTGCCGCGTTCCCAGCCGGCGTCCGGGGCGAGGACGACGCCACGCCGTTCGACGCCGGTCGGGACGCCGTCGCTGAGGACGACCTCGGCGAGGCCGACGCGCGAGACGTTGCCCGCGGACACCAGGCGGGGCAGCAGATGCAGTGTGCCGTCGGGGGTCCGGCCGGAGGCGGGGTTGAGCACGCCCTCCGCCTCGTTCGGCTCGCCGGGGAGGGGTGACATCACCACACCCTGTCGCACGAGGCGGAAGGGGATCGTGGCGCTGGGGGTGCGGGGGGAAGTGGCGCTGTGGTGCACGGTGGGTCAGCCCTTTGTTCCGGAGTCGATGTCGGTCTGGGTGAAGTGGCGCTGGAAGAGCAGGAAGAGGACCACGGCGGGTACGGCGAGGACACAGGCGCCCGCCATGAGGGCGCCGGTCGGGTTGGCGACCGTGCCCTGGAGGTTGCTCATGAATCCGGCGAGGGACACGGCGAGCGGCTGCATGTCCGCGTCCTTCGTGACCAGGAACGGCCAGAGGAATTCGTTCCACGGTCCGATGAAGGTCAGCAGGGCGCCGCTGAGCAGCGCGGGTCTGACCATCGGGACGGCGATCTGCCACAGGATGCGCAGCTCGCTCGCTCCGTCGATACGGGCCGCCTCGAAGAACGTGGCGGGAACCTGGAGGAAGAACTGGCGGAAGAGGAAGACGGCCGTGGAGTTGATCGCGAACGGCAGGATCATGCCGAGGTAGCTGTCGCCGAGTCCGTAGTCGCGTACGACCAGGACGTACAGAGGCAGCATCAGCAGTTGGAAGGGAACGGTCTGGATGAGGAGGAGTACGGCGAAGAGTGTGCCCCGGCCGCGGAATTGGAGCCTGGCGAGTGCGTAGCCGGTGAGTACGCCGAAGACCATCGTGCACAGCAGGACGCCCATGGTGAAGACGCCGGAGTTGACGAGTGAACGGCCGAGCGAGATCGCGCCGTTGATGCTCTCGTAATTACCGGTGGTGGTGTGGCCGGGGCGTGGGAGCGCGCCGTCGAGTTCGCCGCTGGTGACCTTTCCCAGCGAACCGACGACCATGTAGTAGAAGGGGAAGAGGAAGGCGATCGCGCCGAGGGTGAGCACGGCGAGCCGCAGCGGACGGCCACCGTCGGCCATGACGCGGCGTACGACGCCCCGTCGGGGGCGCGGGTCCCCTGAAAGCCCGGCGGGGACGGATGCGGTGGCGGGGGTGGCCGTGTCGGCGCTCATCACTCGGCTCCCTTCTCGGTGAACTTGCGGGCGACCAGGGCGAGTACGACCACGAAGACGACGAGCACCACGCCCAGCGCCGCCGCGAAGTCGGGGTGGGCCTGCTCGATGCCCTTCTGGTACATGACGAGCACGGGCGACGACGAGGCGTGGTCGGGGCCGCCGCCACCGGTGAGCAGATAGGGCTCGCTGAAGAGGTTGGCGCCGGTGATGACGGCGAACACCGTGACGAGGGTGGTGGCATGGCGTACGCCCGGCACGGTCACGGCCATGAAGGACCGGACGCGGCCCGCGCCGTCGATGGACGCCGACTCGTACAGCTCCCTGGGGACGCTCTGGAGCGCGGCGAGATACAGCATCACGAAGAAGCCGAGCTGTTTCCAGGTGACGAAGACGGCGATCACCGGCATCGCGAGGCTGGAGTTGACCAGCCAGGACGGGTCGGGGGCGAGGTCGCCGAGGACGGTGTTGAGGAGTCCGTCGGTGCCGAACAGGTACTGCCATACGGCGACGAGCGCCACGCTCGCCGTGACGTAGGGCAGGTAGTACGCGGCCCGGAAGAACGACCGGAAGGGCAGCTTCGCGTTGAGCGCGCTCGCCAGGACCAGCGCGAGCACCACCGTCAGCGGCACGTTGATCACAAGGAAGATCGCGATGTTGAGGAAGGAGCGCTGGACGACCGGATCGCTGAACACGTCCTGGTAGTTGCGCAGTCCGACCCAGGGGGTGTCGATGTCGGTGCCGGGCGCCGTGAAGTAGAAGCGGTGGAAGGAGATCCAGACCGTGTAGCCGAGAGGCACGGCGAAGACCGCGGTGACGAACAGGACGTACGGCGTGGCGAAGAGTGCGCCGACACGGGGCGGGCGAAGGCGCCGTCGGGGTGGGAGGGCCAACCTCTTCGGGGCGGGAGTGCCGGTGGTGCTCATACGGGCCTCAGTCCTCAGTACTCGTCGAGGAGGGATGTGATGTCCCGCGAGAGCCTGGGCAGCTCCTCGCCGGTGGGTTCGCGGCCGAAGACGACCGAGCGGGTCCAGCCGTCGCGCAGTGTCTGCCAGACGTCGATGGAGCCGGCGACGGCGGGTACCTCGACGGTCCGGTCGGCCTGGTCGGCGAACTCCCGGTAGTCGGGGTTCTCGGCGAACCAGTCGGCGTACGTACGCAGGAGGTCGGGGCGCATCGGCATCTGGCCGGTGTCGGCGAGGAAGGCACCGTCCTGCTCGCGCGACGTCGCGAACTTCATCAGGTCCCAGGCGGTGGCGCGGTTCTCGCAGGCGCTGAACATCGCGATCGACTTCTGGTCGCTGAAGGTGGAGATCTTCGAGGCGGGGCGGCCGTCGGAGGTGGGTACGGGGACGACACCCCAGTCGATGCTGTCCTTGTACGCCGCGACGGCCCACGGTCCGACGGTCGACATGGCGCTCTTGCCGCCGCCGAGCGCGTCGCCGGGGAAGGTCTCGTTCGGGGCGAGTTTCTCCCGGTAGACGGTCCGCCAGAAGTCGAACACCCGCCGGCCCGCAGGGCTGTCGAACTGCGGCTCGCCGTCCTCGACGAGCGCCGTGCCGCCGCTCTCCGCGATGAACGCCGGATAGAAGTCGAACCAGGACTGGAAGAACTCGGAGGTCGGCGCGGGCCAGATCGCCGCGTCGGCGGCGCCGCTGCTGACGATCTTCCGTGAGCTGTACAGGAACTCGTCGTACGTCGCGAGCTTCGGGTTCTCGGGGTCGAGTCCGGCCTTCCGGAAGATGTCCTTGTTGTAGAGGATCATCACCGGATTGCTCTTCCAGGGCAGCTGGTAGTAGGAGCCGTCCTCGAAGCGGTACTGCTGGGCGCGGTCGCCGGTGCGGGACTCGATGTACCGCGCGCCGTCGGGGAAGCCGTCCAGCGGGACGAGCCCGGCCTGCTTCTGGAACTGCGGTACGGACGCGGGCGAGGTGTTGAAGACCAGACAGGCGCTGTTGCCCGCGATGATCGACGCGCTCAGGGCTTCTTCGGAGGTCTTGCCCGCCGGTATCTGCTGGGAGCTGACGTGCTGGTCGGGGTGGGTCTTGTTCCAGCTCGCGATCATCTTCTCGCCCCAGGCGACCTCCTGGGCGTTGTTGGACAGCCACACGGTGATGGGCCCGCGCGCGTCGGCGGCGGCGGCGCTGTCGGGACCGGAGCGGGAGCAGGCGGCTGCGGTGCCGGTGAGGGCGAACGCGAGGAGGACGGCCGCCGTCTTCGTACGGGATGTTCGGCGCGTGCCTGGCGTGCTCGGCGTGCTCGGCATGGCTACTCGCTCCGTACGGTGGTCTCGGTGGTCTCGGTGGTCGCTCTCGGGACGTCCGGGGCGTCGGCGCTCCGGGCGTCGGCGCTCGGCGCGGGGCCCATGGAGCCGCGACGTACCAGCTCCGCCGGGGGCAGCGCGACATTGTCGGCGCGCCCGTTGGCGATGACCTCGTCCAGCGCGCGGACCGCGGCGGCGCCCCAGCCGAGGGCGTCGGCGCGTGCGGAGGCGAGCGGGGGATGGGTGTACTCGGCGAGCGGTGTGTCGTCGTAGCCGACAACCGACAGATCACCGGGGACGGTGAGACCGAACTGCTGCGCGACAGCGAGTCCGGCGGTCGCCGACAGGTCGTTCGCGTAGACCACGGCGGTGGGGCGGCGGTCCGGGGCGAGCGCGAGCAGTTCGCGGGTGGCCCTGGCGCCGCCCGCGGCGGTGAAACCGCCGGGCAGGACCGGTCCTTCGGGCAGACCCGCCTCCCGCATGGCCAGCTCCCACGACTCGCGGCGGCGGCGGGCATGGCGAAATTCCTGCGGTCCGGCGACGTGCGCGATACGCCGGTGGCCGAGGGCGGCCAGTTCCCGTACGGCGGCGGCGAAGGCGGGCCGGTCGTCGAGACCGACGGCGCACAGTCCCCCCGCCCCGCCGGGGTCGCCCACCACGACGGCGGGCAGGCCGAGTTCGCCGGTCAGCGCCGGGCGGGGGTCGTCGACCCGCAGGTCGGTGAGAAGGACACCGTCGACCCGGCGGTCGGCGACGAGGCGGCGGTAGGTGGCGTCCTCGTCGGCGGGCTCGGTGACATGCAGGACGAGGGCGTCTCCGCGCCGGGCGAGCACGGATTCGATGCCCGCGATGAAGGCGGGGAAGAACGGGTCGGCGCCGATCGCGTCGGTGTCCCTGGCCAGTACGAGCCCGAGCGCCCCGGCCACGCCGCGGGACAGCGCCTGGGCCTGCCGGCTGGGCCGCCACCCCAGTTCCTCCGCGGCCGCCAGGATGCGGCGCCTCGTCTCCCCGGCGAGTCCGGGCCGGTCGTTCAGGGCGAAAGAGACGGAACTGCGGGACACCCCGGCCCGCTTGGCGACGTCGGCGATGGTCGGACGCCGGCCCATGGAGTCTCCCTCACGTCGGTAACGACGTCGTCAGCCGCATCGGAGGCCACGTCGACATCGATTGTCTAAACCGGTTTAGCTCGAACGCAATGGCAGTACTGAAGCGGTTTGGCTCCGGCGATGTCAAGGGTCGGGACGAGATCGGACGCCCGGCGACAGAGAACGTCACCGTGCGGGGTTGAGGGTGCCGTGCGTGCGGCCCGGCGCCCCCCTTATGCCGCAGCTATCCAGGTCCCGGATGGCGCAACTCAGGCAGGTGTGGGTTTGTTGTAGCAACGCGTGCGTGCTGATCACACACCGTGAAGTTCGACCCCAAGGGAGCCGCGCCATGCCGCTCGACCCCATCACCTCCACCAACCACGACCACCCGTACGAAGAGCGGCACCCGGACGCCGAGTGGCGCGCGGGGACATGGGACCCGGTCACGGAGTCCGGCGAGGAGCCCATACGCACGCTGCTCCGGACGGCCGCCACGTACCGACCGCTGGAGGAAGTGGCCGCGCTGGTCATGCTGCTCAAGCGGACCGGTGAAGTGCCCAACCCCGGCGACGAGGCCCTGCGGGTCGCCGCGGTGGCCCGTCCCATGGACGAGGTCATGCAACTCGTCGCCATGCTGAACGAGCCGCCGCACGAGATCGACGAGGCGGATACGACGCTGCGCGCCGCAGCTGTCGGCCGGCCGATCGAGGAAGTGGCGCAGTTGTTGTCGTATCTCGGCACCCATGAGAACGAGCCTCCCTTCACGACCGCCCACCGCAACGACGGGAAGCGCCCTGAGCCGGCGCGGGCGCCGCAGACGCCGACACTGTTCGACTCGCCGGACGAGCAGGACCGGCGAGAGCGGGACGTGCGCGAGCAGCACGCGCGGGAGCCGGACCCGCATGTCGCGCCGTGGACGAGCGCCCCGGCGGGTCCGCCGCCCGTGGTGCCGAGCCTCGCTCCGCCCGCCGGCGTCCGGACCGGTGCCAGGTCGGGGGACCGTACGCCCTCGTTCGCCCTGCGTTCCCCCCTCCGGTCGCCGCTGCGCCGACCCGCCGCCGTAGCGCTGCTCGCCTGCGGTGTGATCCATCTGCCGATGGACTTCGCCGACCTGCGCTCCGGCGGGTACGCGGACGTCGCCTCCCTCGTCGTCACCGTGCTCTGCCTGGTGGTCGGCGCGTGGCTCGCGATGGCCGACACGGCTCGGATCTGGGCCGTGAGCGCGGCCACGGCCGTCGGGATCATCGCGGCTCACACCCTGTCGGGCCTCGGCGCCCTCGATCTGCTCCAGAGCGGTCTGGGCGCGCACTTCGACTGGGCGAGTCTCGTCGCGATGGGGTGCGCCGCGGTCGCCCTGTCGCTGGCCGGACTCACCCTGATGACCCGTCAGAATGCGATGCGGAGGGCCGCGGAGAAGGCGATTCAGCGGTCACCGCGGCGGCCCGCGCCGACGGTGGACGCCGCCAACGACAGCTGAGAATCCGCGCCTCACACCCCGTCCCCCGTTCGCGGTCCGTCACCGACCACGAGCGGGGGACGGTCGTGTCGCGGCACCCCTTCAACTGCCCGTCGGGCGGGGCCGGGTCGCGCGCCACCCGTCCAACTGATCGTTCACACAGGACTCTTGACGTGAACGCGACGGCCTGTATGGTCTAGTCCAAGTGGTCAAGACCTTTGCCGAAAGCCCCCCAAATGAGCCTTCGTCCAAGGCCGTCCGCCACCGCCCTTCGCGCCTCTTGGCCCCACACCTGAGAGGCCCGCCCGAGCCGTATTCACGTCCCCCCACGGACCGTTACGGACCGGGAAGACCTGATGTGAAGGAGTAACACATGCAGTCGAAAAGGAAGATGGCCGTCGCCCTCGGTGCGGTGATCGCGCCGATCGTCGCGATCAGCCTTCCCGCGGGTTCCGCGAGCGCCCACGGTTATATCTCCGACCCGCCGAGCAGGCAGGCCCAGTGCGCCGCCGGAACCGTCAGCTGCGGTGACATCAAGTACGAGCCCCAGAGCGTCGAAGGCCCCAAGGGACTGACCAGTTGCAGCGGTGGGAATTCCCGCTTCGGTGAACTGGACGACGACAACAAGGGCTGGGCGGTGACCCCGATCGGCTCCAGCCAGACCTTCAACTGGAAGATCACCGCGCGGCACGCCACCAGCACCTGGCAGTACTTCGTCGGCGGTCAGAAGGTCGCGGAATTCAACGACGGCGGAGCGCAGCCCGGAGCCACGGTCAGCCACGACGTCAACTTCGGCGGTCTGTCCGGCAAGCAGAAGATTCTCGCGGTCTGGAACATCGCGGACACCACGAACGCGTTCTACGCGTGCATCGACGTGAACATCGGCGGCTGACGAATTCTCCCGCGGGGCCGGTAACCACGATCCCTCCGCCGAAGAAGCACTGACCGCCCGACCACGTTTTACCGGTGCCCCTCCCTGCGCCGGACGGTGCCCGATCCGCGCGCCGGTGAGCCCCTGATCTGCGAGAAGGGGCTCACTGGCGCCGCTCGACCCCACCCCCCACACCCCCCACATCCCTGGGCCGCGGCATGCTCCGAGGCCCTTCCAAGGAGTGAATCCCTTGCGTAAGCGCCTTATCGGTCTGCTCGCCGCGACAGCGTCGGCCGCCGCCCTCTCCCTGACCTCGCTCGCCCCCTTCTCGTCCGCCGCCGGGAAGGACGCCGCCGACTTCATCGTCAGCGAGTCGCAGTTCAACCAGATGTTCCCGAACAAGAATCCCTTCTACACCTACGGTGGGCTGAACGCCGCCCTGAGCGCGTATCCGGGATTCACCGGGACGGGCAGTGACACCGTACGTAAGCAGGAGGCCGCGGCATTCCTGGCCAACGTCAGTCACGAGACCGGTGGACTTGTCCATGTGGTCGAGCAGAACACCGCCAACTACCCGCACTACTGCGACGCTTCGCAGCCTTACGGCTGCCCGGCGGGCACCGACAAGTACTACGGGCGCGGGCCGATCCAGCTGAGCTGGAACTTCAACTACAAGGCGGCGGGGGACGCGTTGGGTATCGACCTGCTCAACAACCCCGATCTTGTGCAGAACGATTCCGCCGTCGCGTGGAAGACCGGCCTCTGGTACTGGAACACCCAGAGCGGTCCCGGCACCATGACGCCGCACAACGCGATGGTGAACGGCGCCGGATTCGGTGAGACGATCCGCAGCATCAACGGCAGTATCGAGTGCAACGGCGGAAACCCCGCCCAGGTGCAGAGCCGTATCGACAAGTACACCCAATTCGCCGGAATCCTCGGTGTGGAGACGGGCGGCAACCTCAGCTGCTGACGCGGCTCTTGGGACGCCGGTACGGGGTGGCACCGCCGTGGCGGCGGTGCCACCCACGCCGCTGCCGCCCACGCCGCTATCTGTCGGCCTCGTCGTCGCCGCCGGTGCGCTCGCACCGCTCGTCGATGCCACCCGCGACGTAGTGGATGTGGATGCCTTCCTCGCCCGGCGCCCGGTCGGGACGTAGCACCAGATGGGCGTCGTAGTCGCCGCCGTTCTGGCTCCGGTACGGGATCGGCTGGGTCTGCGGAATCGTCAGCAGCCGCTGCCGCAGCAGGCCCACCGCCGCCTTGTACTCCGCCTCGGACAGCTTGACCGCTCCGTTGACGACGAGCGGCGGCACCACGGTCATGCCCGGATACCACAACGTGCCGTGCAGCAGTGGGAAAAGTACCTCGTTGATGTCGCCGTGGATGCCGCGTGGCCCGGTTGTCGCCGCGTTGGCGCCGACCGTCGTCAGCACCAGTGCACGCCGGCCGACCAGTCCGCCGCTGCCGTAACGCTGTGCCCGGCCGGTCTCGGGGTCGAGCACGCCCTGGGCGAAGCCCTGGATGAACAACCGGTCGAACCAGCCCTTGAGGATCGCCGGTGGTCCGAACCACCAGAGCGGGAACTGCACCACGAGGGTGTCGGCCCACAGAAGCTTCTCCTGCTCCGTGCGGATGTCCTCGCTCAGCGTGCCGTTCTCCAGGGCGTACTGGGACTCGGTGAGGACGTCGAGCCGCTCGTCGGGGTCGTGGTGGAAGTCGCCGTGGCCCACGACCGGGTTCCACTCCATGGCGTACAGGTCCGACTCGACCACCTCGTGCCCGTGTTCACGCAGGACGGCGATCCCCTCGTCACGCAGCGCGCCGTTCAGCGAGCGTGGGTCGGGATGGGCGTACAGCCAGAGCACGCGCACGGTCGGCCACCTGCCTTTCCTGGTACGGCGTCGGTGCCGATCAACCCTGATCAGCGTGGATTGGCGTTGATCGGCGTTGATGAATCTTCCATGCTACTGCCGCGCCACCGACGCCTCCTGGGCCCCAGAAGCAGACCCGGCGCGGTACTCGCTCGGCGTCATGTGCCGCAGCCGCTTGAAGGCGACGCTCAGCGCGAAGGTGTTGGCGTAGCCGACCTTCCGGGCGATGGCGCCGACCGTGTCGCCCGTCCCGCGCAGCAGATCGGCGGCCACGGAGATGCGCCACCCGGTGAGGTACGTCATCGGTGGCTCACCGACCCGCGCGGTGAAGCGGCGGGCCAGCGCGGCGCGCGAGACTCCCGACTCGGCCGCCAGCTTCGCCACCGTCCACGGGTCGGCCGTACGGTCGTGCAGCAGCCGCAGCGCGTGGCCGACCACCGGGTCGTCCGCCGCCTGGTACCAGGGCGGCGCCGGCGTCTCCGGCCGGTCGAACCAGCCCCGCAGTGTGGAGATCAGCAGCAGGTCCAACAACCGGTCCAGGACGGCCTGTTGGCCGGGGATGTCGCGGGCGGTCTCGGCGGCCACGAGCGTGAGCAGCGGCGAGTGGCAGTCGGCGTCCGGGATGACCAGGACGGGCGGGAGCGCGCGGAGCAGCCGTTCGCTGACGCCGCCCTCGTTCTCGTACGCGCCGCTGAGCAGCACGGTCGCGGCCTCGGGGACGGCGGTCGGATCGCTCGTACCGCAGTAGGCGGCCCGGCCGATCACGGCGCGCGGCGGGGTGCCGGGGTCGTCCGCGACCGTGTACGGCGCGGAGCCCCGGACGAGCGCGATGTCGCCGGACCGTACGCGCACCGCGTCGCCCTCGGCGGGGACGAGCCACGCCTCGCCGCGCAGCACGGTGGCGAGCGTGAGCGGCGCGCCGGAGGCGAACCGCAGAGACCACGGCGAGGTCATGACCGTACGGCTGAACAGGGCGCCGCGCGCCCGTACCCCGTCCAGCAGGTCCGTCAGCACATCCATGTCCGTCAGCGTAGACGCTGAGACATCGAATTGAGCATGTCAGCCATGGATCGTCTCGGCCGGGGCGGGTTGACTGAGCCCATGAGAGACGAGCTGATTCTGGTGGTGGGCGGCACGGGTACGACCGGCAGCCGGGTGGTGGCCCGGCTGCGTGAGCGCGGCGTCGCCGTGCGGGTGGCGTCACGCGGCGGCGAGCCGCGCTTCGACTGGACGGACCGGACGACATGGGACGGGGCCCTGGCCGGTGTGACGGCGATGTACGTCGTGCCGTTCGACGGGCAGTCGCTGACGCGGCCCTTCGTCGGGCGCGCCGTGGCGAAAGGCGTGGAGAGGATCGTGCTGCTGTCGGGGCGCGGCGTGGATGTGCCGGGGTACGCCGGGGAGGCCGGCGCGGCGGGTCCGACACATGTCGACGGCGAGGCCGCGGTACGCGCGCTGGGCACCGGGAGCGGGACCGGTACCGGGGTCAGGTGGACGATCGTGAGGCCCGCGTGGTTCGCGCAGAACTTCAGCGAGGGATTCTTCCTGGACGCGGTCCTCACCGGTGAACTCCGGCTGGCGGCGGGCGACGGCGCGGCCTCCTTCGTCGACGCCGAGGACATCGCAGCCGTCGCCGTGGCCGCGCTCACCGAGGACGGCCACGGCGGGCGGACGTACGAGTTGTCGGGTCCCCGCGCGCTGACGATCGCGGAGGCGCTCACCGAGATCTCCGGAGCGGCGGGGCGGGAGATCCGCTATGTGCCGCTGTCCCCCGAGGAGTTCGTCACCGAGCTGAGGACCCAGGGGCTGTCCGCCGCGGACTACGCGGAGTCGCTGTCCCCGCTGCGGCGGGGGCTGGACAGCCATGTCTCCGACGGCGTACGGCGCGCGCTCGGCCGGGCACCCCGCGACTTCCGTGAGTTCGTGAAGTCGGCGGCGGCGGACGGCGCTTGGCGTCAGAGCGACGCCATCTGAACCGCCACGGAGATCCCGCCCGCCATGAACGCCGTGCCGACCAGCATGAAGACGACCTGCACGCCCTGTCCGTAGCCCTCGATCCGCATCCGCTCGGGGCGCCGCGGGTCGTAGCGGATCCGCACCGGCGATCCGGGCCGGAACCTGCCCACCCAGGACCGTCCGTACGTCGACTCCACCTCCATGTGCCGGCCCTCGCCGGTGACCCAGCCGACCACCGGGCGGTGGATCCGGTGGCCCTGCCCGTTGTACGTCGTCTCCAGCCGGAGGACCTGGCCCGACGCCCGGACTCCGTCGCGCCACAGGGCGAGGGACCGCCAGAGACCGACGAACCCGATGCCGAAGACCACGGCGCCGACGACGGCGAACCCAAGGGGGAACAACCAGCCGGACACAGCACTCACACTCCCTCGCGGCACCGCTCACGGCCGCCGGTCAACTTGCCTACAGATCATGACGGGGCGCGAAGGCCGCCGGTCGCCTGACCCCCGACCCCGGACGGCCGTTGGTATTCACGGTAGGGGTGTACCCAGCGACACCCCAGACCAGGGTCGTACGCCCAATGCGCAGCCTCCGGATCGTGCGTAACTTCATACACGCGGCACAGAAAGTGTCCCAGGGGGAGGAACGACCATGTTTCGTCGTAAGAGCAGGACCGGGCCGGCGAGGAGCGCGGAGGCTCTGTGCCTGGCTGACGTCACCAAGGTCTACGGGGCGGCCGAGAACGCCGTGACCGCTCTCGACGGTGTGTCGCT
>NZ_JBITIB010000011.1:0-250377 GCF_044458565.1 Streptomyces sp. NPDC050433 | reverse complement strand
ACACGACGTCCGGCTCGGCACACCGCAACACAATGCGCGCCCGAACGGCCAGCCGCGACGCCCCCTGCGACCAGCGGACCAGCTGGTCACGCTCGTCAGTGGTCAACACAAACTCGACGGAAGAGCGCCCCGAAAACGACATCCTGAAACCGTAGCAACTTAACGCCAGGATTTCAGGCGCAGGACACTAGGAGTAAAAAGCGGATGTGACTAGGTATTGGAAGTCGTGAACGTTCCTGATGTTCCCGGACCTCGGAGTACGCGGAGGGCGCAGGTCAGGGCCCGCAGGGTCCACCTGTGACGGTGTGCGAAGTGCGAAAGGAGATCAGATGTGGTCGCCAGAAGCTGCCGTCGGCGCGTGACCGTCGGTCTCGCCCATCCAGGCCAGGCACATCCGGTTGAACGCCTGGACCGTCTCCGCCATGTCGACGCTCGGGTCCAGCAGCCATTGCAACTGGAGCCCGTCGGACAGGGCGAGCAGCATCCGCGCCATGTGCCGCGGCTCGACGTCGGGTCGGATCTGTTGCGCCTGCTGGGCCGTGCTCAGACCGGCCTCGATCCGGGCGCTGAGATCCGCGTACCGCTGGGTGAAGAACGCGTGCGCGGGATGGTCCGGATCCGACGCGGCGGCGGACAGGGTGACGAACAGGTCCACCAGGCCCCGCTGTTGGGCGTTGTGCGCCACGGTGCGGGCAACGGCCTCGCCGGGCGACGTCACATCGGCTGTCGCCTCGACGTCCGCCGCGTCCCGCTCGGCCAGCACGGCCAGCAGCAGGTTCTCGCGGGAGTCGAAGTAGTGCAGCACGCCCGCCTGCGACATGCCCACGCGGTCGGCGATCTCCTTGAGCGACGAGCCGCGCTCGCCGTGCTCGCTGAAGACGTCCAGGGCGGCCCGCAGGATTTGCTCCCGGCGTTCGAGGCCCTTGCGGTAAGGGCCCCGGGGCCTGCGTGGTGTGCTCACGATTCGACCGTACTTCACTCATGGCCCCACACCGCCGCCGGGGCGTCGCTGACGGTCACGACGAACGGGGTACGGCAGCCGTGAGGCGTACGTCCGCCGCAGACCGCCCCACCTGGAGGCGATGCGGCCCGGACCGCGCGACCCACCCTCCGTCCGACCAGGTGGTGAGCCGTTCCGGCTCCACCGTGAGGGTGGCAACGACGGCTTCGCTCGGGCCTGCCTCGACGGAGGCGAAGCCGACTAGGCGCCGGGGTTCGCCGTCGTCCAGCGGTTCCAGGTAGGCCTGGACGACCTCGCGTCCCGCGCGCCCGCCGGTGTTACGGATGGTGACCTCGACCGCGAGCCCGCGCGTCAGGTCACCGGTGACGACGCAGTCCTGGTACTCCCAGGTGGTGTACGACAGCCCGTGGCCGAAGGGGAAGAGCGGCGCGGTGTCCGAGGCCTGGTAGGCCCGATATCCGATCAGACCGCCCTCGGTGTAGTCCAGCCGCCCATCGACCGGGTGCGTGGACAGGACGGGCGCGTCCCCCTCGGCGGCGGGGAACGTGGTGGGGAGCCGGCCGCCGGGTTCGGCGCCGGTGAGGATGTCGGCGATGGCGTCCCCACCCTCCTGACCGGGGAACCACGACCAGAGCAGAGCCGCGGGACGGTCGGCCCAGGGGAGGAGGAACGGGGAGCCCGCGTTGACGACGACCGCCGTACGCGGATTGGCGGCGCAGACCCGCTCGACGAGTTCGTCCTGCCGGCCACGCAGGGCGAGGGTCGTTCGGTCGACGTTCTCCGCCTCGGTGTCGGCGTCGCTGCCCACCATGAGCACGACGACGTCTGCCTCCGCCGCAGCGGCGACGGCAGCGTCAAGTTCCCCCTCGTCGCTGCCGCGCGGGACGTCGTACCCGAGACCCAGCAGGGTGATGGGGTACGGGAGATTGCGCTGCGGCCGGACCCGCACCAGGACCTCGGTCTCCCCCCGGTCGGCGGGGAAGACGAAGGTGTGCGAGGGCGGGTTGAGCAGCAGCGAGGCGATGTCGTCGCCCTCCTGGAGCTCGTCGTGCGTTTGCGGGGCTTGGCCGGGGACGTGGAGGGTGTGGTGCCCGGTGCCGAGGACCGAAAGGCGGTGAGTGCCGGAGTCCTGGAGCGTCAGCCGGGTCCGTGCGACCAGTTCCTCGACCCCTTCCCCGAGGTTGAGGGGGAACCAGTAGGCGGCGGGGTCCTGGTGTTCCTCGGACAGCAGCGTCCCGTCCGCCGCCCGGTACTCCAGGCGGACGCCGGGCGCACCGGTCACGGGGTCGGTGGCGGTCGCGGCGTCGAGCGGCAGGAGCTTGGAGTGCGGGAAAACGCCCTGGTGGACGGTGATCTCCACATCCTCGCCGAGTACGTGGCGGAGTCCTGCGAGGGGGGTGACGACGTGCTCGGGGGTGACGTGGGCGCTGCCGCCGCCCTGGGGGGCGAAGCGGATCGCGTTGGGGCCGATGAGCGCGACCTTGCGCAGGGTGTCCGGGTTCAGCGGCAGCAGCCCGTCGTTGCGCAGTAGTACGGAGCCGCGGACCGCCAGCTCCCTCATGCGTGCGTGCGTGTCCTCGGGCTGCAAGGCGGCACCGGGCCCGTCCATGCCGTCGAGGGCACCGACCCGGGCCGCCAGCCGCAGGATGCGGCGCACCTTGTCGTTGATCACGGACTCGGGAACCCGGCCCTGTTCGACGGAGGTCAGCAGGGCGTCGCCCCACGGTCCCTCCGGTCCGGGCATCACTAGGTCGAGGCCGGCGAGGGCGGAGGCATCCGTCGAGCGGGCCGCTTGCCAGTCGGAGACGACCACGCCGTCGAAGCCCCACTCCTCCTTGAGTAGCCCGGTCAGCAGCTCGCGGTTCTCGGTCATGGTCGTGCCGTTGACCGCGTTGTAGGCGGCCATCGCCACCCACGCGCCGGCCTCCCGCACAGCCGCCTCGAACGGCGGCAGGTACGTTTCGCGCAGGGTCCTGGCGTCGATTCGGGCGTCGTAGGTCATGCGCGCGGTTTCGGAGTCGTTGCCGACAAAGTGCTTGACGGTGGCGGCGACGCCCGTCGACTGGACGCCCTTGATGAAGCCGACCGTGGTGCGGGCGGTGAGGAGCGGGTCCTCGGAGTAGCACTCGAAGTGGCGTCCGCCCAGGGGCGAGCGGTGCAGGTTGACGGTGGGGGCGAGCAAGACGTGGATTCCCATGTTCCGTGCTTTGAGGCCCATCAGGCGGCCCGTCTCGTACGCCGTCTCTTCGTCCCACGCCGCGGCGAGGGAGCTGGGGCTGGGGAAGAGCAGGGCGGGCGGGGTGTCGCCGCCGAAGGACGTGCCACGGGGGCCCACGGGCCCGTCGGACAGGGCGAGCGATGCGAGGCCGGCGGCGGCGACCGGTGTCAGGGTCCAGGCGTCGCCGCCGGTGAGCAGGGTCACCTTTTCTTTGAGGGACATGGCTTCGAGGCGCCGGGTGAGATCTGCTTCGTCGGCCGGCTGTCGGCGGGGCATGTGCCGTCCTGCCTTTCGTATTGGTGTCGTGGGAGGTAGGTGGTGCCGGGGCTGCCGTGACGGGGCAGTGGTCGCACGGCGGCCCCGGGGTCTGCGGGACGGCGCGGTCAGAGGGCGGCTATGGCTCCCCCCGCCTCGACGTCCTCCGCCCGGCGCAGCCGAGGAACGAGGGCGACGGCGAGCAGTCCGAACACGGCGAGGCCGGCGCCGAGGAGCATCGCGTTCTTGTAACCGGCATCGAGATAGAACCGCGTGCCCTGGACGATGGTGCTGTTCTGGGCCAGGACCACGTACACGAGTTGGGTGACGACCGTCGTCAGCATCCCCTGGAGCATGCCTTGCAGCCCGTTGGCGGTGGCCTGCTCCTCCGGCGTGACCGCCTCGATGATCAGCACTGGGATGGACGCCACGATCAGGCCCATGGCGAGGGCGGAGATGGTGCCCAGGAGCATGAGCTGGATGTCCGTGTAGTGCCACTGCCGCTGGAGCATGAAGCCGACGGCGGCGAGCAGGGCGCCCAGACCCAGCGGAAGCCGGGCGTCCACCTTGCGCAGCAGAACACCGGTGCCGAAGCCGGCCACCAGGATGAGAATGCTGGCGGGGATCCCGATGACCGCGAAGTGCGTGGCGGTCATGCCCAGGCCGTCGGAGGCACCAGGAATCTTCGGGTAGAGCACCAGCAGCTGGCTGATCACGCCGGTTCCGAAGAGCGTGGCGCCAACGAGAGCAGTGGCCAGGAAGACTGTCCACACCGAGCGACGGGACATCATGGCCAGGTGGAACAGCGGATGGGCGCTTTTGGCGTCGGTGAACCCGTAGAGCAGTACGGCCAGGACGCCGCCGAGGATGAACGCGAGCGTGCCGAGGTCGGTCCAGCCCCACTCGCCCCCCTTGCCGATGCCGTACGCGAGGCCGGCCGCGCCACCGCCCAGCAGCAGCCCGCCGAACCAGTTCACCTTCGTCCGCTCGACGCGCTGCGGGGTCTCCGGAACGACGGTGAGCAGGAGCACCAGGCCGATGGCGGTGGCGATGGTCAAGGTCCACAGGACGCCTCGGAACCCGTAGCTGTCGAGCACCCAGCCGGTGAGGAAGGGGCCGCCGAGGGCCACGAAGGCGATGCCGCTGCCGATCATTCCGCTCGCGGCGCCGACCTGCTTGGGCGGGAAGAGTTCGCGGACACTGGCATAGGCGAGGGCGGCGATAGGGCCGTAGAAGCCTGCGATACCCCGGCCGACCAGAAGCATGCTGTAGTTGGTGGCGACCGCCGCGATGATGTCGCCGACCAGGCCCAGCACGGTGATGACGATCATGACGTTGCGCTTGCCGTAGAAGTCGGCGAACTTCACGACGAACGGCGTGATCACCGTGGCGACCAGCGCGTTGACCAGGATGAACCAGCCGATCTCCGTCGTGCGGAAGTGCAGCGCGACGGAGGCCTGGGCGTTGCCGCCGAGCAGACCGGTCAGGGAGAGCAGCTGGGTGGGCCACATGAGGGCCAGCGCGATGAGAGCCAGGCGGGTTCCCATGCCGGACCTGCCGGGTCCTTCGGCCGGGGAGGGCGCGGTCGCAGGGGGCGGGGAGGGCGTGGTGGAGGAAGGCACGGCGGTGTGACCTCTCGTCGGAGGGGAGGACTGCGCGGCTCGGCGGTCCTGCGGAAGTTGACCTCGTCGGGTTTGGGGGAGCCCGGGGCGGCGGGGCGGTGGTGACGGGAACGTTTCCGTCGGAGCCCGGCAGCGCAGGTGAAGGGCACGGGCAACGATCACGTCTCCGTACTCCGTGATTGGAACCTTTCAGTTCCGCGGCGGTCATGGTGGGAGATGCCCTGTTGCGCGTCAACCCTTCTCTCGTCTGTTTGTTCATGGCGTGACATCGCGGGTAGCGGCTTGGGATGCAACCCCCGCTGTCGACCCCCTGATCGGTCGGATCAGCAGTGAACGAGAAGTTCACGCGTTGGAAACCTAGCGACATTCGGGATTCGTGACTAGGGTTTCGGCCAGGGATTCTGAGCGACCCGCCTGGATGGTCGATCCCCCTCCGCGGGCGCGGGTCGGATTTTCGGCTCTTTGTTTGAATCGATTCAGTCAATGTTGGTGATTCATGATGTCCGTGAGCACCCCCGTGCCCGGCGTGAGAAGTGAGGACGCTTCGTGAGGCAGGAAACCCGCCACCAGACGGGCACCGTGACCGGGGTCAGGTTCGAGCACGTACGCGATGCGCTGGGTATCGGTACCGGGCGCCCGCGGCTCTCGTGGACCACGCTCACAGAGGCCGGTGACTGGCGCCAGGTGGCGTACGAGGTGGAGCTGACCGCCGAGGACAGCGGCCTTCCGGTCACCACCGTCAAGGTCGACTCGGCCGACTCCGTCCTGGTGCCCTGGCCTTTCGAGCCGCTCCCGGCCCGCGCACGAGGCACTGTCCGGGTCCGTGTCACGGGCTCCGATGGCGAGTTCTCGGCGTGGAGCGACCCGGCCGTGGCGGAGGTCGGCCTGCTCGCCGCCGAGGACTGGTCGGCCGTCTTCGTCACGCCGGAGTGGGACGAGGACCCGCAGGCGGACCAGCCCTCGCCGATGCTGCGCCGCGAGTTCGACGTGCAGGGGCCCGTGCGTTCGGCCCGCCTGTACGCCACCGCCCTCGGCGTCTACGAGGCGGAGATCAATGGCAGCCGCGTCGGCGACGACGTCCTCGCGCCCGGCTGGACGGCGTACGACAAGCGCCTGCGCTACCAGACGTTTGACGTCACCGCCCTGCTGCGCCCCGGCCGCAACGCGATCGGCGCGACCCTGGCCGACGGCTGGTTCCGCGGGCGCCTCGGCTTCGACGGCAAGACCCGTGCCGTCTATGGCGACCGGCTTGCCCTCCTTGCCCAGCTGGAGGTGGTGTACGAGGACGGCACGACCGAGCGCGTCACGACCGATGGCTCATGGTGCGCCGCGACCGGCCCGATCATCTCCTCCAGCATCTACGACGGCGAGGCGTACGACTCCCGCCTGGAGCGCTCCGGCTGGTCGGAGCCCGGCTACGACGAGTCGGGCTGGCGCGGTGTGCACACAATCGAGCGAGACCTGGACACGCTGGTCGCCCCCGACGGCCCGCCCGTGCGCCGGACCGAGGAGATCGCCCCGGTCTCCGTGACGACGACACCGTCCGGCAGGACCGTCCTGGACTTCGGGCAGAACGTCGTGGGCCGACTGCGCCTGACCGTCTCCGGCGAGAGCGGCACTGTCATCACGCTGCGGCACGCCGAGGTTCTGGAGGACGGGGAGCTGTGCACCCGGCCGCTGCGCCACGCCGCCGCGACCGACACCTATACCCTGCGCGGCGTGGGCACCGAAGTCTTCGAGGCGCGCTTCACCTTCCACGGCTTCCGGTACGCCGAGATCGCCGGGGACTCCGACGACTTCGATCCGACGACCGTACGCGCCGTCGTCCTCCGCTCCGACCTGGAGCGCACCGGCACGTTCGAGTGCTCCGACCCGCTGGTCAACCAGCTGCACGACAACGTCGTACGGAGCATGCGCGGCAACTTCCTCGACATCCCCACCGATTGCCCGCAGCGCGACGAGCGCCTCGGCTGGACCGGCGACATCCAGGTCTTCGCGCTCACCGCCTCCTTCCTCTACGACAGCGCAGGCTTCCTTACCTCCTGGCTCGCCGACCTCGCCGCCGAGCAGGGCGAGAACGGTGGCGTGCCGTTCGTGGTGCCCAAAGTGGTGGCGGGCGCCGAGACGCCCACCGCGGCCTGGGGAGACGCGGCCACCCTGGTGCCGTGGGCGCTGTACGAGCGGTACGCGGACACCGGCATCCTCGCCACGCAGTACCACTCAATGCGCGGCTGGGTCGACCATGTCGCCTCGCTCGCGGGCGACAACCACCTGTGGGACAGCGGCTTCCAGTTCGGAGACTGGCTCGACCCGACGGCGCCCGCCGGACGGCCCGAGGCTGCGGCGACCCCGGGTGAACTCGTCGCGACCGCCTACTTCGCGCGCTCCACCGAGGTCCTCGCCCGCACCGCCGAACTCCTGGGCCGCACCGAGGACGCCGAGCGCTATCGCGCCCTGGCCGACGAGGTCCGGGCCGCGTTCCGCCGGGAGTACGTTACGGCCTCGGGCCGGATGATGTCCGATGCGCCGACCGCGTACGCCCTCGCCCTCTGCTTCGACCTGCTGGACACCGACGAACAGCGCGCCCACGCGGGTACCCGCCTCGCCCAGCTCGTCCGCGCCAACGGACACAAGATCGCCACAGGCTTCGTCGGCACCCCGCTGATCTGCGACGCCCTAACCCGCACCGGCCACACCGACACGGCGTACCGGCTGCTGCTCCAGCAGGAGTGCCCGTCCTGGCTGTACCCGATCACGATGGGTGCGACCACCATCTGGGAGCGCTGGGACAGCATGCTCCCGGACGGCACCGTCAACCCGAGCGGGATGACGTCCTTCAACCACTACGCGCTGGGCGCGGTCGCCGACTGGCTGCACCGCACAGTCGCCGGTCTCGCCCCCGCCGAGCCCGGTTACCGTCGCTTGCGGGTCGAGCCACGCCCCGGCGGTGGACTCACCCACGCACGCGCTGGTCTGCGCACGCCGTACGGCCAGGCCGAGGTGTCGTGGTCCCTGGTCGAAGGCGAGCTGACCGTAGAGACGCTCGTGCCGCCGAACACCACGGCCGAGATCCTGCTGCCCGGAGCCGAGGAGGTCACGGTGGTGTCGGGGCGGCACAGCTGGACCGTGCTCTTCGCAGGCGACGAGGTGGAGCTGAAGCCGCTGTCCGTGGACATGTCGGTCGACGATCTGCTCGCCCGCGAGGACGCCGCCCGTGTCTTCAAGGAAGTGCTCATCGCCCATGTCCCGGAGGCCGCCGATTTCATCGACAGCGGCTCCGGCGGTCCGACCGGAATGACGGTGCGGGTGATCGCCGGAATGCTGCCAAGCGGCGAGAAGTTCCTGGCCGACCTCGAAGAGCGGTTCGCTGAACTGGACGGCCGCGTCTGACCGTGGCCCGTACGACGAACCCGGCCGGCACCACGCCGACCGTCGAGGCCACGCCGGTCATGGCAGCCCCCGCGAGCAGCACCGGCATCCCCGCGAGGATCCACGGCTTGCGCCGGCCTGTGCGGGCAGTGGTGTTGTCGCTGAGCACACCGAAGACCAGCCCGGACGCGATGCTCACCAGGGTGCCGAAGCCGACCACCAGGCCGAGGCTCCTGGTCTTGCCGTCCGGGTCGACGTCCTCCAGTTGGATGGCGAGCGACACCAGCAGCGGGGTCATCACCGCGAGATAGAGGCCCAGGTAGGCGATCACGTAGAGGGTGATGAAGCGGTTGCCGATCGGAGCGGGACCGTCGTGCAGGGGTCTCGACTCCTTGACGGGAAGAGGGAGTTCGGCTGCGGGTTGTGACATGTCTTCGGCCTCCGGCCGTTCGGGCATGTCTGTGTCCGGTGCGGGGAGGTAAGGGCACGGGCACTGGGCTGGGGACGTGACCGGGGCTAGATCACTGGTGGGTGCCGCCGTCGATGCGGATCTCGGTGCCGGTGATGAAGGCGCCGTCGTCGGAGACGAGCATTGCTACGACGCCGGCGACGGTGTCGGGTGAGCCGAGGCCTTCGCCGAGGGCCGGGGTGAGTTTGGTGAAGAGGTTCCAGTCGGTGTTTTCGGGGACGAGCGAGAGGATGTTCTCGGTGATGCCGCTGGTGATGCTGCCCGGGTTGATGTTCACCGCGCGCAGGCCCTGCTTGCCGTACTCCTGGGCGATGGCGTGCGTGAAGGACAGGATTCCGCCCTTGCTCGCGGAGTACGCGGCCATGAAGGGGTGGGCGAACTGGGCGGAGGTGGAGCTGAAGTTGACCACCACGCCCCGGCCTGTTTCCAGCAGGGCGGGCAGCGCCGCCCGGGTCACCAGGAAGGTGCCGGTGAGGTTCACGGTGATGATCCGGTTCCACAGGTCCAGGGAGCACTCGTGGGTGTGGGCTCCGCGCAGCATGCCGGCGACGTTGACCAGGGCGTCCAGTCCGCCGAGTCCGGCGATGGCGTCTGCCACGACGGTGCTTACCGCGTTCTCGTCGGAGACGTCGAGGACGGCCGTGCGGAGCCGGCCGCTGGTTCCGGTCTTGGCGGCGAGTCCGGCGGTCTCCGCCAGGCCGTCCTCGGCGATGTCGGTGGCGACGACGTGGGCTCCCTCGTTGAGGAGCCGGAGGGTGGTCGCCCGGCCAATGCCGGAGGCGGATCCGGTGACGAGTATGCGGCGGCTGTCCAGACGTTCCATGCGGGTTACCTCTTGCTTATGTTTTCTGGGGGATTCCGGCGTGGCAGGCGCACGGAAGGAACACGCCTGAGACAGGCGTCATGGGTGGGGGCCGAGGAAGCGGCTCTGTGCGCGCCAATTCGCGCACGCTTCGTCGAACAACTCTAAAGCCAAAAAGCGAAGGAAGCTAGGTTTTCGATGCCTTGGGTGTCGCACGACCCATGCGTCGCTCCCGCCGCCGTCATCACTGCGTATCCGGGCACCCCTTCGGGCCGTACACGGCGTCCTTTCCGCCGTTGACGACGAAGTGCCGTCCCCGCACTCGACCACCTTGCCGACGGCCTTCGCGCCTGCGGCGCCCCCGTGGAGTACCGCAGAACCGATGCTGGAGGACACGGATATGGGCAAGGGCACGCTGGCCGAAG
Organism: Streptomyces sp. NPDC050433; assembly: GCF_044458565.1. NCBI lineage: Bacteria > Bacillati > Actinomycetota > Actinomycetes > Kitasatosporales > Streptomycetaceae > Streptomyces > Streptomyces sp. NPDC050433. Next base: position 240,256 of record NZ_JBITIB010000011.1, on the reverse strand, counting down.
GCTGGCTCAGCCACGCTGTCGCGTTCTGGTGATCTCACTCCACCGCTGGCTGAGTACACGCTCACCCGCAGGGGTGCGCCGCCCGTGCGACCGGCTCGGGCCGGGCGACGTGAGCGAACCGGAGGTATCGCAGAGTGTTGAGCACCGGTGTTCTGGGCCGTGTTTTAGGTTGTGCGGGCGGCCAGCCATTTGGTGAGGTTCGCCCGCGATCCGGCCGATAGCGGTCTCGACGCTGACGTCGTGCTCGCGGCGATTGGTGTCGCGCTGAACGACTTCATAGCCGCCCTCGTCCAGCACGGAAACCGAGGCGAACCAGTCGGGTTCGTCCTCGTCCGGCTGGATGACGACGAAGGTGTTGCCCGCGTCGTTCAGGTCGCTGATGAGCATGAACAGGGCGTCCTCGGAGGGGTCGTCGATGTGGTCGCCGTTCTCGCTGTCGGCGCCGTAGTACTCAGCGGCCACAGGCCCTCCTTGTCCGTGCTGCTCAAATCCGGTGGTCAGCATGGCATGGACGGACGGCCCGTCCCGCTGGGCGACGCATCTCACAGCAGCTACGTGACGTCGGGCTTAGTCCATTGACTTTGTCGAGTGATAAAGTCTGGCGACCGGATGGTCGCGGTATTGCCTGCCGTTCCGTGCACCCGCCCCTGCCCGCAGGGGTATCGCGCGGACCCCTGCGCGAAAGGACCCCAGCTCATGCGTGTGTTCATGAACGAACCGGTCGAGAGGATGGACGGGCCCTACGCCCGGCGCTGGTGGGCGCTGCTCGTGCTCTGTTTGAGCCTGCTGATGATCGTGATGGCCAACACCGCCCTCACGGTCGCGGCTCCCTCCATGACCCAGGACCTCGGCCTGACCAGCACAGACCTGCAGTGGGTGATCGACGGCTACACCATCCCTTACGCCGCCCTGATGCTGCTGTTCGCCGCGATCGGCGACAAGTACAGCCGACGCGGCGCGCTCGTTCTCGGGCTCGTCCTGTTCGGCGGCGGAGCAATATGGGGTTCATTCGTCGACAGCGCGGCCGGAGTCATCTCCACCCGTGCCGTGATGGGTGTCGGCGCGGCGCTCATCATGCCCGCCACGCTCTCCCTCCTCGCCGCGACCTTCCCGCGCGCCGAGCGGACCAAGGCGATCACCTTGTGGGCGGGCACCGCCGGTTTCGCCATCGCCGCCGGACCGCTGATCGCTGGCATGCTGTTGGAGAGCTTCAGCTGGCAGTCCACCTTCCTGATCAACGTTCCCGTGGTCGTCCTCGTACTCGTCGGCACCTTCGTCCTGGTGCCGCCGTCCAAGGCCACGCGCGCCCCGCGGATCGACTACGCTGGCGGACTGCTGTCAGTTGTGTGGATCGCCGCGCTGGTCTTCACGCTCATCGAGGCCCCGCACGGCTGGGAGGCCAAGGCGGTCACGGGTGCGGTCGTCACGGTCGCGGGGCTCGTGGCGTTCGTCCTCTGGGAGCTGCACCACCCGCACCCCCTCCTCGACCTGCGCCACTTCGCGAACCGCGCGTTCACCGGTGCCAACATCGCCGTCGTACTGTTCCTCCTCGCAATCTTCGGCGCCTTCTACTACCTCACCCAGCACCTCCAGTTTGTCCTGCAATACGACGCGTTGGAGACCGGCATACGCATGCTGCCACTCGCCGGCGCGGTCTTCGCCGGCTCCGTGCTGACCGGCTACCTCACCCCGCGCATCGGCAGGAAAGCGACGATCGTCGCGGGCATGGTCGGCGGCACGATGGCACTCGCGCTGCTCACCCAGGTCGACAAGGCATCGTCGTACGGCGACTTCGTGGCCCCCCTCATCGCACTCGGGCTCGCGATGGGCCTGGCGCTCTCGCCCTGCACGGACGCGATCATGGGTGCGTTCCCCGAGGAGGAGCTGGGCGTGGGCAGCGCGGTAAACGACACCTCGCAGGAACTGGGCGGGGCGATCGGCATCGCCATCCTCGGTTCGCTGCTGTCGACCTCGTACTCGTCGAACCTGTCGGACGCGACCGCCGGCAGCAAGCTCCCGGCCGACGCGCTGAGCCAGGCGCAGGACTCGGTCGCCGCCGGGTACGGGGTCGCCGAGGGCATCGGAGACCAGGCACGGCAGCTCGCCGAACAAGCAGCGCGGGCGACCGACCCGCAGCAGGCCGCGCAGCTCCAGGAGCAGGCCGGCCAACTCACCAACGGCGCCCACCAGATGGCGGACGCGGTCGGCTCGTCCTTCGCGGACGCGGTGGCTCACACCAGCCTGGTGGGCGCGGCGATCCTCGGAGTGGGGGCAGTGTCCGTGGCCCTCCTACTTCCGGGCAAGGGCCGTAGTGCAGAAGCGGGGGCGGAGAATACGGCCAAGGCTGGAGCAGAGATCAAGACCTCGGTCGCTCAGGAGAAGGAGCCCGAGTTCACTCGCTCGAATCCGTGATCCCCCGTCGTGTTCCTCGCGGTCCCGACAGAGGGCCGCCGGCCTCCGGGCCCGGTGTGACTGTTCCCCTGTCGATCGGTCGGCCTGGGGGTGGTGTCACCGGGCTCGAGGCGTGCGCTGCCCCGAGTTTCGTGGAGTCCGGGGCCTGCCCCGAGTTGGGTGGAGTCGGGACAGCTGATTTCACGGGGCCGACGGGGGTGCACGCCGTACGAGGACGAGCACGCTGTCGATCGCGACGTCCCGCCGCACGGCCTCGGCTCGGAACAGCCGAATCAGCGAGCTGACGATCCACTTCGCCCGTGCCTTCGGCCCGCGTCAAGAGCGAGTACGACGTGGCGCCGGGGCAGTACCGCGCGAGCTGGCACCCATGTTCAGAGGCCCCGGAACCAGACTCCACCGCCGGTCGTCGTCGAGCTCGGTCAGAACGCCGGGACGGCCACGAGACTCAGCTGACCGCGTGCCAGCGCCACAACGGCGGCGATGAAGGCTTGCAGGCACGTTGTCTCAGCCTCTTCGCCGGGGTGGGTCAGGCGCTGCATAACGAGCCCGTCGAAACCGGAGAGGAAGAACCGCGCGACTGTTTCTGCGGGCTGGGCCAAGGGTTGACCTGCGCGCTCGGCCGCCTGCGTCACGAGCCTCGCCGTCACCTCGACCACGCCACGATAGTGGCTCTCAAGGGCTTCGTTGAGAGCGGGCGTGCGGAGTGCGAACATGCTCAGCTCCGAGAGGAGGAGGTGGTGGCCTGGCTCCTCGCGCACCGTCCTCCAGAGGGCTGAGGCCAATGTGCCGACCGTCTCCTCGAATCCGGCATCCTCCGGAACGGCCTGCTCGACCTGCGCCAGCAGCTCCGCCGTGAGCTGTTCCATGACGGCGCGGTAGAGCTCCTCCTTCGTGCCGAACGTGTAGTGCACGGTGGCTTGAGCGACGCCCAGTTCGGTGGCGATGGCACGTGTGCTTCCGGCCGAGACTCCTTCTCTCGTCATGAGGTCGATGGCTGCTTTGATCAGTTGAGGGCGGCGCTCGGCCGCTGGGACGTGAGCCATGGGCTCATATTACCGACTTAGTCTCACGAGCAAGTCGATTGAACAAGCAGCTGTTGGTCCCCTACGAGTGGGCGCGTTGGTGGCATTGGGTGGGTGTCAGCGGGACAGGGTGCTGGGTGCCTGGTCATGGATAGTTGCGGGCAGGTCCGCTGCCATGAGGTGACCAAGGCTGCTGTTTTCCGGCCAGTGTGGGGTAGGCCGGCTGTCGTGGAGGTGGCTGTTCCTATCGTTTGAAGGACAACCGCAGCGACGCCCGCGAGACTCGGACTCGGCAGTGGACTGGTGCCGTGCCGGACGCCCGCCCGGCAGAGACCGCCCGGACACGCCCTAGATGAATGAGTCCAAGGGTTCGCCTGCGGACATGGCGCGAGGGCGCCCATGGTCAGTGTGTGAAGACAGACCTGGACACCCTCGCAACGGCACTGTACGCCCGGATCGACGACGAGTTGAAGGCTTCGCCGTGGCTGGCCCCGTGGCGTCCGAAGGTCGGGATCACGCCCACGCTCAGTGACGCGGAACTGCTCACGCTCGCGGTGATGTCAGCGCTGCTCGGCTACACCTCCGAGCGGCGCTGGCTGCGCCGCGTCGACCGTGACTTCCGCGGCCTGTTCCCCTACGTGCCCCGGCAGTCCGGCTACGGCAAGCGGCTGCGTGCCGCATCATCCCTGCTCACCAGCATCATCCGGATCCTCGCCCGGGACACCTCGCTGTGGAGCGACGATGTGTGGCTGGTCGACTCAACCCCGGTCGGCTGCGGCTGCTCCCGGGAGACCGCCAGGCGTTCGGACCTGGCCGGCTGGGCCCAGTACGGCTACTGCGCGTCGCACTCCCGGTACTTCTGGGGTCTGCGCCCGCACCTGGTCTGCACACTCGGCGGTTTGCCGGTCCTGTTCGCGCTGACCGGCGCGAAGGCCGACGAACGCGAAACCCTGCGCGACATGCCCGACACCGCACCCGAGGTCCAGGCCGGCCATCCGCGACAAACGATCATCGGCGACAGGAACTACTACGGCCGGGAGTTCGAGCGCGATCTCACCGAACGTGACCTGAAGTTGCTCCGTCCGGCTCGCAAGGGCGAGTCGGAGCGGGCCAACGCGCACCTGTTCAAACCGCTCCGGCAAGTCATCGAGTCGATCAACCAGACCTTCAAGGGCCAACTCGACCTGGAACGACACGGAGGCAGGACCCCAGCCGGGGTGACCGTCAGGATCCTCCTCCGCATCCTCGCGTTAACCGCCGCGATCTGGCACAACGACAAAACCGGGCAACCCGTCAAACGATCCCTGGTCGCCTACGATCACTGACCGCGACGACAGCCCTTGGACTCATTCATCTAGTCGAAGATCGGGCCCTGCGTGCGGGTGCGCTTGATCTCGAAGAAGCCGGGAATCGAGGCGACCATCAGCGTGCCGTCCCACAGCTTGGCCGCCTCCTCGCCCTTGGGCGCGGGGGTGACGACCGGGCCGAAGAAGGCGATCTGCTCGCCGTCCGAGCCGGGCACCGCGATCACCGGGGTGCCGACCTCCTGGCCGACCTTGTCGATGCCCTCCTTGTGGGAGGCGCGCAGCTCGGTGTCGTACGTGTCCTTGTCCGCGTAGTCGATGAGGTCCGCCGGCAGGCCGACATCGGCCAGGGCCGCGGCGATGGTCTCCAGACTGTTGCCCTCCCCCTTGTTGTGGATGCGGGTACCGAGGGCGGTGTAGAGCTTGCCGACGACCTCGTGGCCGTGCAGCTGCTGGGCGGCGATCACGACGCGGACCGGGGCCCACGCGGCCTTCATGCCCTCCCGGTACTGCTCGGGAAGCTCGTCGAGCTTCGGCTCGTTCAGTACGGCCAGGCTCATGACGTGCCAGGTGACCTCGACGTTCCTGACCTTCTCCACCTCAAGCATCCAGCGGGAGGTCATCCAGGCCCACGGACAGATCGGGTCGAACCAGAAGTCGACCGGCGTCCTGGTATTCGTCTCACTCATGGGCGTGTCTCTCCTCGGAAAAGAACGGGTGCGGTCAATCGACGGGCAACGTATCGGGGAACACCAAGGGCCGCCGCGGTCATTCCCGGAGCCTTCCTGTCACTTGCCCCGTGGGAGAATTCGAACCGTTGTAGGCAAAAGCACACACGAGGAGTGCCCGTGCCCGGTGAGAATCTGTCCCGCGACGAGGCCCGCGAGCGGGCCGAGCTGCTGTCCGTCGACGGGTACGAGGTCGCCCTCGATCTCCGTTCGGCGGTCGGTGAGGCGCCGGACGGAGTACCGGGAGCGGCACGCGCGGCACGCACCTTCCGCTCCGTGACGACGATCCGCTTCCGGTCGGCGCGTCCCGGCGTGGCCACCTTCGCCGATCTGGTGGCACCGAGCGTGACGTCGCTGACGCTGAACGGGCGGGCACTCGACCCGTCCGCCGTCTTCGACGGCGCCCGGATCGCGCTGCACGAGCCGGCTGCGGAGAACGTGCTGGTCGTGGACGCGCAGTGTGCCTACAGCCGTACGGGCGAGGGCATGCACCGCTTCGTCGACCCGGAGGACGGCGAGGTCTACCTCTACACGCAGTACGAACCGGCCGACGCGCGCCGGGTCTTCGCCACCTTCGAACAGCCCGATCTGAAGGCACCGTTCAGCTTCGAGGTGACCGCGCCGGAGGGCTGGACGGTCTGGAGCAACGGCGAGACGACCGTCTCCGGCGCCGACACCGGCGTGTGGACGTTCGCCGAGACCAAGCCGATCTCGACGTACATCACGGCTGTCGTGGCGGGGCCGTACCACCACGTGACCGATATGTACCGGCGCACGCTGCCCGACGGCGGCACCCTGGAGATCCCGCTCGGCGCGCTGTGCCGCAAGGGCCTCGCCCGGCACTTCGACGCCGACGACATCTTCCTGGTGACCAAGCAGGGCCTGGACTTCTTCCACGACAACTTCGACTACCCGTACCCCTTCGGGAAGTACGACCAGGCGTTCGTGCCGGAGTACAACATCGGCGCGATGGAGAACCCCGGCTGTGTGACCTTCCGCGAGGACTTCGTCTTCCGGGGCCGGGTCACACAGGCGTCGTACGAGCGCCGTGCGAACGTCCTCCTGCACGAGATGGCGCACATGTGGTTCGGCGACCTCGTGACGATGCGGTGGTGGGACGACCTGTGGCTGAAGGAGTCGTTCGCCGACTTCATGGGCGCGCTGTCGCTGGCGGAGGCAACGCGCTTCAGCGACTCGTGGGTCACCTTCGCCAACAGCCGCAAGTCGTGGGCGTACCGCGCCGATCAGCTGCCGTCCACGCATCCGATCACGGCCGACATCCGTGACCTGGAGGACGCCAAGCTCAACTTCGACGGCATCACGTATGCCAAGGGCGCGTCGGTGCTGAAGCAACTCGTCGCGTACGTGGGGCGCGAGGCGTTCCTGGAAGGCGCGCGGCGCTACTTCAAGCGGCACGCGTACGGGAACACCCGGCTGGAGGATCTGCTCTCCGTCCTGGAGGAGACGTCAGGGCGCGACATGACGTCGTGGGCGCGCTCCTGGCTTCAGACGGCGGGCGTCAACTCCCTGACCCCGGCGGTCACTTACGACGCATCGGGGCGGGTGACGGAGCTGGCCGTGCTCCAGGAGGCCACCGCGTCGCACCCCGAACTGCGCCCGCACCGGGTGGCCGTGGGGCTGTACCGGCGCGAGAGCGTGGCCGCCGAACTGGTGAGATACGCGCGCGCCGAGGTCGACGTCGACGGGCCGCGTACGGTCGTCACGGAGCTGGCCGGGGCCGAGCGGCCCGATCTGATCCTGGTCAACGACGACGACCTGACGTACTGCAAGATCCGTTTCGACGAGGGCTCGCTGGAGACGCTGCGGGAGCACCTCGGCGAGCTCACCGACCCGCTGGCGCGGGCGCTGTGCTGGTCGGCGCTGTGGAATCTGACGCGCGACGGGCTGATGCCGGCACGGGACTTCATCGCTCTGGTGCTGCGGTTCGCCGGGCGGGAGTCGGACATCGGCGTCCTGCAGATGCTGCACGCCTGGGCGCTGGGGGCGCTCATCCACTACGCGGCGCCGGGGTGGCGCGAGGAGGGCGCGACGGCGCTGGCGGAAGGCGCGCTGGGCGAGCTGCGGCTGGCCGAGCCGGGCAGCCAGCACCAGCTGACGTGGGCGCGGTTCTTCGCGTCGACGGCCACGTCGGACTCCGATTTCCAGCTGCTCCAGGGCCTGTTGGCGAACACGGCGAAGATCGACGGCCTCGATGTCGACCAGGAGCTGCGCTGGAGCTTCCTGCGTCCGCTGGCCTCGCACGGCCTGGCCGACGAGTCGGTGATCGCGGCGGAACTGGCCCGTGACGACACGGCGTCCGGCAAGCGCCACCAGGTCCGCTGTCTGGCCGCGCGGCCCTCGGAGGAGGTCAAGGCGACCGCGTGGTCGGACGTCGTCGACTCCGACGCCCTGTCGAACGCGCTGGTGGAGGCGACGATCTCGGGCTTCTCGCAGCCGGGGCAGCGGGGGTTGACCGCGCCGTACGCGGAGAAGTACTTCGAGGTGATCGAGGGGGTGTGGGCCGAGCGTTCGATCCAGATCGGCATGGATGTCGTACGGGGTCTGTACCCGAGCCTCCAGGACCGGGAGGAGACGCTACGCGCCACGGACACCTGGCTCACCACCCACCCGGACGCCCCACCGGCCTTGCGCCGCCTGGTACTTGAGGCACGGGACGACCTGGCACGCGCGCTCAGGGCCCAGTCCTGCGACGCGACGGCGGCAACGCGGTCGTCGACCTGAGCCGGCCGGGTTGGTGCGACCTGGTCCTCGTGCTGACCGGTCCGTCCTCAAGCGCCGGACGGGCTGGGTGGTTGCGGTGGTTGCCGGGTGCCGCTCCGGGGTCATGGCCGGACGGCATGATTTACGGCGCGTGCCCCGTTCGTTGGCCCCGAGGGAGCCGGGCTTTCCACACGCCACAAATCAGCCTGAGTGTCCGACCACGACCCCTGCGCGTCCCCCTTCCCCGCGCGGGGTAAGGGGGACGGCGCCCGGCCACCCAGCGGTCTTGCACGGATGCCGTGGCGGCGTGAGGGGGGCGGGGTCGCAGGAGGGGTGTGTCCGGACACTCAGGCTGATTTGTGGCGCGTGAACAAGAAGGGTCAGCGGATCCAACGAGGCCTGCACGCGCCGTAAATCATGCCGTCCGGACATACCCCTCCGGAGACCCCGAACCCCGCCCCCGACCAACGAACCCGCACCCCGGAAACCCCCGCAACCGCCGGACGGCAACCCGCCCCGCCTGATCGGCAGTCGAACGTCCGTACTTTAGGACGAGCTTGTCCGGATTTGTCGACAGGCCGGTAACAGCGGTTAGCGGGCGGGCCGTTCGCGGGGAAGCACCCGGCATGAACAACTCCTCCACCCCCTCCCCGCTCTCCCCCCGCCCGCTCAGCCACCTCGACGGCGCGCACCCGCGCGTGCTGTCCGTCGCGCAGTTGCGCGAACACGGGGTCGGCGCGGGTCGTGCCGTCGCGCACTGTGTGCCCGGTGGGCCCTGGCAGCAGTTGCTGCCGGGGGTGTTTCTGCTGCACCAGGGGCCGCCGACCAGCCAGGAGCGCCTGCACGGCGCCTTGTTGTACGCGGAACGACGGCCGGCCGGCGGCGTGGCGCGCGGGGACGTACCGGTCCAGCCAGCCCGCCCGGCCGGAACGTCGGACAGCACCGCCATGATCACCGGGCTCGCCGCCCTCACCCTGCACGGCGTCCCGTCGGCCCCCTCGCTGACCTCCCTGCCCCACATCGACGTCCTCGCCCCCCGTACCCGCCGCCTGCGCTCCGCCGGCTTCGTCCGCATCGTGCGCGCCCACGCCCTGCCCGCCGCGCAGCGCGTCACCGGCCTCCCCGTGGCGCCCGTCGCACGCGCGCTGGCCGACGCGGTGGCCGGGCTCACCGACGCGGTGGTCGTACGCCGGCTGCTCACCGAGGCAGTGCGGGAGGGGCATTGCGAACCTGCCTCCGTCGTACGGGAGTTGAGCCAGGCCCGGCTGCTGTCCCGGCCGCATGTGGTGGACGCGGTCGACTCGCTGCTCGCCGCCGGACGGGCGCTCGCCGAGGGCCGGCTCTACGAGATGGTGCGGACGTACGGGCTCCCCGAGCCGGTCTGGAACGTCGACCTGCGCCTGCCGGGCGGCCCGCATCTCGGCGGCGTCGACGCCTACTGGCCCGACCACGCGGTCGCCGTGGAACTGGACACCCGCGCGCCGCGCCACGGCAGCGCGCCGCAGGACGACGCCGAGTGGGCCGAGTGCGCCCGTAAGCGCGAACACCTGGAGCGGCTCGGTGTCGCGGTCGTCCATCTGACGCCCAGGAAGCTGCGGGACGCGCTGGAGTTGCAGGCAACGGTGGTCCGTACGGCCCTGCTCGCGGCGGCCGACCGGGAGCCCCCGGCGCGGGTGGTCGTACTGCCGAGGTGACGGCCACCGACAGCGGCCGGGCCGAAGTAAGCCCGGATATCGGCTGGTTGGTCCTCGTTGGCGGATGGCGCCCCGTGGCGGATGTACGCCACCGCCCCTTCCCTACACCGACAGCTCTCCACAAACCCTGGTCATTTACGCAAAGCTGAGCGGTCATCCGGTACCGAAATCCGGACTGTCTCTTTCACAACCAGGGATGCTGATGACCTCCGAATCCGAGAGCTCCATATCCGGTCCGAGACGCGTGGCTCGGGTCGCCGCCGCCACGGGTCTGGCCGCCGCGCTGATAGCCACCGCCGCGCTGCCCGTATTCGCCGCTCCGGCCGCCGACGACCCGGCCGCCTCCGCACCTGTGAAACCCGCCAAGTCCGCCTCCGAGAAGCTCGGTTCGGCCGATGTCGAGCTGCTCGACAAGGCCGTCGCCGAGGGCGACAAGAACGTCACCGTCATGGTGGCCACGGCTCCGGGCCAGACCGAGCAGGTCTCCGACCAGTTCGACGCCGTGTCCGGCGCGGTGGTCGGCAAGACGTACGACAAGCTCGGTTACGTACGGGCCACCCTGCCCACGGCCAAGGCCGAGACCGCGCTCAAGGCGGCCGGCAAGCTCTCCTCCGTCCACGGCATCGACCTCAAGCACGAGATCGAGCTTGACGACCCCACGCCCGCCGCCGACACGGTGAAGGGCGTCGCGAAGGCCGAGGGCGCCCTGGCCGCGACGGCTCCGGGCGCGAACACCCCGGCGAAGAACCCGTACAACCCGTCCTTCGAGACCGGTGCGGTCGACTTCGTCAAGCAGAACCCGAAGGCCGACGGCCGCGGGGTCACCATCGGCATCCTCGACTCGGGCATCGACCTGGGCCACCCGGCGCTGCAGAAGACCACCACAGGCGAGCGCAAGATCGTCGACTGGGTGACGGCGACGGACCCGGTCAACGACGGTGACGGCACCTGGCGTCCGATGCAGCTCGACGTCAAGGGCCCGTCGTTCACGGTCAACGACCGGACGTACTCGGCCCCGGCCGGGAACTACAAGTTCAACCTGTTCTCCGAGGCCGCCACGCGCGGCGGCGACATGGCCGGGGACCTGAACCGGGACGGTGACACCACCGACGTCTGGGCGATGCTGTACGACCCGGGCACCCGGACCGTGCGCGTCGACCTCAACAACGACGCCAAGTTCGGCAACGACACAGTCATGAAGCCGTACCGGAACGGCTTCCAGATCGGCTACTTCGGTGAGGACAACCCGAAGACCGAGATCGTCGAGCGCATCCCGTTCGTCGTCGAGGTCCGCGAGGACGTCGTCAACAACTCGGGCGTCAAGTCCGACTACGTCAACATCGGTGTCATCGAGGGCTCGCACGGCACGCACGTCGCCGGCATCACCGCCGCCAACAGCCTGTTCGGCGGCCAGATGAACGGCGCGGCGCCCGGCGCCCAGCTGGTCTCTTCGCGCGCCTGCACCTGGAGCGGCGGCTGCACCAACATCGCCCTCACCGAGGGCATGGCCGACCTCGTCATCGAGCGCGGCGTGGACATCGTCAACATGTCCATCGGCGGACTGCCCGGTCTGAACGACGGCAACAACGCGCGGGCCGAGCTGTACAACCGGCTCATCGACACCTATGGCGTCCAGATCGTGATCTCCGCGGGCAACGACGGCCCCGGCACCAACACCATCAGCGATCCCGCCGTAGCGGACAAGGTCATCTCGGTCGGCGCCTCCATCTCGAAGGAGACCTGGGCGGCGAACTACGGATCGGTCGTCACGACCGACTACGACATGATGCCGTTCTCCGCCCGCGGTCCCCGTGAGGACGGCGGCTTCGCGCCGATCATCACCGCCCCCGGCGCCGCCATCAACAGCACGCAGACCTGGTACCCCGGCGGCCCCGTCGCCGAGGCCGGGTACCAGCTGCCGCCCGGCTACTCGATGCTCCAGGGCACCTCGATGGCCTCGCCGCAGGCGACCGGCGCGAGCGCGCTGCTGCTCTCGGCGGCCAGGCAGCAGGGGATCGAGCTGACTCCCGCGAAGCTGCGGACGGCGCTCACCTCCACCGCCACCAAGATCGCCGGCAAGAAGGCGCACGAGCAGGGCGCGGGCCTCGTCGACGTCGTCGGCGCGTGGGACGCGGTCAAGGACGGCGCGAAGGCCAACGAGTACAGCGTCAAGGCCCCGGTCGACACCTCGATCGACTTCGCGCTGAAGACGCCGGGCTTCGGCACGGGTCTGTACGACCGCGAGGGCGGCCTCCAGGCCGGCAAGAGCCGGACGTACGACGTCACCATCACCCGCACCACCGGTCCCAAGCGCCTGGTGGAGCACCAGCTCAACTGGAAGTACAACGACGGCACCTTCAAGCTGCTGAGCAGCAAGACGGTCAAGCTGCCGCTGAAGCAGCCGGTCACCGTCACCGTGCAGGCCCGGCCCGACCAGGCCGGCGCGCACAGCGCCATCCTCGAACTGGACGACCGCTCCACCACCGGCGTGGACAAGCAGATCCTCACCACGGTGGTCGTCTCCAAGAAGCTGGCGAAGCCCTCGTACACGTACTCGTCGCTGGGCTCGGTCGAGCGCAACGGCACGGAGTCGTACTTCGTCACCGTCCCCGAGGGCGCCAAGACCCTTGAGGTCGCGCTCGGCGGACTCGCGGAGGGCAGCCAGACCCGCTTCATCAGCCTCCACCCGCAGGGTGTGCAGATGGAGAGCAGCTCGACGATCTTCTGCTACCCGAACTACAACAACCCGGCCAACACCTGCCGTCCGGACCTGCGTTCGTACACGGATCCGACGCCGGGCGTCTGGGAGATCGAGGTCGAGTCGCGTCGTACGTCGCCGCTGCTGAACAACCCGTACAAGCTGGACGTCAGCGTGCTGGGTGCCTCCTTCGAGCCGGCGGTCACCACGCTCCCCGAGGCCAGGATCGGTACGCCGACCGCGGTCGAGTGGACCGTCACCAACGGCTTCGCCGCCGTGGACGGCAAGCTCACGGGCGGCTCGCTCGGCTCGGCGAAGGTCGACCGTCCCTCGATCGCCCACAACGAGAGGACGGAGACGACCGTCACCCTCGGTGAGGGTGTCGAGCGGCTCGACGTGGCCATCGGCGGTGTCTCGGACACCAAGGCGGACCTGGACCTCGCGGTCTACCGGGACGGCGTGCTGGTCGGACAGGCCGCCGACGGTGACTCCGAGGAGGCCGTGAGCCTGGTCGAGCCGGCGGCCGGTGAATACACCTTCGTGGTGCACGGCTACTCGGTCCCGGCCGGGACCACCGAGTACGACTACCGGGACGTTTTCTACTCGGCGTCGCTCGGCGAGGTCACGGTCGGCGACGCTCCGGTGAAGCTGGCCAACGGCGCGTCGGCGGAGGTCTCCGCCGAGGTGACGGTGGCCGGCGCGGCTCCGGAGGGCCGGCAGTTCTTCGGTGAGGTCCAGCTGCTGAACGCGCGCGGTACGGCCGCGGGCGCCGGCAGTGTCGTGATCGAGAAGGTCGTGCCGTAACGGCCCGTACGTAGTACGCAGGGATACGCGGTACGAGGGGCGGGCGTCCGGACGGGCGCCCGCCCCTTACGTATGCGCCTGTGGTCCCCGCCGTGCCCCCGTACGTGTGTGACCGACGCCGCACCGTCCCGACCAGCGGAATGGATTGGACAAGGCGGCCTCGGGGAGACGCATCATGGACGCGGCACCCGGGCCGCGTGTACGTACGGAGGAGTCCCTGTGAAGGTCGGAATCGTCGGAGCCACCGGTCAGGTCGGCACAGTCATGCGCACCATCCTGGCCGAGCGGGAGTTCCCGGCCGACGAGCTGCGGCTGTTCGCCTCCGCCCGCTCCGCGGGCTCCACCATCGAGTGGCGGGGCGAGCCGGTCACCGTAGAGGACGCGTCCACCGCCGACTACACGGGCCTGGACATCGTGCTCTTCTCCGCGGGCGGCGCCACGTCCAGGGCGCTCGCCGAGAAGGTGGCGTCCCAGGGCCCCGTCGTGATCGACAACTCGTCCGCCTGGCGCGGCCACCCCGAGGTGCCGCTGGTGGTCTCCGAGGTCAACCCGCACGCGATCGCCGACCGCCCCAAGGGCATCATCGCCAACCCGAACTGCACCACGATGGCCGCGATGCCCGTGCTGCGCCCCCTGCACGACGAGGCGGGCCTCACCGCGCTCGTCGCCACCACCTACCAGGCCGTCTCGGGCTCCGGGCTCGCGGGCGTCGCCGAACTGCACGACCAGGCCCGCAAGGTCGTGGAGAACGCCGACCGGCTGACCTTCGACGGCGACGCCGTGGAATTCCCCGAGCCCACCGTCTACAAGCGCCCGATCGCCTTCAACGTGCTGCCGCTCGCGGGCTCGATCGTGGACGACGGCTCCTTCGAGACGGACGAGGAGCAGAAGCTCCGCAACGAGTCCCGCAAGATCCTGGAGATCCCGGAGCTGAAGGTCTCCGGGACCTGTGTGCGAGTGCCGGTCTTCTCCGGGCACTCCCTCCAGGTCAATGTCCGCTTCGAGCGCCCGATCACCGTGGCGCGGGCGTACGAGGTGCTGAAGGACGCGCCCGGGGTCGAGCTGTCCGAGATCCCGACGCCGCTCCAGGCTGCGGGCCAGGACGCCTCCTACGTAGGACGTATCCGCGTCGACGAGACGGTGGAGAACGGCCTGGCGCTGTTCGTCTCGAACGACAACCTGCGCAAGGGCGCCGCGCTGAACGCGGTCCAGATCGCGGAGCTGGTCGCCGCGGAGCCGCGCGGCTGACGCGGGCTCCTTACCGGAAGGGGGGCGACTTTCCCGCCCTCCCCGCCACGAGCGCCGGACAGGGGCCGGCATGCCCGCGAGCAGCGTGTCCGCGCGGGGCGGCGCTCCCACCCGCCGCCCGGCGGCCGATGACGCGTTGGTGCGTGCGATCGCACGGCCGTGACGGTCCCCGCCGTGCGATCGCACGGCGCACGGCAGCAGCTCAGCCGGTGGGCAGCCGGACCGCGACCGGGAGCCGGGTCGCGGCCCCCTCGCCACCGCCGCGCCGCTCGATCCGTTCGACGAGTTGTCCGGCGGCAACACGGCCGAGCTGTTCGCCGTCGACATCGATGGCGGGTGCCTGGCGCATGCCGAGCGCGTCGAGTATGGCGCGTTCGGCGCTGATGAGCACATCGCCGGGGACGGAGACGCCCCGGCGTTCCAGCGCCGACATCAGCCCGAGCGCCACCGAAGTGGCGTACGGAACGACGGCGGTCGCTCCGCTGTCCACGACCGCTCCGGCGCTCTCCACTCCGGCGGTGAAGGTGGCCGGTACGGGCCCCAGCACGGTGAGTTCGCTCTGCCCGAGCGCGGCGCGGTGGACGGCCTCGCTCCGCCGGAGGCTCTGCCATGAGCCGTGCGGACCGCCGAGGTAGGCGATGCGCCGATGCCCCGCCGCGGCCAGGTGGCCGATCACCTCACCGAAGGCGTGTGCGACATCGGCGGAGACGGAGGGAAGTCCCGGCACCTCGCGGTCGATGAGGACCGTGGGAACGAGTCGGCAGGCCGCCCGCAGGGTGTCGTCGTCGCCGCGCGGCGCCGTGATGAGGAAGCCGTCGACCTGCCGGGCGAGCCGGGCCAGTGCCGCATGGTCGTCGGCACCGTGCACCGCCACCGTCAGCTGCGCCCCGGCCTCGGCGGCCCGCGCCTGGGCGCCGTTGATGATCGGCGTGAAGAAGCTGTTCTCCAGGGTGGGCACGACGAGCGCGATAAGACCGGTACGACCGTGGGCCAGAGCCCGCGCCACGCGGCTGGGCTCGAACCCAAGCCCCACGGCGGCGTCGTGAACGCGGGCGATGGTGGCCGGGGCGACGAGATCAGGACGGCTCAACGCTCGTGACGCCGTCGACTTCGACACCCCTGCACGCCGGGCGACGTCGTCGAGCGTGGGCACGGGACTCCCGGCGTCGGTGGGGTTCACGTCACCTTTTCCTTTCCCCCACTCAGAGATTCGCCTGACGTGGGGCAGGTTTTACACGATGTTCACACTTGGGCCTGTGGAGGTCCGATGGACATCATCTAAGCTCCCCGCAACCGGTTGCACAACCGGTTGCAGCGATGATCTTCATCGCAGAATCCAAGGAATCGAACCCTCTCCATGAACCAACGCTCCCGAGCCGGCGCTCTCCTGCTGCTCCCCGGGCTGCTGCTCATCCTGTTCGGCTTCGCCCTGCCCTCCGCGGTGATGCTCTTCTCACCTCCGGGTGTGGCCCCGTCCGATGTGTTCGGACGAGTCGGCGAGATGCTCACCGACCCTTACGACCTCGGCATCGTCGGCCGCACCCTCGGCCTGGGGCTCGTCGTCACGGTGCTCTGCATCGTGCTCGCCTTCCCCATCGCCGTCCTGCTGGCCCGCTCCACCTCCCGCTGGGCCGGTGTCTGGCTGGCCCTGGCCGTCTTTCCGCTGCTCCTCAGCAATGTCGTACGCAGCTTCGGCTGGCTGGTGATCCTCGGATCCAACGGCGTTGTCGGCAGGCTCGTCACGGGTCTGGGGCTCGCGGAGGAAGCGCCCCAGCTTCTCTACACCCCGGTGGCGGTCGTGCTCGGACTCGTCCAGCTCTTCCTGCCGCTCGCCGTCGTGGCGTGCTACTCGGCGGTGGCCCAGGTCGACGCGGGACTCGACGACGCGGCACGGGGCCTCGGCGCGAGCCGTCTGCGCACCCTGTGGAGCGTTGTCGTCCCGCTGTCGCTGCCGGGCATCGTCGTGGCCGCGACCCTCGTCTTCGCCGGCAGCATCACGGCGTACACCACGCCCTACCTCCTCGGCGGATCCTCCCAGCGCATGCTCTCCACCCAGCTGTTCGCCTATTCGAGCGTCACCGTCAACTGGGCCTCGGCCTCCGCCACGGCGCTCATCATGACCGTGCTCGTGTTCCTGGTGTCCGGGCTCAGCTCGGTCGTCGCGCGGGCGAAAGGACGGGTTCAGTGAAGGCACGCCCTGTCGCCGCCGCCCTGGCCGTTCTCGGTTACGTGGTGATGCTCGTCCCGATCCTCTTCGTCGTCGCCGGCGCGTTCACCTCGGGCAGCACTCTGAAGTTCCCTCCCGAGGGCTTCTCCCTGCGGTGGTTCGGCGAGGCGGCCGGCAACGAGCGCTTCACCGAGGCACTCACCTCCAGCCTGCTGCTCGCCGTCGTCGCCACCGCGCTGGCGCTCGCCGTCGGCGTGCCCGTGGCCCTCGCGTTGCACCGCGGCGCTCTGCCCGGCCGCTCGCTCCTGGAGGGTCTGTTCCTCTCCCCTCTCGTCATCCCCGAGTTGGTGATCGGGCTCGCCCTCTACCAACAGCTGATGATCGGGCTCAAGCAGACGTCGTTCGCCGCCCTCCTCGTCGGGCACGCCGTGCTGCTGATGCCCTACGCCGTCCGCGTCACCGGTGCGTCACTGGCGCTCGCCGACCAGTCCCTCGAAGAGGCCGCGCGCGGTCTTGGCTCATCCCCGTGGCACGCGTTCCGCACCGTCACGCTTCCGCTGCTGCGTCCCGGCGTCATGTCGGCCGGGCTGCTCGGCTTCATCACCTCGTTCAACAACGTGCCGCTCTCTCTGCTGCTGCAGAGCCGGGACTTCGGCACCCTGCCCGTGACCATGCTCGACTACATCCAGCAGTCGTACGACCCTGTCATCGCCGCCATGTCCACACTCATCCTGGCCGGAACCGTCGTCATCGCCGTCATCGCCGAGCGGACAGTCGGATTCACCAAGATCTTCGGGGGGATCAACTGATGACCGCCGCAGCCGAATTCATAGACATACGCCAGACCTTCGGTGATTTCACCGCGGTCGACGACCTGAACCTCGCCGTGGAGCAGGGGAAGATCACGACTCTGCTCGGACCGAGCGGATGCGGCAAGACGACCACCTTGCGCATGCTCGCCGGCTACACGACCCCGACCTCGGGGACGATCCGTATCGCCGGGAAGGACGCCACCCGGCTGCCTCCCGAGAAGCGCAATCTCGGCATGGTCTTCCAGTCGTACGCCCTCTTCCCCCATATGACCGTGGCGGACAACGTCGGGTACGGGCTGAAGCTGCGCCACGTCCCCGCCGACGAGCGCCGCAAGCGCGTGGCCGACACCCTCGACCTCGTCGGCCTCGGCCATCTCGCCGGGCAGCGCCCGAAGAAGCTGTCGGGTGGGCAGCAGCAGCGGGTGGCACTCGCCCGCGCCATCGCCATCCGCCCCTCGCTGCTCCTGCTCGACGAGCCGCTCTCCAACCTCGACGCCCGGCTGCGGGTGCAGATGCGCGCCGAGATCCGCCGTATCCAGGCCGAGACCGGACTGACCGTGGTGCTCGTCACGCATGACCAGGACGAGGCCCTGGAGATGTCGGACGCGATGGTGCTCATGCGCGCCGGGCGTGTCATGCAGAGTGGTTCGCCCGCCGAGGTCTTCTCACGGCCCGCCAACCGGTTCGTCGCCGAATTCCTCGGCTACGAGAACTTCGTGGAGCGGGACGGCCGGCTCCTCACCGTGCGCCCGGAGCACCTGGAGATCTTCACCGGTCCCGCGCCGGAGGGGGCCCGGCTGGCGCTGCCCGCCACCGTCACCGCGGTCGCGTTCCGCGGTGTCGACCGGCACATCGCCCTCACGGCACGCGGCGCGGGAGACAACCCCGTTCAGCTGGTCGCCGCGCTGCGCGCCGACGAATCCGGTTCCGACCCGCGCCCCGGGGACACCGTCACCGTCGCCGCGCGTCCCGCCCGCGTCGTCGAACTGGCCGGCTGACCGGACACCCCACTCCCCTCTCCCGCTCTCGTATCCCTCTGGCCTCCGGCCCTCGCTCCCCTGTCCCCCCGTCAGGTCAACCTCACGAGTCACCCGCTCCCGGAAGGAGCCACCCTTGCGCACCATCCAGCGGCGGCACCGCGCCATCGCCGTAGCCGTCTCCACCTTGATCACCGCGACGCTCGCCGGCTGTTCGGCCGGTGCCGACAGCGCCGCCGACAAGAACACCCTCGTCGTCAGCACCTTCCCGTTCGGCTCGGAAGAGCTCCAGAAGGCGGTCATCGAGCCGTTCGAGAAGAAGACCGGCTACAAGGTCGAGCTCGACACCGGCAGCAACGCCGACCGGCTGACCCGGCTGGAGCTCGCGAACGGCGACCCGGGCGTCGACGTCATGCTCATCTCGGACTACTACGCCGCGCTCGGCCAGTCGAAAGACGTGTTCCAGCCCGTCAAGGCCGAGGACGTGCCCAACCTGGGCAAGCTCCGGGACTTCGCCATCGACGACAAGTACGAGGGCCCGGCGTACACGTACCAGCTCAACGGCACGCTTTACCGCACGGACAAACTCGACGCCAAGACCGCGGCGGACTGGTCGGTGTTCGGAGACAAGAAGTACTCCAAGAAGACCGCCCTGCCCGATATATCCGTGACCGCCGGACAGCTGACCGTCTCGGGCATCGCCGACGCCTACGGCAGCGGTCCGTTCGACATCGACAAGGCGTACGGCACGCTCGGCTCCTGGGCGCCCGGCACGCTCCAGTTCTATACGTCCTCGACGGAGGTCACGAACCTCCTGTCCCAGGGCGAGATCGTCGCCGCCCCCGCGATCAGCGCGTTCGCGACCAGTCTGATCAAGTCGGGCGAGCCGGTCAGCTGGGTGGCTCCCAGCAAGGGCAAGTACATGGCGACCAACCGCATGATGATCCCCAAGGGCGCCCAGAATCTGAAGGCCGCCCATGCCTTCATCGACTACTACCTGTCGGCCGAGGCACAGACCCGGGCCGCCGACGTCATCGGCGACATGCCCGTCAACCCGGACGCCGAAGTCCCCGCCGTGCTCGGCAAGGTGGCCGGCAAGGCCGCCAGCGACCCGGTCGCCGCCGGCTTCAGCACACTCGACCCCGGGCCGATCGTCGCCAACCGCGACGACTGGGTGGACCGATTCGCCCGAGAGGTCAGCTCGAAGTGACCGCCGTCGACGGGCGGCCACGCACCGCCCGTCGACCGCGCCGGCCTTCCTCTCCGGTCCCCATCCCCCCGTACTCCCACACGCGTTCTGGACACCATGACAAGCGACACCGGCCCCGACCGCTATCTGCAGCGGATGCCGAAGACCGACCTCCACTGCCATCTCATCGGTACGGTGCGAGCCACCACCTTCGCCGAACTCGCCCGCCGGAGCGGACTCGACCTCCCGGCGAGCCCCGAGACGATCTACCGCGACGTCAACTCGCTGCCGCCGGACCCGAAGCTGTACGAACACACCCGCATCCCCGTCCCCCGGGGGCGCGCCGCCGACGAGCCGGAGGTGTCCTACTCCCTCTTCCAGGTGTCCCGATGGATCGTCGAGGCGCTCCGCGATGCTGACGACCTCACCCGTATCACCTACGAGGCGTTCGAGGCGGCCCACCGGACCAGCTCCGTACGCCACCTGGAAGTGTCCTTCGACAGTGTGCCGACGCATCTGGAGTCACTCGGTTACCGGGGCGCTGTCGACGCCTACGCCGAGGGAATCCGCCTGGCGGAGCGCGACTTCGGCATGAGCGGACGCCTCATCGCCGCCGTCGACCGCAGTACCTCTGCCGAGCAGGCGCTCGCGCGGGTGCGCGAGGTGGTCGACAACCCCCACGAGTACGTCGCCGGAATCGGCCTCGACAATCTGGAGACGGCGGGACCCCCGGAGCGGTTCGCCGACGCCTACCGGCTGGCGGGCGAGGCCGGGCTGCGTCGCACCGCGCACTCCTCCGAGCACGCCCCGGTGGCCCACAACACCATCACCTGTATCGATCTGCTCGGCTGCGATCGTATCGACCACGGGTACTACGTACTTGAGGACGACGAGGTGGTGGCGCGCTGCCGGGACGAACGTGTCCCCTTCGTGGTCGCCTTCACCACCTCCCGCCGCTCCTGGCGGCCATGGCGCCGGGCATCGATCGCCGCGATGATCGACGCCGGTCTCAATGTCATCCTCGCCGACGACGACCCTGGACTGTTCCCGACGACACTCGCCGACGAGCACCGCATCGCATCGGAGGAACTCGGCCTGGACCGGGAGAAGTTGCGAGCGATGGCGCTCGCCGGCGTCGATGCCTGCTGGCTGCCGGACGGAGAGAAGGAGGCGCTCCGCGACCGGTTCGGCGCCGAATTCGACACGCTCGACGCCGAGGAAGCGGCGGTCTGACCCCTCCCTCTCCTCCCCCGGAGGCGAGGGAGCGTCCGGCCGGTGGCGCACCGTACACCGTACGCAGGGGGTCGCCCGAGTACGGCCGGGCCATCCAGGCGGACGACGCTGTTTTCACCGCACGCCCTGGCGGCGGACCTCGAAGTGGAAGCAGCCGTACTCCACGGCCCGTACGTGGACCAGCGCCACCTCGGGGTCCGCGAAGGCCTCCGCGAACGCCTGGTCGAAGCCGTCGTCGAAGCCCCCGTCCGGCGACTCGGGGATCTCCAGCAGCCGGCCGCCGACGATGTGCCCCTCGGCGTCGTAACGGCGTACGGTGCGCAGCGCCCCCGGCCTGGCGAAGGGGTAGCCGGCCGGGTCCGCGGCCGGGCCCTCGCACTCCTCGGCGTGGATGAAGACGGGGCCCTGCTCGTCGTACGCGCCGGGCTTGGCCCATGTCTCGGCGGCCCAGCGGCGCAGCGGCGCGTACGCGACGAGCGTGATCCGCTCGCCGACGCGGCTGGGCCGCAGGCAGCAGCGCAGCGGGGCACCGCCCTCGGTGTCGGTGCGCGGGATGCGGGCGATGCCCGCGTCGTCGGTGTCGCGGAGTTCCTTCAGGACGGCGGGCTCGACGGCCCGTGCGATGTGCTGTGTCATGCACCCGAGCATCGCGCCGTCGCGCGCCCCTGACCGGCGGATTTCGGACGTCGCGGTACGGCTCCGGGCAGCGTGATTACTTCCGGGCGGTGCACCGGCTCCCCATGGAAGGATGGGCCAAAACGTACCGATCCGAGGAGCTGACCGGGTGCCTGGCACAAATCTGACCCGTGAAGAGGCGCAGCAGCGGGCGCGCCTCCTCACCGTTGACTCGTACGAGATCGACCTCGATCTCAGCGGCGCGCAGGAGGGCGGGACCTACCGGTCCATCACGACGGTGCGCTTCGAGAGCGCGGAAGCCGGGGCGGAGACCTTCATCGACCTGGTGGCGCCCGCCGTGCACCAGGTGGTGCTGAACGGCAAACCGCTGGAAGTGGCCTCGATCTTCCGCGACTCGCGCGTCGCGCTGCACCATCTGCGGCAGGGTGCGAACGAGCTGACGGTGACGGCGGACTGCGAGTACACCAACACCGGTGAAGGTCTGCACCGGTTCGTCGACCCGGTCGACCAACAGGCCTATCTCTACACGCAGTTCGAGGTGCCGGACGCGCGGCGCGTGTTCGCCTCGTTCGAGCAGCCGGACCTCAAGGCGACGTTCCGGTTCACCGTGACGGCCCCCGAGGGCTGGACCGTCGTCTCGAACTCCGCCACGCCGGAGCCCGACGGACAGGTGTGGCGCTTCGAGCCGACGCCGCGGATCTCGACGTACATCACGGCGCTGATCGTCGGCCCGTACCACTCGGTGCACAGCACGTACGAGAAGGACGGCCGGTCGGTGCCGCTCGGCGTCTACTGCCGGCCCTCGCTCGCCGAGTATCTGGACGCGGACGCGATCTTCGAGGTCACGCGGCTCGGCTTCGACTGGTTCGAGGAGAAGTTCGACTACGCGTACCCGTTCGCCAAGTACGACCAGCTGTTCGTGCCGGAGTTCAACGCGGGCGCGATGGAGAACGCGGGCGCCGTCACCATCCGCGACCAGTACGTCTTCCGCTCGAAGGTGACGGACGCGGCGTACGAGACGCGTGCGGAGACGATCCTGCACGAGCTGGCGCACATGTGGTTCGGCGACCTGGTCACCATGGAGTGGTGGAACGACCTGTGGCTGAACGAGTCGTTCGCCACGTACACCTCGATCGCTTGCCTGGCGCACGCGCCGGAGTCCCGGTGGCCGCACTCGTGGACGACGTTCGCCAACTCGATGAAGACCTGGGCGTACCGGCAGGACCAACTGCCGTCGACGCACCCGATCATGGCGGACATCACCGACCTGGACGACGTGCTCGTCAACTTCGACGGGATCACGTACGCGAAGGGCGCCTCCGTCCTCAAGCAGCTCGTCGCGTATGTGGGTCAGGACGAGTTCTTCCGCGGCGTACAGGCGTACTTCAAGGCGCACGCCTTCGGTAACACGCGCCTGTCGGATCTGCTGGGCGCGCTGGAGGAGACCTCCGGGCGTGATCTGAAGACCTGGTCGAAGGCGTGGCTGGAGACGGCCGGTATCAACATCCTGCGGCCGGAGATCGAGCTGGACGAGGCGGGGCACGTGGTCTCCCTCGCCGTACGGCAGGAGGCGCCGGCGCTGCCCGCGGGTGCGAAGGGCACGCCGGTGCTGCGCCCGCACCGCATCGCGATCGGCTGCTACGACCTGGACGGGGACGGCAAGCTGGTCCGCACGAGCCGGATCGAGCTGGACGTCGACGGCGAGCTGACGCGTGTGGAGTTCCCCGAGAACACCCCGCGGCCCGCGGTCATCCTGCTCAACGACGACGACCTGTCGTACGCGAAGGTCCGCCTGGACGAGGAGTCGCTGCGGGTCGTCACCGCGCACCTCGGGGACTTCACGGAGTCGCTGCCGCGCGCGCTGAGCTGGGCGTCGGCGTGGGACATGACGCGTGACGGCGAACTCGCCACGCGCGACTACCTGGCGCTGGTCCTGTCGGGCATCGCCAAGGAGACGGACATCGGTGTCGTGCAGTCGCTGCACCGCCAGGTGAAGCTCGCGCTGGATCTGTACGCGGCGCCGGAGTGGCGCGAGGCGGGGCTCACGCAGTGGACGGAGGCGACGCTGGCGCATCTACAGACGGCGGAGCCGGGCAGCGACCACCAGCTGGCCTGGGCCCGCGCCTTCGCGGCGACGGCCCGTACGCCGCAGCAACTGGACCTGCTCCAGGGGCTGTTGGACGGTTCGGAGTCGGTCGAGGGGCTGGCCGTGGACACCGAGCTGCGCTGGGCGTTCGTCGGGCGGCTGACGGCGGTCGGGGCGCACGACGAGGAGGAGATCGCCGCGGAGTACGAGCGCGACCGTACGGCGGCGGGCGAGCGGCACGCCGCGTCGGCCCGCGCGGCGCGGCCGACCGAGGAGGCGAAGGCCGAGGCCTGGGCGTCGGTCGTGGAGTCCGACAAGCTTCCGAACGCGCTCCAGGAAGCGGTCATCGGCGGCTTCGTCCAGACGGACCAGCTCGAACTGCTGGCGCCGTACACGGACAAGTACTTCGCCGCGGTGAAGGGCGTGTGGGACTCGCGCAGCCACGAGATGGCCCAGCAGATCGCACTCGGCCTGTACCCCGCGCTCCAGGTCGCCCAGGCGACCCTGGACGCGACGGACGCCTGGCTGGCCTCGGCCTCCCCGAACGCGGCGCTGCGCCGACTGATGTCGGAGTCCCGAGCGGGCGTGGACCGCGCGCTGCGCGCCCAGGCGGCGGACCGCGCGGCGGGGTGACGGCGGTCTGAAGTGGCGGAGTCGGGGGGAGGCCCTTCGGGGGCTCCCCCCGACTCCGTCGCGTTACGCCGTCCCGCTCGCGTAGCGCGAGCGCAGCTGCGCCGCCCCCGCCTCCGTCAGCGAGCCGTGCAGCCGCATCCGCGCCACGCCGCCGTCCGGGAACGCGTCCAGGCGGACATGCGTCACCACCGCCGGGGTGGGGAGGATGAAGCGGTGCGGGGTGTCCGGCTGGAGGCGGGTGCGGGGGATCAGCTCGGTCCACTCACCGCTCGCGCCGTCGCGGCCGTGCAGCGCGAACCAGCCCGCCGCGTTGCCCTTCAGATACGCCGTGTCGATCTCCACCGCGCGTACCAGGCCCTGCGCGGCGAGCCGGAACCGTACCCAGTCGTTGGTGTCACGCACACGCCTGCGGCGGTTCTCCCAGCCGTCGTCCATCTTGCGGGAGGTGCCGGGCAGGATGATCTGTGTGGGCGAGGAGTAGAAGCGGTCGGACGCGTCCTCGTACACACCGCCGTTGAGGACCGACAACAGGTCGATCGTGCCCAGGAGTTCGAGCCAGCCGGGGTCCGGGACGACCTCGCCGTGCACCCGCAGGCGCGCCACGCCGCCGTCGGGGTGCAGGCGGAGGCGGAGATGGGTGCGGCGGCGGCCGGAGGTGACGGTGAAGCCGTTGGCCGCGTGGCCGCGTACAGGGGTGGGCGGCACCAGTTCGTCCCACCGCACGTCGTCCGCGAGCAGTCGCTCGGGGCTCGGCGCGCCGTCGATCGAGGTCGCCTGGACGGAGATCCGCTGCGGATAGTTCCCCCGGAAGTGGGCCGTGTCGACGACGATCCCGCGCACGACACCGGGCGCGCCGAGGCGGACGATCGCCCAGTCGTGGTCGTCGGCGGCGGGGAAGGGGTGGTCGGCGTCCGCGCCCCGGCGGCGGCGGGTCTCCCAGCCGTCCATGATCTTGCCCTTGTGGCCGAAGCGCTCGGGGTCGAAGACGGCGCGTTCGCGTACGAGCAGGTTCTCGCGCTGCGCGAAGAACTCGTCGTTGGCGGCGATGACTCCGGCGCCGAGACGCCGGTCGGCGAGGTCGACGAGGTCGGTGAAGGGGAAGTCGCCGGCGCGGTAGTCGGCGTACGGGTCGCCTCCGGCGTACGGCGCGGCGTCGTTGGCGTGCGGGTCCTCGTGCGGGTCGTGGTAGTCGTGCGGGGTGCTCGCGTCGTTCTTCGCCTCTGGAGTCATCTCTCGACTGTCGCCCCCGGACGCCCTCCCGGTCCATTGAATCTTTTCGACAGGTCCGTTCAGCTCGGCTGAACGGTTGTACGCGCCTCCGCCGCCTCACGCAGTGCCGTGAGCACCCGCGCCACCGCCGGGCCGCCCTCCGCCCCGCGCCGCAGTGCCGCCACGACGTGGCGACGCGGCTGGTCCGCGCTCAGGACCCGCGTCACCACTCCGTCGCGGCGCTGTTCCTCCGCCGTCATCCTCGGTACGAGGGCGACGCCCATGCCCGCGTCGACCATGGCGAGGATCGCGGTCCATCCGGCCGCGCTGTGCGCCTGCTCGGGCACGAACCCGGCCGCCTCGCAGGCGGCGAGGGTGATCTCGGACCAGGGGCCGCTGCCCCCGAAGATCCACGGCTCACGGGCGAGGTCGGCCAGCCGCAGCCCCGGCGCGTCCGCGAACCGGTGCCCGGCGGGCAGGGCGACATCGAGCGGGTCGACGAGCAAGGGGAACTGGCTGAACCGGGGATCGCGGGCGGTCGGCGCATGGGCGGCCAGCGACAGGGCCAGATCGACCGCGCCGGCCGACAGCAGCTCGTACGCCTGCGCCGCCTCCGCCTCCCTGACCCGCACCGTGAGCCCCGGAGCCACCGCGCGCAGATGCTCCACGGCCGGGACGACGAGCGCGGGAACGGCCGTGGAGAACGCGCCGACCCGTACCTCACCCGCCTCACCGCGCAGATAGCCGGTCAACTCGGCGTCCGCGCGCTCCAGTTCGGCGAAGACCACCTCCGCGTGCCGCAGCACCAGATGCGCGGCGTCCGTCAGCCGTACGCGCCGTCCCTGCGCCTGGAGCAGTGGTACGCCGAGCTGCCTGGCCAGGTTGGAGAGCTGCTGGGAGACCGCCGACGGGGTCATCAGCAGGGCTTCGGCGGTCGCGGTGACGGTGCCGCGCTCGCGCAGCGTCCTGAGGATGCGGAGCTTCTTGATGTCCCACTCGGTCATGTCTGCCACCCTGCCACGCCGACGACCCCGCCGATCGAAAGATCAAGGGGGATTCATTCAGCGGAGCTGAACAGTCACGGCAGACGGAGAGGCGCCGTGTGGCACACCTCTGCCACGCGGCGCCTCTGGAAGCGTCAGAAGAAGGAGGGCGTCAGACCCGGTGTTCCTTCTTGGACTTGTCGAGGACCATCACCAGTCCGGTGATCACCGCGAACGCCAGGAGCGGCGTCGCGACGTACAGACCCAGGGTCTCGGCGACGGTCAGGCCCGGTCCCGGATCGTCACCGTCGTCGCGGGTGGCGGCGAGCACGGGAGACGACATGAGCAGCATCATCAGCGTCGTTCCGGCCATGACAGCGCCGGCGCGCAGGGCGTTCTTCTTGTCCACGGGGCCAACGTAGCGAACGCGTGGTGCGTACGCGCGCCCGGGGGTCCCGTACAAGCGGTCAATTCGCCGCAGAGGGCCGCAACACACCCATCAGGCCGTGCAGTCGGGGCGATACGGCCAGCTCCTCCAGCGTCATCGGCCGGCCCTCCGCGTCGGCGACCGGCAGCCGCCAGTTCGGATACTGGTCCCAGGTGCCCGGCAGATTCTGCGGCCTGCGGTCACCCACCGCGTCCGGCAGCCAGACCCCGACCATGCGGGCCGGTGTGCGCAGCAGGAAGCGGTAGACCGCGCGGATCCGCTCCTCCTCGTCTACACCGTCGGCCGGCAGCAGACCGAGCCGGGTGAGTGCGCCGAGCCAGTCGGCGACCTCGGCGGACTCCTCGCGCTGCTCCTCCTCCAGCGGGCGGCCGAGCAGCCCCAGCCGGTGCCGCAGCTCCACATGCTCGCCGGTGAGGCGCGCGGCGGTGGACGGCAGGTCGTGGGTGGTGGCGGTGGCGACGCAGTCCTCGCGCCAGCTCTCGGGGGCCAGCGGGCGGCCCGTGCCCTGCCAGTCGCGCTCGAACCAGAGCACGGACGTGCCGAGCACCCCGCGGCGGTGCAGTGCCTCCCGAACGCCGGGCTCGACCGTCCCGAGGTCCTCCCCTATGACGACGGCGCCCGCGCGGTGCGCCTCCAGAACGAGGACGGCGAGCATCGCCTCGGCGTCGTACCGCACATACGTGCCGTGGGTCGGGTCCGCGCCCGCCGGGATCCACCAGAGCCGGAACAGGCCCATCACATGGTCGATCCGCAGGGCGCCCGCGTGGGCCAGCAGGCCGCGGAGCAGTGCCCGGTACGGCGCGTAGCCGGAGGCGGCGAGGACGTCGGGGCGCCAGGGCGGCAGCCCCCAGTCCTGGCCGTGGGCGTTGAAGGCGTCCGGCGGGGCGCCCACGGACATGCCATCGGCGAACGCGTTCTGCTGCGCCCAGGCGTCGGCGCCGCCGGGATGCACGCCCACCGCGAGGTCGTGGACGATGCCGACGGCCATGCCCGCGTCGTGGGCGGCGCGGCCCGCCGCCGCGAGCTGTTCGTCGGTGAGCCAGGCCAGCCAGCTGTGGAAGTCGACGCGGTCGATCAGCTCGCGCCGTGCCCGGCCCGTCTCGGCGGAGCGCGGGTCGCGCAGCGCCGGCGGCCAGTCGCGCCACGCGGAGCCGTGCACCTCGGCGAGGGCGCACCAGGTCGCGTGGTCCTCCAGGGCCTGGCCCTGCTCGGCGAGGAAGTGGTGGTAGGCGGCGCGGCGGCCGGGGCCGAGCGGGACCTCGCGCACGATCTCCAGGGCCGTGCGCTTGAGCTGCCACACCGCGTCGCGGTCGATCAGCGCGCCCTTGTCGAGGACGGCGGCGCGCAGGCCGGCGGCCTGCTCCAGCAGTCCGTCGAGCCGCGCGGCGCCCTGGCCGGTGACGTACACGTACTCGGGGACGGCCTCGACCCGCAGATGGACGGGGTCGGGGAAGCGGCGCGAGGAGGGGCGGTACGGCGAGGGGTCGGTCGGGTCGCCGAGGACGGCGGCGTGCAGCGGGTTGATCTGGACGAATCCTGCGCCCAGCTCCCGGCCGGACCAAGTGGCGAGTTCGGCGAGGTCGCCGAGGTCGCCCATGCCCCAGGAGCGGGCGGACAGCAGGGAGTAGAGCTGGACGAGGAAGCCGTGTGTACGGGGCGGCGGCTGCGGCACCTCGCGCGGGGCGACGACGAGCACGGCGCCCGCCGTACGGCCGTCGGCGGCGACGGCGGCGAGCCGGTGCACCCCGAGCGGCAGACCGGGCCAGGAGCGGCCCTCAGGGGCAGCGCCGGCCGCCGTGGCGAGTGCGTCGGGCGAGGGCCATTCGACGGTGTCGCCCTGCTCCGTCTCCACGCGCAGGACGGTGCCGGGCGGCAGATCGGCCAGCGCCCGGGGCAGCGCGGGCGGCAGTACGGCCCCGGAGACGGCGGGGTCCGGTGTGGTCCACACGACCACGGTGGACGGCAGCAGGCGGCTCGCGGCTGCGGACTCGGCACGGGTCAGCGCGGACTGGACGGCCTCGTCCGTGGCCGCGTCGATGCCCAGTGCGGCGAGCACCGCGACGACCGTCTCGTCGGGGACCGGGACGGTGACGTCGGGGCCGGGTGAGTGGACGGTGGCGACACCGTGCAGCGCCGCGAGCCTGGCCAGGCCCATTCAGACTCCTGAGAACTCCGTGCCACCGGCCGTACCGGGCGCGGTCGGCTCGCTGGTGAGAGGGGCGGCATCGGCGAGCGGGGGCTCGCTGGTGAGGGGTGCGGCGTCGGCGAGGGGCGGTTCGCTGGTGAGCGGGCCCGGAATGTCGCTGGTCAGCGGTCCGGGGAGCGTGACGGCGAGGGGTTCGTCGCGGGTCGGTTCACCAGGAACCACCTGTTTGGAGAGAGCGGAGAGAAGCAACTGTGCGGATGCGGCCATGGCGGCGCCTCCAAGGACGGCTCGGACAACGGGACACATCAGCCCTACCCAGTCGGCACGGCCGCAGACGTGATGCTCCGCTCAACGTGCCCCGCGTCACTCCGCGTTCCCCGGGCGGGAGTTGATCCCTCTACCTATCACAACCGGCATAACGGACACAGCGCCCACGCTCATTGACACCGTCACCACGGGGTGGTGGGCTCGACGCCGTTCGGCCGGACGGACGGGAATTCGGGGAGCCACGAGGGGAGCAGGGGCGTGCGACTCGGGCGCAGACAACGGACGGCGACGGCTGTCGCGGTCGCCGTGATCGGCGGACTTCTGGGCACGGCGCCCGGCGCGACGGCGGTCCCCGTCGATCCCGGCCCGCCCTCGGCCGGCGCACCCGACAAGGAGGGCGAGCCGGAGCTGCCCGCCGTCTGGCCCCGCCCCCAGTCGCTCAAGGCGGCGGGCAAGGCCGTCCCCCTCGGTGACGAGGTGACCGTCGTGGCGGCCGACGACGCGGATCCGTACGCCGTCGACGCCCTGAAGGAGGCGCTGGGCAAAGCCGGGGTCCGTACGGTGCGTACCGCCGCCCCGCCCGTCTCCGGCCGTCCGGCGGCGCCGCGGCTGCCCGGCGGCGGCCCGGTCGTGCTGGTGGGCGGCAGCGGCGCCCTGAGCGCGCTCAGGGCCCTGCGGGCGGCCGAGCGGACCGATCTCCCCTCCGGCGGCTACCGGATCGCCGTGGGCACCGTCGCGGGCCGCGGAACGATCGCGCTCGACGGGGTCGGCGACGACGGCCTCTTCCACGCCGCACAGACCCTGCGGCTGCTGATCGCCGGCGCACCGGGCCGGGCGACGGTCCCCGGTGTCCTCGTGCGGGACTGGCCGGGCACGGCCGTACGCGGAATGACCGAGGGGTTCTACGGGGATCCCTGGAGCCATCAGGAGCGGCTGGCGCAGCTGGACTTCATGGGGCGGACCAAGCAGAACCGGTATCTGTACGCGCCGGGTGACGACGCCTTCCGCCAGGCGCGCTGGCGCGAGCCGTACCCTGCCGAGCAGCGGGCGGAGTTCCGCGACCTGGCCGAGCGCGCGGGGCGCAACCATGTGACGCTCGCGTGGGCCGTGGCTCCGGCGCAGGCCATGTGCATGACCTCCAAGGACGACGTCACCGCGCTCAACCGCAAGATCGAAGCCATGTGGGCGCTGGGTGTGCGCGCCTTCCAGCTCCAGTTCCAGGACGTCAGCTACAGCGAGTGGCACTGCGACAAGGACCGCGACACCTTCGGGTCGGGCCCCGGCGCCGCCGCGAAGGCGCAGGCGCGCGTCGCGAACGCCGTGGCCGAGCACCTCGCGAGGCGGCACCCGGGCGGCGAGCCGCTGACCGTGATGCCGACGGAGTACTTCCAGGACGGCACCACCGACTACCGCACGGCGCTCGCCGGCGCCCTCGACGGCCGGGTCCAGGTCGCGTGGACGGGTGTCGGGGTGGTGCCCCGCACCATCACGGGACGTGAACTGGCGGGTGCGCGCGAGGCGTTCAGGCATCCGCTGGTGACGATGGACAACTACCCGGTCAACGACTACGAGCGCGGACGCATCTTCCTCGGCCCCTACACGGGGCGTGAGCCCGCCGTGGCCGCGGGCTCGGCCGCGCTGCTCGCCAACGCGATGGAGCAGCCGTCCGCGTCCCGTATCCCGTTGTTCACGGCCGCCGACTACGCCTGGAACCCGCGCGGCTACCGGCCGCAGGAGTCCTGGCAGGCGGCGATGGACGATCTCGCGGACGGCGATCCCGAGGCGCGCGAGGCCATCGGCGCGCTCGCGGGCAACGAGTCGTCGTCGATCCTGAGCCCGACGGAGTCGGCGTACCTGCGCCCTCTGTTGAAGGAGTTCTGGCGCAGCCGTACGGGCGCGGAGGCCACGCGGGATCCGAAGGCCAGGGACGCGGCGGCGAAGCGCCTGCGGGCGGCGTTCACCGTGATGCGGGAGACGCCGGAGCGACTGTCCGGCACGGCCGAGGGCCGGCTGGACGGCGAAGTGCGGCCGTGGAGCGAGCAGTTGGCGCGGTACGGGCAGGCCGGTGAACTGGCGGTCGACATGCTCCAGGCGCAGTCGCGGGGCGACGGCGACGCCGCCTGGCAGGCGACGCTCGCCCTCGAACCGCTGCGGGAGGAGGCCGGCAGGAGCACGGTCACGGTCGGCGAGGGGGTGCTCGACCCGTTCCTCGACCGCGCGGTCAAGGAGTCGGCGGCCTGGACGGGCGCGGACCGCTCGGCCGGCCCGGAGGCCCGCGCCACCCGGAGCCCCGACGCGTACACCGTCGGCGTCGGCCGCGCCCGCCCCGTGGGCGTGATCACGACCATGACGGAGCCGGGCACGGGCGACGGCGCCTCCGTGGAGGCGCATGTGCCGGGCGAGGGCTGGCGGCGGCTCGGCCCCGTGTCGCAGAGCGGCTGGACGCAGACGGACGCGAAGGGCCTGCGCGCCGACGCCGTACGGATCACCTGGCCCGGTCTGCCGGGTACGACGGCGCCGTCGGTGCGGCGGGTCGTGCCGTGGTTCACCGACGAGCCGCGGGTCCGGCTCGATCTCGCCCGCGGTGTGGCGGACGCCGAGATCGGCGGGAAGGCGGAGACGGTCGACGCGGAGCTGGAGGCGCTGCGCCCCGCCCCGATCAGCGGCGCGCTGACGGCGAAGGCCCCGGACGGCATCAAGGTGAGGCTGCCCGAGCGGGTGACGGTGCCGCGCGGCGCCCGGACGACGGTGCCGGTCCAGGTCACCGTCGCCGAGGACACCCCGGCGGGGACCTACCGGGTCCCGCTGGCGTTCGGCGGCGTCGAGCGCACCCTGACGGTGCGGGCCTCGCCGCGTACGGGCGGAGCCGACCTCCTGAGGACACCGACGGCGGCGGCCTCGTCGTCGGGCGACGAGACGCCCGATTTCCCGGCCCCCGCGGCGATCGACGGCGACCCGGCCACGCGCTGGTCCTCCCCCGCCGAGGACGGCGCGTGGTGGCAGGTGGAGCTGGCGGAGCCGGTCCGGCTGGGCCGGGTGGTCCTGAACTGGCAGGACGCCTACGCGAGCGCCTACCGGATCCAGGTGTCGGCCGACGGGCGGGTGTGGCGCGACGCGGTGCGTGTGACGGACGGCGGGGGCGGGCGCGAGTCGGTCCGGATGGACGAGAAGGACACCCGCTTCGTCCGGATCCAGGGCGAGAGCCGCGCGACGCGCTTCGGTTACTCGCTGTGGTCCGTGGAGGCGTACGCGGTCACGGAGACGGCACCGCCTCCGTAAGGAGGACGTGCCGGAGCGACGCCGGTACCCGTACCTGCCCCGGCACGACGAAGGCCCGGAACCTAGGCAGAGATGCCGTCGATCCGGGCCACCGCGTCCTCGGCGCCGAAGGGTTGCAGATACGGCATCCAGCGCGGATCCCGGTGTCCGGTCCCGATGATCCGCCAGGCGAGCCCGGACGGCGGCGCGGGCTGATGGCGAAGTCTCCACCCCAGTTCCCGCAGGTGCCGGTCCGCCTTCACGTGGTTGCAGCGGCGGCACGCGGCCACCACGTTGTCCCACACGTGCTTCCCGCCCCGGCTGCGCGGGATGACGTGGTCGACGCTGGTGGCGACACTGCCGCAGTACATGCAGCGCCCGCCGTCCCTGGCGAACAGCGCGCGCCGGGTCAGCGGAACGGGTCCCCGGTAGGGGACGCGTACGAACCGTTTCAGCCGTACGACGCTGGGCGCGGCCAGGACCCGGGTCTCGCTGTGCAGGAAGGCGCCGGACTCCTCAAGGCAGATCGCCTTGTTCTCCAGTACGAGGACGAGCGCGCGACGAAGCGGTACGACACCCAGCGGCTCGTACGACGCGTTGAGGACAAGGACATGTGGCACGGTGCCTCCTTGTACGCCGGCGGCGCGTGGCTCGCGCCGGGACGATCTGTCTCAGTCTCTCCTCATGCCTGGTCGAAACGCCACCACGTCTTGGTAACGGGCTCGGAGTGTTTTCGCCCACACACCCTCCGCGCCCCCTGACCTGGCGTGTCCGCGCGCCCGCACGTTCCGGGGACTTCACCGGTCGCGCCGACGGGTGAGGCGTGTCTCTCCCTCCGGCACGGCGGCGGAATACACGCGATGCCCCGTTAGTGTGGTTGGCCCCCGCCCGTGTTTCCAGGAGGTCACCGCCGTGTCCCTGTCCGCCCCGACGGCCGCCGCCCCGTCGCCGGAGCCCGCCACACTCGACGAGGCCGCGGAACGGGCCAACGACGCCGCGGGCTGGGTGGAGCAGAACTGGTCCACCTGGCTGAGCATCGGCCTGCGCATCCTGCTGATCGTGGTCATCGCGCTCGTCCTGCGCCATGTCCTGCGGCGCACCATCACCAAGCTGATAGCGCGGATGAACCGCAGCGCCACGGCGGTCGAGGGCACGGCGCTCGGCGGCCTCCTGGTCAACGCCGAACGGCGCCGGCAGCGCTCCGAGGCCATCGGATCGGTGCTCCGGTCGGTGACGTCGTTCGTGATCCTCGGCACAGCCGCGCTGATGGCGCTGGGGGCGCTGAACATCAATCTGGCCCCGCTGCTGGCATCGGCGGGTGTCGCCGGTGTCGCGCTGGGCTTCGGCGCGCGCAATCTCGTCACCGACTTCCTCTCCGGCGTCTTCATGATCCTGGAGGACCAGTACGGCGTGGGCGACACCATCGACGCGGGCGTCGCGTCCGGCGAGGTCATCGAGGTCGGGCTGCGGGTGACCAAGCTGCGCGGCGACGACGGCGAGATCTGGTACGTCCGCAACGGCGAGGTGAAGCGGATCGGCAACCTCAGCCAGGGCTGGGCCACGGCCGGTGTCGATGTGACGGTCCGGCCCACGGAGAACCTGGACAGGGTCCGCGAGGTCATCACCGCGGTCGCGGAGAAGATGGCGAAGGAGGACCCCTGGGCCGAGCGGCTGTGGGGCCCGGTGGAGATCCTGGGCCTGGACTCCGTGCTGCTCGACTCCATGACGGTGCGGGTGAGCGCCAAGACGATGCCGGGCAAGGCGCTGGGTGTGGAGCGCGAGCTGCGCTGGCGCATCAAGCAGGCGTTCGACGCGGCGGGCATCCAGATCGTCGGCGGACTGCCCCTGACGGGCACGGAGGCGGCCACGGCCGACCCGGCGGCCGGGGTGGCCGCGCCGTCGGCCCTGGCGAGCCCCACGTCGCCGCAGTCCCTCGCGGCGTCGCCGATACCGCCGCAGCAGGCCGCCAACCCCAATCTGTCCAAGTAGGACCACCGAGCAGGACCGCCGGACCGAAGGACCGTAGAGCCGCTCGAAAATGCCGTCGTACACGCGCCCCCGCAGGTAACGCTTTGGTTGCCTCGGGGGCGCTGTGCTTGAACGGGTATTGACTGCTCCCTGACGCCAGGCCTACTTTCCTCCCATCAAATAGGAAACTTTCCTAACAGTGTCGTGGAGCACGGCACCGGGAGAGAGTCGCCGAAAGGCAGGTGCACACGTCGTGAGCGATCCGTCCACGCCGTCCCCGGGCACACCCCGCGTCCTCCGTGCGATGAACGACCGAGCGGCACTCGACCTGCTGCTGGCGCACGGCACCCTCTCCCGTACCCGGATCGGCAAACTCACCGGCCTCTCCAAGCCAACGGCATCCCAGCTTCTGGCCCGCCTGGAGGCCGCAGGCCTGGTCGTCGCCACCGGCACCACCGAGGGGCGTCCGGGCCCCAACGCCCAGCTGTACGCGGTGAACGCGGGCGCCGCCCACGCCGCCGGCCTCGACGTGAACCCGCAGCGCATCCTCGCCGCCGTCGCGGACATCACCGGCGCCACCGTCGGCCGGTTCGAACTGCCCACACCGGGACGCCGGTCGGCCGACGGCGTCGTGACGCAGGTGACCGACGCGCTGGAGGGCGCGGTCAAGGCCGCCGGTCTCGCCCGCGGCGACCTGCACCGCGTCGTCATCGGCACGCCGGGCGCCTTCGACCCGTCCACCGGGCGGCTGCGATACGCCTCGCACCTGCCCGGCTGGCACTCCCCCACACTGCTCGACGAACTGGCCGCGGCCCTGCCGATGCCCGTCGAGTACGAGAACGACGTGAACCTCGCGGCGGTCGCCGAACAGCGGCTGGGCGCGGCACGCGGCCACGACGACTTCGTCCTCCTGTGGAACCAGGAAGGCCTCGGCGCCTCCCTCGTCATCGGCGGCCGGCTGCACCGGGGCTTCACCGGCGGCGCCGGCGAGGTCGGCTTCCTGCCGGTGCCGGGCACTCCCCTCGTACGCCAGGTGGTCAAGGCCAACAGCGGAGGCTTCCAGGAGCTGGCGGGCGCCCAGTCCGTACCGCGCCTCGCCCGCGGTCTCGGCATCGAGACGCCGGAGCAGCCGTACGCGGACGTCGCCGCCGGCCTCCTTACGAAGGCCGCCGCCGGACACGAGGACGATGCGCGGCTGGCCGAACTGCTGCGGCTGTTCGCGCAGCGGCTCGCCACCGGTCTCGCGTCCGTGACCGCGGTGCTCGACCCCGAACTCATCGTCCTCGCGGGCGGGGTGACCGCCGCCGGCGGAGAGCCCCTGCGCGCGCTGGTCCAGGCGGAACTCGCCGAACTGGCCGCCTCCAGACCCCGGCTGGTGATCGGCGAGGTACAGCGGGATCCGGTGTTGCGAGGCGCGCTGGAGAGCGCACTCGCGACCACCCGCGACGAGGTCTTCGACACCTCCCGCTGAGCCCTCTTCACCACACCTCAAGACCTCACAGGCCCCACAACACCCCTTTTCAGGACCCGACCGACACCGGGAGTTCCGTCATGCCCAGAAACCGCCGTCTGACCGCTTCCGCCGTCGCGGTCGCCGCACTGTCCGTCCTCACCGCCGCGTGTACGGGGCAGTCCGGCGACTCCGCCTCGGACGACCCGAACGCCAAGACCACGATCACCTTCTGGCACGGCTGGAGCGCGCCCGCCGAGGTCGAGGCGATCAAGGACAACATCGGCCGCTTCGAGGACGCCCACCCGAACATCAAGGTCGACGTCGTCGGCAACATCAACGACGACAAGCTCAACCAGGCGCTGCGCGCGGGCGGTTCGAAGGGCCCGGACGTCGTGTCGTCCTTCACCACCTCCAACGTCGGCAAGTTCTGCTCGTCCGGCGCGTTCGCCGACCTCGATCCCTTCATAAAGAAGGACAAGATCGACCTGGCGAAGACGTTCCCGAAGGTGCTGCTCCAGTACACCCAGTTCGAGGGCGACCGCTGCGCGCTGCCGCTGCTCAGCGACGCGTACGGGCTGTATTACAACAAGGACGCCTTCAAGGAGGCGGGCATCACGGCCCCGCCGAAGACGATGTCCGAGCTGGCCACCGTCGCCAAGAAGCTCACCAAGCCCAAGGGCGACAGCTACGAGCAGGTCGGCATCATGCCGACGTACCACGGCTACGAGACGGTCGTCGACCACTACATGTCGAGCTGGGAGCACGCCTACTTCGACAAGGACGGCAAGTCGAACATCGCCAAGGACCCGGCCTTCGCGGAGATGTTCACGTACCAGAAGAAGCTCGTCGAGGACCTCGGCGGCTTCGAGAAGCTGGAGAAGTACCGCAGCACCTTCGGTGACGAGTGGGGCGCCAAGCACCCCTTCCACACCGGCCAGGTGGCGATGCAGTTGGACGGCGAGTGGCGGCTCGGCATGGCCGAGGACGCGGGCGCCGACTTCGAGATCGGCGTGGCGCCGATGCCCGTCGCCGACGACGAGGCCGACAGCTACGGCAAGGGTTTCCTGTCCGGCACGATCATGGGCATCGCGCCGCAGAGCAAGAAGCAGAACGCCGCGTGGGAGCTGGTGAAGTACATGACCACGGACACGGACGCGGTCGTGCAGTTCGCCAACGGCATCCGCAACGTGCCCTCCACGCTCGCCGCGCTGAACTCACCCGACCTGGACTTCGACCCGCGTTTCAAGACGTTCCTCGACATCGCGCAGCACCCGCGGTCCAGCACCCCCGACGGCGCGATCAACGGCGCGACGTACCAGCAGACGCTCCAGGACTTCGGCTACCAGTACGAGAAGGGCGCCGTGAAGGACCTCCAGGAAGGTCTGGAGAAGACCGCGCGGCAGATCGACCGTGACATCGAGCAGGCCAAGTAGCAGGCCGGGAAGCCTGCTGATGTCCAGCAACACGCTGCGCTCGAAGCGCCGGAGGAGCGCGCTGCGCACGGCCGCGTTCCTGTCGCCCTGGCTGATCGGATTCTCGGTCTTCTTCGCGTATCCGCTCGTCTCGACCGTGTACTTCTCCTTCATGAAGTACGACGGCTTCAACGCCCCCGTCTGGAACGGACTCGGGAACTGGAGTTACGTCTTCAGCGACTACCCGATGTTCTGGCCGTCGCTGCGCAACACCCTGTGGCTGGTCCTGGTCATGGTCGCCTGCCGGGTCCTGTTCGGTCTCGGTGTCGGCATGCTGATCACCAGGATCAAGACCGGTACCGGGGTCTTCCGGACCCTGTTCTACCTGCCGTACCTGGCGCCGCCCGTCGCGGCCACGCTGGCCTTCGTTTTTCTCCTCAACCCCGGTACGGGGCCGGTCAACACGATCCTCGGTGACCTCGGGCTGCCCACACCGGGCTGGTTCAACGACGCGTCATGGTCCAAGCCGGCGCTCACGATGCTGGCCGTCTGGGGCATCGGCGACCTGATGGTGATCTTCATGGCCGCGCTGCTCGACGTACCGAAGGAGCAGTACGAGGCGGCCGAGCTGGACGGCGCGTCGTCCTGGCAGCGCTTCCGCTTCGTGACGCTGCCGAACATCTCGCCGATCGTGCTGTTCGCCGTGGTCACGGGCGTGATCCAGGCCATGCAGTACTACACGCAGCCGCTGGTCGCGGGCAAGGTCGCCTCCGGCGTCATCGGCGGCTCGGGCCAGCAGTTCGAACCGGGCTATCCGGACAAGTCGACGCTGACCCTGCCGCAGCTCGTCTACAACCTCGGCTTCCAGCGCTTCGACTACGGCGCCGCCTGCGTCGTCGCGCTCGTCCTGTTCGCCCTGGCCATGGTCTTCACCGCGTTCCTGATGCGGCGCCGCGGCGGACTGATCGGAACGGGTGACTGACCATGTCCCAGCAACTCCTGGACGCGCCCGGCCGCCCCGTGAAGCCGTCGGGCGCGTCGACACCGGCGGCCCGTACCGCGCGCCGCAAGGCGGTGCTGCACTGGATCGCCGTGCACGCGCTCGGTGTCGCGGCGGCGCTGTTCTTCGTCCTGCCGTTCGTCTTCCTCTTCCTCACCTCGGTGATGAGCGACCAGCAGGCGCTCACCCGTGATCTCACACCGAACAGCTGGGAGTGGGGCAACTACACCAAGGTCTTCGACACGCCGGGCTTCCCGACCTGGTGGAAGAACACCCTGCTGTACGCGGGTCTGGGCACCCTGCTGTCGGTGCTCTCCTCGATCCCGGTGGCGTACGCGCTCGCCAAGTTCCGCTTCCGCGGGCGGCAGTTGTCGCTGATGCTCGTCATCTCGATGATGATGCTGCCGCCCCAGGTGATCATCATCCCGATGTATCTCTTCTGGGCGAAGCAGTTCGACCTGTCGGGCACGCTCTGGCCGCTGATCATCCCGATGGCGTTCGGTGACGCGTTCTCGATCTTCCTGCTGAGGCAGTTCCTGCTCACGATCCCGAACGAGTACCTGGACGCGGCGCGCGTCGACGGCTGCGGTGAATTCCGTACCCTGCTCAGGGTCGTCCTGCCGATGGCGAAGCCGGGCATCGCCGCGGTGGCGCTGTTCCAGTTCTTCTACGCGTGGAACGACTACTTCGGCCCACAGATCTACGCGTCGGAGAACCCGGCGGCCTGGACGCTCAGTTACGGCCTGGAATCCTTCAAGGGCGCACACCACACCGACTGGAATCTGACCATGGCCGCGACCGTACTGGTCATGGCCCCCGTGATCCTCGTCTTCTTCTTCGCACAGAAGGCCTTCGTCGAGGGCGTCACACTGACCGGAGTGAAGGGCTAGCAGACACATGAAGCTCGCAGTAGTGGGTGGCGGGTCCACCTATACACCTGAGTTGATCGACGGCTTCGCCCGGTTGCGGGACACGCTCCCGATCAGTGAGCTGGTTCTCGTCGACCCGGCGGCCGACCGGCTGGAGCTGGTGGGCGGTCTCGCGCGGCGGATCTTCGCCAGGCAGGGGCATCCCGGCACGATCGTCACGACGTCCGATCCGGACGCCGGCGTGGCCGGCGCCGACGCCGTCCTGCTCCAACTGCGCGTCGGCGGACAGGCCGCGCGACAGCGGGACGAGACATGGCCGCTGGAGTGCGGCTGCGTCGGCCAGGAGACGACGGGCGCGGGCGGTCTCGCCAAGGCGCTGCGTACGGTCCCGGTCGTGCTGGACATCGCCGAGCGGGTACGGCGCGCCAACCCGGACGCGTGGATCATCGACTTCACCAACCCGGTGGGGATCGTGACGCGCGCCCTGCTCCAGGCCGGGCACAGGGCGATCGGGCTGTGCAACGTCGCGATCGGCTTCCAGCGGAAGTTCGCGAAGCTGCTGGACGTCGCCCCCTCGGCCGTCCATCTGGAGCACGTCGGGCTGAACCATCTGACCTGGGAGCGGAGCGTACGGCTCGGCGGTCCCGACGGCGAGGACGTGCTGCCCAAGCTGATCGCCGAGCACGGCGACGCGATCGCCGCCGACCTGCGGCTGCCGCGCCCGGTCCTCGACACGCTCGGCGTGGTGCCCTCCTACTACCTGCGCTACTTCTACGCGCACGACGAGGTCGTGCGGGAGCTGGGCACCAAGCCGTCGCGGGCGGCCGAAGTGGCCGAGATGGAGGCGCGGTTGCTGGAGATGTACGGCGACCCGGCGCTGGACGAGAAGCCCGAGCTGCTGGCCAGGCGCGGCGGCGCCTTCTACAGCGAGGCCGCGGTCGATCTCGCCGCCGCGCTGCTGGGCGACGCGGGCAGCGGCGGCAGCCCGGTCCAGGTCGTCAACACGTACAACAACGGCACACTGCCGTTCCTCGCCGACGACGCGGTGATCGAGGTCCAGGCCGGGGTCGACGCCTCGGGGGCGACACCGCTGGCGGTGCCGGCGCTGGACCCGCTGTACGCGGGGCTGATCGCGAACGTCACCGCGTACGAGGACCTGGCGCTCCAGGCCGCGCTGCACGGTGGCCGGGACCGGGTCTACAAGGCGCTGCTGTCCCACCCGTTGATCGGCCAGTACGAGTACGCCGAAGGCCTCACCGACCGACTGATCGCGCACAACCGGGAGCACCTCGCGTGGGCATGAGCCGGACCGAGCCGGCGGCGGGGCGCGGAAGCGTCCTGGCCGTCGACGCCGGGAACAGCAAGACCGATGTGGCCGTGATCGGCGCCGACGGGCATGTGCTCGGCGCGGCGCGCGGCGGCGGCTTCCGGCCGCCGGTGGTGGGCGTGGAGCCGGCGATCGACCGGCTGGCCGCGATCGTCGCCGACGCGGCGGCCGACGCGGGCCTCCGTACGGAGGCGATCACGGGGCATGTCTCCGCGTGTCTGGCCAACGCCGATCTGCCGGTGGAGGAGCGGGAGTTGGCGGCGGCGGTACAG
This sequence comes from Streptomyces sp. NPDC050433, assembly GCF_044458565.1. Classification (NCBI taxonomy): domain Bacteria; kingdom Bacillati; phylum Actinomycetota; class Actinomycetes; order Kitasatosporales; family Streptomycetaceae; genus Streptomyces; species Streptomyces sp. NPDC050433. The sequence goes on along the minus strand of NZ_JBITIB010000011.1, from coordinate 199,280 downwards.
CGGCGCGGCTGGGGCCGCACCACCGAGGTGCGCAACGACACGTTCGCGATACTGCGTGCCGGGCTGCCCGGCGGCGCCGAGCCGCGCGGAGTCGCCGTCGTGTGCGGCGCGGGCATCAACTGCGTGGGCATGCTGCCGGACGGCCGTACGGCGCGCTTCCCCGCCATCGGCCGGATCTCCGGCGACTGGGGCGGCGGCTCCGGGCTGGCGGAGGAGGCGCTGTGGTTCGCGGCGCGCGCCGAGGACGGGCGGGGCGAGCCGACGGAGCTGATGCGTGCGGTGCCGGGGCACTTCGGCCTCGGCTCGGTGTACGCGCTGATCGAGGCGCTGCACCTGGGGCACATCCCGTTCGGGCGCCGGCACGAGCTGACGCCGGTCCTGTTCGCCACCAGCGCGGCGGGCGACGCGGTGGCCAGGTCGGTGGTCGACCGGCTGGCCGCCGAGGTCGTGGCGCTGGCGGGGGTGGCGCTGGAGCGGCTGGGGCTGCTGGACGAGGAGGTGCCGGTGCTGCTGGGCGGCAGTGTGCTGGCGGCCCGGCATCCGCAACTGGACGACGGCGTACGGGAGTTGCTGGCCGCTCGCGCGCCGAAGGCCGTGGTGGGGGTGGTGACGGCGCCGCCGGTGCTGGGCGCGGGGCTGCTGGGGCTCGACCACACCGGCGCCGGGGCCGGGGCACACGCCAGGCTGCGGGCGCACTACGACGCCTGACGCGGGCGCGCGCGGGCGGACACGGGCGGACACGGGCGCTCCGGGACCCGTGATCGGACCCTTACGAGTGGGAACCGATCACGGGTCCGTGACGTATTCAATGGGGGAAGCGCGATGGGGGATCGCGCTTCATCGGCAAACTTCGTCCGCACAAGATCCAGTCAAGGCTTGTGTGGATGCCGGTCCCTGCGGCCATACTGCTGGCCGGGAGTCGTCCCTCCGTCCGCCGAGGGGCGCGACGCCGTCGCCAGTGACCGAGGGGGAGGTCAAGTGACATACCCGCCGAATGTGCGCACAGCGCCTGTTCCGGCGCCGACGCACGCGCCCGCGCAGTCGGCTCCACCGCCCGCGCCGCCACCCGCGCCGCGTGGGGCCTGGGCCGAGGGCAGGGAGCGTGTGCGCGCGGCGGCGACGACGGAGCCGGGCCGGCTCCAGATCATCGGGGCTCTACTGGCCCTGCTGGTCGTGGTGTTCGGAGCGGTGACGGCTTTCGAGGTCTCCGACCGGGCCTCCGCCGCCGACGACGTCGTCGAGCGCAGCCAGCCGCTGAGCGCGGTCGCGGCGAAGATCTACGGTTCGCTGGCCTCCGCCGACACGGCAGCCTCCAGTGGCTTCCTGGCGGGTGCGCAGGAGCCGACGTCGGTGCAGAAGGTGTATCGCGACGACATCCGGACGGCGTCCGAGCTGCTGGTCGAGGCCGCGGCGAACACGGACAGCTCCAGCGACTCCGGCCGCCAGATCGCCACCATCAACGAGAAACTGCCGCGCTACACCGGCCTGATCGAGCGCGCGCGGGCCAACAACCGGCAGGGACTGCCGCTGGGCGGCGCCTATCTGCGCTACGCGAACCAGACGATGACGCAGGAGATCCTGCCGGCGGCCGAGAAGCTGTACGCGTCGGAGACGGCCCGGCTGGACCAGGACCACGAGGACGCCCGGATGTGGCCGTTCCTGGCCCTCGCCGCCGGTGTCGTCGCCCTGGCTGTCCTCGCCTGGGCGCAGCGCCGCAACTACCAGCGGACGCAAAGGGTGTTCAACCACGGTCTGCTGGCGGCGACGGCAGCCGCCACCGTGGTGCTGCTGTGGCTGGCGGTGGGCCACACGGTGGCGCGCGTCGAGCTCAACAACGCGAACACGGACGGGCAGGCGTCGCTGAAGGTCCTCAACGACGCCCGGATCAGCTCGCTGAAGGCCCGCGCGAGCGAGAATCTGACGCTGGTCGCGCGCGGCGCCGTCCTCACCGAGAAGAAGGGCGACGAGCCCCAGAAGGACCAGTACGAGGTGGACTACCAGACCCACATGACGGCCCTGCGCGACGCGCTGGCGAAGGCGGACAGACTCGCCGACGACGACACGGGGCGCCTGCCGGTCGTGAACGCCCGCGGGGCGACCACCGACTGGCAGGAGCGGCACAAGTCGGCGAACGACACCGACAAGGCCGGTGAGTACGACGCCGCCGTGGAGAAGGTCATCGGCGAGAAGGGGTCGACGGGCCAGTCGTTCGACGTCGTGGACGACGCGCTGGAGAAGGCGATCGCCCACGAGCAGCGGGAGTTCACGGACTCCGCGAAGGCCGGCCGTGGCGCCCTGTTCGGCCTGACGATCGGGGCTCTCGCGCTGGGCCTGCTCGGTGCCGTCGGCGCCATCGTGGGTATCAACCGCAGGCTTTCGGAGTACCGGTGACAGGGGGAGGAATGAAAGCCGACACGACGCAAACGCACGAGTCGCACCAGCCGTCCGGTTCGCCGGGGACCGGCGGTCGGCCCACCGGCCGCCGTACGGGAGTCACGGTCGCCGCCGTCGTCGCGCTGGCCGCGACACTCTCCCTGCTGCCCCTGTCCCGCGACGACCGGGCGGAGGACCGCCGGGAATCACGGAAGGTCGCCGCAGAGGCCGCGCCCGCCGCCGAGGCGGCCGACTGCGAGGAGCCGGAGCGCAGTCTGCGGCCGTCGTCGGCCGACGGACCGACCATCGCCAAGATCAAGGCGCGCGGTCATCTGATCGTCGGCATCGACCAGAGCAGCTACCGCTGGGGCTACCGCGACCCCGCCACCAAAACCATCGAGGGCTTCGACATCGACCTCGCGCGGGCCATCGCCGAGAACATCCTCGGCTCCCCCAAGGACATCGTCTTCCGCGCCATTCCCACCAACCAGCGGGTCGACGCCCTGAACACCGACACGGACAGCGGGGTCGACCTGGTCGTACGGACCATGACGATCAACTGCGCGCGTATCGAACAGGTCGCCTTCTCCACCGCCTACTTCGAGGCCGGCCAGCAGATACTCGCGCCCAGGGAACAGGACGGCACCCCCATCACGGGGTACGACGAGTCGCTGTCCGGCAAGCGCGTCTGCTCGGCCGACAGTACGACGGCCTACGACGAGCTGGTGAAGAACTCGTACGGCGCGATCTTCGAGGACGAGCACGACGGGACACCGCAGGACGAGGACATCCTTACGGTGCCGAACCAACTGGACTGTCTGGTACGGCTCCAGATGGGCGAGGTCGACGCGATCGTCACGGACAACGCGCTCGCGGCCGGCCAGGCCGCCCAGGACCCGGCGGTCGAGCTGGTGGGCAAGCCGTTCACCACGGAGTACTACGGCGTCGCGGCCAAGCTCGGCAACGACGATCTGGTACGCCGGGTCAACCAGGTGCTCGTGGAGTACCGCGCGGGCGGCGCCGACAGCCTCTGGATGAAGTCGTACACGAAGTGGCTGGCGGCCGGACTGCCCGGCATAAAGGCGCCGCCGGAGGCGAAGTACAAGGACTGAGGAGCGGGTAGCGAAGAGCGAGGGACCGGAACGCGGGTCACGGGGACCGCGCACCGGTGACGGAAGCGGTCAGGGCAGAGCGGAGAGGTGATCGATGGGCGACGCGGGCTCCTTCCCCGGCTCGACGGGGAAGTCCGCCGGTCCGGCCATGGACCGGGACAAGGCGGATCGCGCCCTCGCGCGCCTCGGCGCCGAGCACGAGGCGATCGAGACGTCCCTGCTCGCCCTCCAGGACCACGCGGGCCGCCGGCTGCTCGAAGGGGCCGGCCTCAGTGGAGTGACGAAGGACCGCTGGGCCACCACCGAGCGGACGATCACCCTGCTGTGGACGTACTTCGACGCCTACTCCGCCGCCCTGCGAAGCGCCCGTGAGGCCCGTGCCCGGCTGCGGTGGCTCAACCAGCAGGATCTGGTGGACCTGACCGAGCAGCTGCGGGGCCGCAGCGTCACGGTCGCGGGCTCGGCCGCCGCCACCCCGTCCATCGCGGGGCCGGCCAAGCTCTCCGAGCAGTTCACCCTCGCCGAACTGGTTGCGCGGATGAACGAGTTGTACGCGCAGTCGCTGGACATGGTCGTGGCCTCGGACTCCGTCTGGTCGGCGCTGCCCGCCCGGATCGACCTGCTCGCCGCCGAGCTGAACCGCACCCGTTCGCTGGCGCACTCCGCCGGGGTCCGGCCCGGCGAACACCCGGCCGGTGACGACCTGGAGGCGATCACCGACGAGCTGGCCACGCTGCGCGCCCAGGTGATCTCCGATCCGCTGGCCTTCTGGCAGCCGGTGCACGGCAGTTCGGCGCCCGGCGGCGGCCGGCCCGACACGGAGCGCTACGACCGGGCGGCCCGCGCCCTGGAGGACGTACGCCGGGAGATCGACGCCGTCCTGACGGTGCGCCAGGACTCGGAGGCGCGCCTGCTGCGGCTGCGGGACGTGCTGTCGCGCGCCGACCGTACGCTCACCGAGGCCCGGTCGGCGCGCGGCGAGGTGCTGGCGAAGATCGCCGCGTCGGAGGTGCCCGCGGTGAGCGGCCCCTCGACAGCTCTCCAGGAGCGGCTGTCGACGGCCGCCGAGTACCGCAGACACGCGCAGTGGCACCGTCTCTCCCCGCTTCTGGAGTCCCTGGAGCGGGAGGCGGAGGACGAACTGCACCGGGCCCGCGAGTCGTTGACGGCCGTCACAGCCCCGCTCGCGGTCCGGGCCGAGCTGCGCGGCAGACTCGACGCGTACAAGGCGAAGGTGGCCCGGCACGGGCTGGCCGAGGACATGCTGCTGACCGAGCGCTACGACGCGGCCCGCCGCATGCTGTGGAGCGCGCCCTGCGATCTGCGCGTCGCCGAGCAGGCGGTGCTGCGCTACCAGCAGGCGGCGGCCGAAGCGATGGCCCAGCGCCAGTCCGGGCCCACCGACCGCGGGGGGAACGCGTGAGCGTCGACAGCGCGGCGGGCAACGACTTGACCGGCCTGACCGGCCTCACTGGCCTGACTGGCTTGAACGGCTTGAACGAGCGGGGGGAACGATGAGCGGGACGAGGAGATGTCAGCGCCCCGGTTGCGAGGGGTCGTACGAGGACATGGGCGGCGGTGAGCTGTACTGCGACACCTGCGGTCTGGCTCCGGTCGTCTCACCGACCGGCATGGTGTCGTCCCCGCCCACCGGGATCACCGGCGGCGGCAAGGACAGCCGGTCCAGCGGCAAGGGCAGCGGCAGAAGCGGCGGTTCGGCGCGGAGCGGTTCGTCCCGCGCGTCGTCGCGCGCCTCCTCGCGCTCGTCGACGTCCCGGCGTTCGGTCTCGGGCCGGCTGTCGCGTTCGCTGTCCGGCCGGCTCTCCAGCCGGTCGGTCTCGGTCCGCAGCTCCGGCGCCGCCTCCGCCACCTCGGCGCGCAACCGGCTGGGCGCGGGCCTCGTGTCCGTACCGGACGTGCCGAGGCCCGATCCGCGGTCGGCGGTGATGACGAGCGCCGAGGTCCCGGAGCGCAAGCGGTACTGCTCGCGGTCCGACTGCGGTGCGGCGGTGGGCCGTTCGCGCAATGAGCGGCCGGGGCGCACGGAAGGGTTCTGCACCAAGTGCGGCCACCCGTACTCGTTCGTACCGAAGCTGCGCGAGGGCGACATCGTCCACGGGCAGTACGAGGTCGCGGGCTGTCTGGCGCACGGCGGCCTGGGCTGGATCTATCTCGCCGTCGACCGCGCGGTCTCCGACCGCTGGGTGGTCCTGAAGGGCCTGCTCGACACAGGTGACCAGGACGCCATGGAGGCGGCGATCTCCGAGCGGCGCTTCCTCGCCGAGATCGAGCACTCCAACATCGTCCGCATCTACAACTTCGTGGAACATCTCGACCAGCGGACCGGCTCCATGGACGGCTACATCGTCATGGAGTACGTGGGCGGCAAGGCGCTCAAGGAGATCGCCAACGAGCGGCGCGCCGCCGACGGCAAGCGCGACCCGCTGCCGGTCGAGCAGGCCTGCGCGTACGGCATAGAGGCGCTGGAGGCCCTGGGCCATCTGCACAGCCGCAATCTCCTCTACTGCGACTTCAAGGTCGACAACGCCATCCAGTCGGAGGACCAGCTCAAGCTCATCGACATGGGCGCGGTCCGCAGGATGGACGACGACGAGTCGGCGATCTACGGCACCGTCGGCTATCAGGCACCGGAGGTCGCCGAGGTCGGCCCGTCGGTCGCCTCCGACCTGTACACGGTGGCGCGCACGCTCGCGGTGCTGACGTTCGACTTCCAGGGCTACACGAACGTGTTCGTGGACTCGCTGCCGGACCCGGACAACATCGACGTGTTCCGGACGTACGAGTCGTTCTACCGGCTGCTGGTGCGCGCGACGGACCCCGACCCGGCCCGGCGGTTCGCCTCGGCGCAGGAGATGGCCGAGCAGCTGACCGGCGTGCTGCGCGAGGTCGTGGCGCTCCAGACGGGGCGTCCGCGGCCGTCGCTCTCGACGCAGTTCGGTACGGAACTCCGCGTCACGGACACGCAGTTGTTCGCGGACGCGGGACTGGAAGTGTCGCGCCTGGGGCTTCGCCCCGAGCCGGAGCGGGCAGGTCTGTTCGGCCGCCGCGGCAAGGCCGCGGGGGGCGCCGTCGGCGCCTCTCGCGGGGGCGTGAACGGCGGCGCGGCGCTGCCGCCGGGCGGCGGCCACCACGCCGCTCCGGGCCTGCCCGCACCGCTGCCCGGCCACCCGGCGATCCAGCCGCCCCCGCCTCCCTTCGGAGCAGGGCCGCCCCACCTCCCGCCCGGCACTCCGCAGGGAGGCGTCCCGGCACCCCGGTCCGGACCGGCCGGCGGCGCCGTCCCCGCCGTCCCGGCCGCCGAGTCCCTGGAGACCGGCGCCCGGCTCGCGCGCCTCGACGCGCGGGCCACCGCGCTGGCGCTGCCGGTGCCCCGCGTCGACGCGAACGACCCCAACGCGGGCTTCCTGGCCGGTCTGATGGCGTCCGCCCCCGCCGAGCTGATCTCCGCGCTCGCGGCGGCGCCCGCCGACTCCGTCGAGCGCCGGCTGCGCGAGCTGCGCGCCCGGCTGGAGATGGGTGAACTGGTCACGGCCTCCGAGGCGTTGACCGAACTGGAGGCGCGGCACGCCGACGACTGGCGGGTCGTCTGGTACCGGGGCGTCGCCTCGCTCGTCTCGGGTGAGAACGAGATCGCCGCGCTCTCCTTCGACGCGATCTACGACGCCTTTCCGGGCGAGGCCGCGCCGAAGCTGGCGCTCGGAGTCTGCGCCGAGGTGCTGGGCCAACTCGACAACGCGGCCGAGTACTACCGCCTCGTATGGATGACGGATCCGAGCTACGTCAGCGCCGCTTTCGGTCTCGCCCGGGTGCAGAACGCGGCGGGTGACCGGGCCGCCGCCGTACGGACGCTGGAGTCGGTCCCGGAGGCTTCGATCCACTACACGGCGGCCAGGATCGCGGCCGTACGGTCGCGGCTGCGCCGCCGTGACCTGCGCGCGCAGTCGCCTCTCGGCCCGCCGGGAGGCACGCCGGACACGCCGCTGATCGACGACCTGAGAGCGGCGGCCGACCAGGTTTCGCGGCTGGGCCAGTTCGGTCTGGACGCGATGCGCCGCGAGCAGTTGTCGACGGAGGTTCTGGGCACGGCTCTGGACTGGGTACTCTCCGGTGGTCCAGGGAATCGGCCCGGACAGACCTCGCTGCTCGGCAGTGAACTGGACGAGCGCGGTCTGCGCTTGGGACTGGAACGCTCGTACCGGGTGCTTGCCCGGCTCGCTCAGCGTGGCGAGGAGAGGATCGACCTGGTGGAGCGGGCCAACCGCTTCCGCCCCCGGACGTGGGTGTGATTGATGTCGCAGATGCGCGAGCCGACGGGCCTTTCGAGGTGCCCCAGTTGCGAGGAGCCACTGGAGTCGGGCGACCTGTTCTGTGGTGCGTGCGGGTACGACCTGTCGGCCGTGCCCCCGCCTCCGGACGACAACCCCACGATCGTCATCAACGGCGCCCAGGCGCCGGCCGAGACGGCTTCGGGCACCGGTGCCGGGGCCGGTGGCGCCGCGGCCGTCGACTGGCCGGCCGCCGCCGATACGGACGGCACGGCCACGCCCGCGCCGGTGCATGTGCCCGGTGAGCTGCCGGGTCTCGACTCGACCGGGGTGCCGCTGTCCGGGCACACCCCGGCCGGGCACCGGCCGGCGCCGTCGGCCGTACCCGTACAGGCGGCCGTACCGACCGCCGCGCCGACCAGCCCCGCAGGTGACTTCGAACTGCCCGCACCCGCACCGGCACCGGTGACCACCGGGGCTGCGTCCTCGACGCCCCATGTCACCGACAACCGGTCGACCGACCCCGCCGACCCCCGCACGGCGCCCCCCGCCGCCCCGTCGGGCACGAAGCTCTGCGTGGCCTGCCGCGCCGGCCAAGTCGACAACGACGGCTACTGCGAGAACTGCGGCCACGCCCAGCCGCGCGAACGCGACCATGTGGAGCAGGAGTTGGACGCCGTGGCGGCGGTCAGTGACCGCGGACTGCGCCACCACCGCAACGAGGACGCGTTCGCCGTGTCGTCGGCCGCCCTGCCGGACGGGTCGCCGGCCGTCGTCGCGATCGTCTGCGACGGCGTGTCGTCGGCGACCCGCCCCGACGAGGCGTCGGCGGCGGCCTCGGCAGCCGCCAACGAGGTGCTGCTGGCCGCGCTGCCGCGCGGCAATCACCCGCAGCAGGCGATGCACAAGGCGATCGTGGCCGCCGCCGAGGCCGTCAACGCCCTTGCCGACATGCCGGGTCGGGCCGGCGAGCAGGAGTCCGCGCACCGCGCGCAGAACGCGCCGGCGTGCACGATCGTCGGCGCGGTCGTGGCGAGCGGGCTGCTGGTCGTCGGCTGGGTCGGTGACAGCCGCGCCTACTGGGTGCCGGACGACCGCAGCGGACCACCGGCCAGGCTCACCGAGGACGACTCCTGGGCCGCCCAGATGGTCGCCGCGGGGCTGATGAACGAGGCGGAGGCGTACGCGGACGAACGCGCCCACGCCATCACCGGCTGGCTCGGCGCCGACGCCTACGAACTCGAACCGCACACGGCGTCGTTCAAGCCGGACCGCCCCGGTGTCGTGGTGGTGTGCACGGACGGCCTGTGGAACTACGCGGAGAGCCCGCAGGAAATGGCGCGGGTCCTGCCGACCGACGCCGCCACCCGGCCCTTGCGCAGCGCCCAGGTGCTGGTCGGCCACGCACTCGACGGCGGGGGCCACGACAACGTAACAGTGGCCCTGCTGCCGTTCGCCCTCCCACGGCAAGGGGCAGGATCCGCCTACAGCCCGGCCTGAGCACCCCACTGCCCGGACCACCGGCCGGACTTCCGGCTCGGACCGGCGCCCGGGTCCAACCCCTGGGAGCACGTCCGCCCGTTGTCCCGCCGTCCTCTCAAGTCTTCTGCCTTTCTCCAGTGGAGCGTCAAGGAGCCGATACAGATGGCGAACTTCTCCAAGTCGACCGTGCCGCAGTTCTCCGTCGAGGTGTACCAGAACGAGTACCTGCCGGAGGGCGGGCGCGAGGTCAACGCGATCGTGACGGTCACGTCCACCGGAGGTGGTACGACCGGCGGGGTGCCGCTCGCGGGCGCGTCCGTCACACCCACAGTGCCGCCGGGCCAGGGCCCGAACGCGGCCGTGGTGATCATGGTCGACTGCTCGGGGTCGATGGACTATCCGCCGACGAAGATGCGCAACGCGCGCGACGCCACGTCCGCCGCCGTCGACACCCTGCGCGACGGGGTCGCCTTCGCCGTGGTGGCCGGTACGCATGTGGCCAAAGAGGTCTATCCGGGCGACGGCCGGCTCGCGGTCGCGGACGCCGCCACCCGCGCGGAGGCCAAGAACGCGCTACGCAAGCTGAACGCCGGCGGCGGTACGGCCATCGGCACCTGGCTGCGGCTCGCCGACCGGCTGCTGGCCTCGGCCGACGTGTCGATCAGGCACGGCATCCTGCTCACCGACGGCCGTAACGAGCATGAGACGCCCGAGGATCTGAAGGCCTCGCTCGACGCCTGCGCGGGCCGCTTCACCTGTGACGCCCGCGGTGTGGGCACGGACTGGGTGGTGAAAGAAGTCACAGGCATCGCCTCGGCGATGCTCGGGACGGCGGACATCGTGGCCGATCCCGCGGGCCTGGCCGCCGACTTCACCGAGATGATGGAGAACGCGATGGGCAAGGAGGTCGCGGACGTCGCCCTGCGGCTCTGGACGCCCGTCGGTGTGGAGATCAAGTTCGTCAAGCAGGTGGCGCCGACGGTCGAGGAGCTGACCGAGCGGCGTACGGACGCCAACCCCCGTGCAGGGGACTATCCGACGGGTTCCTGGGGCGACGAGTCCCGTGACTACCACGTATGTGTCCAGGTCCCGGAGGCGGGGGTCGGCCAGGAGATGCTGGCGGCACGGGTCTCGCTGATCCTCCCCGCCGCCGACGGCACGTCGCAGGTGCTGTCTCAAGGGCTGGTACGGGCGGTGTGGACCGACGACATGGTGGCGTCGACCTCCATCAATCCGCAGGTCGCGCACTACACGGGCCAGGCCGAGTTGGCACAGGTGATCCAACAGGGCCTGGAGGCCCGTAAGTCGGGGGACTTCGACGGCGCGACCGCCAAACTGGGCCGCGCGGTACAGCTCGCGTCGGACTCCGGGAACGCGGATACGGCGAAATTGCTTTCGAAGGTGGTGGACGTGGTCGATGCGGCGACGGGTACTGTGCGACTGAAGGCGAAGGTCGCGGACGCGGACGAGATGACACTGGAAACTCGCTCGACCAAGACCGTTCGCGTCAAGAAGTAGCTATCCGCGGTAAGAAGCGATCAAAGGCGGCCTCTGGGCCGGACGAGGAGAGGGGGAAGCGCCGACATGCCGACTTGCCCGAACGGACACCAGTCGGGTTCCGACGACTGGTGCGAGGTCTGCGGCCATCGCATGGCCGGAGCCGGCGCTCCCGCCGGTGCGGTGCCCCCACCTCCCCCACCACCGCCGGCGCCCGGTTACGGCTATCCGCAGGATCCGAACGCCACGGCGCAGGCCGAGCTGTGCCCGCAGTGCCGCACCCCGCGCGAGGGCAACGCCCTGTTCTGCGAGGAGTGCCGGTGGAACTTCCTCACGAACACGGCGACTTCGTACACGCCGCTGGCTCCGCAGCAGCAACAGCCCGGTGGACCGGGCGGCCCCGGCGGGCCAGGTGGTGCCCCGCCGCCCGGACTGAACCTGCCGCCGGGCTTCCAGGCCCAGCAGGCGCCGCCCCGGCCGCCGGACCCGTACGACTACCAGGGCTCGCGCCCCTCCCAGCTGAACCGGCCCGCCGAGCCGCTGGATCCCGATCAGCAGGGTCAGCCGGGTGGGCTCGGCCCGCAGGGTGGACCTCCCGGACCTCCCGGACCCTTCGGTCCCCCCGGACCGCACGGCCAGCAGGGACCACCGCCGCCCCCGCCGTACCAGCAGCAGGGTCCGCCGTCGCCGCCCTCGTTCCAGCAGTCCGGCCCGCCGGCCCCGCCGCAGCAGACCGGTGGCGACGACTGGGTGCTGCCGCCGCCCTCCCATGCGCAGGCGCCCGCGCCCCCGCAGCAGTTCCAGCAGGGACCACCGCCGCAACAACAACAGCACCAGCAGCAGCAGCCACCGCCTCACCAGTACCAGCCGCCCGGCAACTGGACCGCGGTCGTCGCACCGGACCGTGACTACTTCATGGCGATGATGCAGCGCAGTGGCCCCGAGGCGACGGGCCTCAACCTGCCCGCGTACTCACCGGAACAGCACCTTCCGATGACCGGCAACCAGATCACCATCGGCCGCCGCCGCCACTCCACCGGCGAGTCCCCCGATGTCGACCTGTCCGTGCCGCCGGAGGATCCGGGCGTCTCGCACCAGCACGCGGTCCTGGTCCAGCAGCCCGACGGCAGCTGGGCGGTGGTCGATCAGAACTCGACGAACGGCACGACGCTGAACGGCGCCGAGGACCCGATCCAGCCGTATGTCCCCGTCCCGCTCAAGGACGGCGACCGCGTGCATGTCGGTGCCTGGACGACGATCACGATCCGCCGGAGCTGAGCGACCAGACGTACGGCCCGGAGGGATCGTCCAGCCAGGCCCACTGCCGGTCCTGGCCGACGGTGATGCCGAACCTCTCCCGCTGCGGGCGCCCCTCGCGCTCCCAGAGGGAGAGGGCCTCGTGCGGGTCCAGGCTGCCCGCCGTCAGCGAGAGCATGAAGCGGAAGAGATCGTTCTCCAGCGCCCGCCGGGGCAGCCCGCCGATGCGCTGGAGGACGGGCAGTCCGGGCTCCGCCACGCCGCCGCGCAGCGGGACGAAGAAGGCGGACGTGTGCAGGAAGTGCCCTTCCGCGTAACGGCCGTGCGGGTCGTCGCCGACGTCCAGCGCGATCAGCCCGGTTGCCAGCGGCGCCAGGATCCGCGCCCCGTCCGCGCACTGCTCCAGCCAGCCGTTCGGCACCGAGGGCAGCGTGCAGGTCGCGATGATCCGGTCGAAGGGCGCCCGCCGGCGGCAGCCGATCGCGCCGTCGCCCGTGACGACCGTGGGCCGGTATCCGGCGGCGGCGAGATGCGCACGGGCGGACTCGGTGATCTCCGGATCCAGATCGACGGTCGTGACGCGCTCGTCGCCCAGCCGGTGCGAGAGCAGCCCCGCGTTGTAGCCGGTGCCCGCGCCGATCTCCAGGACGGTGTGCCCGTCGTGGACGTCGAGTTCGGTGAGCATCCGGGCCATCAGGGAGGGCTGGCTGCTGGAGGAGATCAGTTCACCGTCGCGTACGCGGGTGGCCAGCGCACCGTCCGCGTACGCGCCGTGCAGCCAGCGCAGCCGTTTCACCGGGTCGGGATCGTCGCACCACAGCCGGTCGTGGCCGCCGAGCCTGCTGACGTAGTAGTACGGGACGAACAGATGGCGCGGCACCTCTTCGAAGGCCGCCTGCCAGACCGGGTCGTCCAGCGACCCGTCGGCCACCATGCCCCGCACCATGGCCGCACGCGCCTCGGCGGCCACGCCGGCCTCGTCGTCGCCCGGCCTGTACGTCTCGCGGTGCTCGCGGTGAACGCCCATGTCTCCACTGTCCTGTGTCGGGGCCGCGGAAGCGAGCAGTCCCGAGGTCCGGGACCGCGAGTAATCGTTTTCCGGACCGTGAGTAACGGGTTGCGGACCCCCTGTGGGCGGGTCCTGGATCCCAGGTACTCGGCCGGTGGGTCTGAGACCATGGAGGGGTGAACGAGATTCCGCGCGGCACACTTCCGGAGCAGACCTTCTACGAGCAGGTCGGTGGCGAGGAGACCTTCCGGCGCCTGGTGCACCGGTTCTACCAGGGGGTCGCCGAGGATCCGCTGCTCCGGCCGATGTATCCGGAGGAGGATCTGGGCCCGGCCGAGGAGCGGTTCACGCTGTTCCTGATCCAGTACTGGGGCGGTCCGCGCACGTACAGCGACAACCGGGGTCATCCCCGGCTGCGGATGCGGCACGCGCCGTTCGCCGTCGACCGGGCCGCGCACGACGCGTGGCTGCGGCACATGCGGGTGGCGATAGACGAGCTGAGGCTCTCGGAGGAGCACGAGACGCAGCTCTGGAACTACATGACGTACGCCGCCGCCTCGATGGTGAACAGCTGAGCGTTCGCGGCGTCAGCGCCACACGCGATGTCCCGGAATGCGGAACTCCCGTTCCGGACAACGGTCACGATCGGGTCAAAGTCCGCCCGTAAGCGGTTTCCACGGACGGCGGCCCTCTGAAAGTATCCGAAGCTCCGGGGGCGGGCGACGGATCGGCGGGGGGACGCGTGACGGGGTTCGTGTTCCTGCGCGTCCGCGCGCATCGGTTGCTGCTGGCCGCGGCTCTCCTCGCCGTACTGCTGACCACCTCCGTCCTGTCCGCCCTCACCGCTTTCTCCGGCTCCATCGGGGACGCCGCGCTGCGCCACACCCTCCAGGGCCGCGAGGCCTCCGGCGCCGCGCTCGCGATCACCGCGCAGGTCGCGGCGAGCGACCGGGAGGCCGCGAACGAGGCGGCGTCCAAGGTCGCGCGGGAGTCCTTCGACGGGCTGCCGGTCACCGTACGGAAGCTGGAGCGCTCCGGGTCGTACGCGCTCCCCCGCGCCCTTCAGCCGCCCGACGCCCGCGAGGGCGATCCCGACCTCACGCACTTTGCGACGCTCGACCGCTCGCGTGTACGGCTGGTGGCGGGCGACTGGCCCACCGCTGAAGCCTCGGGCGCTGCGGGCACGTCCGCCGCGGACCCCGTGCAGGCGGCGCTCCCCGAAGAGGCGGCGACCCAGCTCGGGTTGAAGCCCGGAACACGCCTCACCCCCCACGACCGGCTGGACGACAAACCCCTCGCGATCCGCGTCACGGGCATCTACCGGCCGGCCGATCTCACCGACCCGTACTGGAAGTTGGACACCCTCGGCGGCCAGGGCGTCCAGACGGTCACCTTCACCACCTACGGCCCGCTGCTCACCGACCCCGCCCTGTTCGACTCCGGGCGGCTCCAGGCGGGCGACCTGTCCTGGCTGGCCGCCGCCGACTTCCGGTCCGTCACCACCGCCCGTATCGACGCGCTGCGCGCCGCCGCCGAGCGCGGGCCCAAGTCCCTCGCCGCGCAGCCGGTGTTCGCCGACGGTGTGAACGCGCGGACCACGCTGCCGAGCGTGCTCGACCGGACCGAACGCGCGCTGCTCGTGTCGCGCTCCACGCTGCTGATCGTCGCCGTCCAGCTCGTCCTCCTGGCCGGCTACGCCCTGCTGCTGGTCGCGCGGCTGCTGAGCACGGAGCGGACCAGCGAGAGTGATCTCCTGCGGGCACGCGGCGGTTCACGGCGCCGGATCGCCTGGCTCGCCACCGTCGAGGCACTGCTGCTGGCGCTGCCGGCCGCGCTCTGCGCGCCGCTGTTCGCGGGCCCGCTGACCCGGCTGCTCGCCGACCGCGGCCCGCTCACCGAGATCGGGCTGCGGCTCGGTGACACCTCCACCGCGCAGGTGTGGCTGACGGGCGTCGGGGTCGCGCTGGCGTGCGCCGCCGCCGTCGTGGCGCCCGCCCTCGCCTCGGCCGGGGTGACCCGGCTGCGGCGAGGCAGGGCGGGGGCGCTGCCCGGCCCGGTGCGCGCGGGCGCCGATGTGGGGCTGCTGGTGGTCGCCGCCGTGGCGTACTGGCAGCTGGACCGGCAGACGGCCACCTCGGGCGACGGCGCGCTCAGCGGAGACAGCCGGGGCGAGCTGGGTGTCGATCCTCTGCTGGTCGCCGCCCCCGCGCTGGCGCTGCTCGCGGGCACCGTACTGACCCTGCGCCTGCTGCCGCCCGTGGCGCGTCTGGCCGAACGGCGCGCGGCGGGCGGGGCGGGGCTGTCGTCGGCGCTGGCCGGCTGGCAGTTCAGCCGCCGGCCGCTGCGCGGCGCGGGTCCGGTGCTGCTGCTGGTGCTGGCCGTGGCGATGGGCATGCTGGCGATCGGGCAGAGCGCGTCGTGGGACCGTTCGCAGGAGGACCAGGCGGACTTCAGGACCGGTGCGTCGCTGCGGGTGCTGGCCAACCGGCCCGGCGATCCCGGCCAGGCGGGGATCTACGCCGCGCTGCCGGGGGTGCGTGGGGCGGCTCCCGCGTATCGCGCCACGTCCGAGCTGTCGGCGGACCGGAAGGCGACCGTACTCGCGCTGGACACCGGCCGGGCCGACGAGCGGATGCTGCTCCGTGACGACCTGGCCGGAGAGTCCGGTGACGACGGTGCGCAGCGGCTGCTCGACGCGGTGAAGCCGCCGAAGGCGGCGCAACCGGGCGCTTCGCTGCCCGACGGCGCCCGGCAGCTCCGGATCACGCTGCGGCTCACGGACACGTCGGCGGGGGACGGGGTGTCGCCGTCCGGCAGCGCGCCGTTCACCACCGTGGTGGTCGAGGACCGCTACGGCATCGGCTACCGCCTGCTCGCGGGCGAAGTGCCCGTCGACGGCCGCCCGCACACCGTCGCGCTCGATCTGACCGGCGCGGCGGCCTCGACGCGCGGCCCCCGGGCGGCGGCCACGCCGCTCACCCCGGCGCAGCCGCTCACGCTGACCGGCCTGGAGCTGGATTCGACCGCCCCGCAGGGCAGGAGCGAGACCCACCGGCTCAGTGTCGACGCGCTGAAGTCCGTGGACGCCGATGGCGCCGTACGCCCGGTGGACATCGCCACGGACTTCGACTGGCGGGCGACGCTCCTCGCCTCGCTGGACGGCCAGGCGGACCCGGACGTCGCCCTGAAGCCGGTCGTCACGGCGGCGGCGCCGCTCGCGTTCTCGTACGAGACGGGGATCAGCCCGTCGGCCGGGCCCTACCTCGACCCGGCGCGGGGCATCAGCGTGCATGTGGGCGTACCGCGCCCCGAACCGCCCGCCGAGCTGCCCGCGATCGCCACCGACGCCTTCCTGCGTGCCGCCGGGGCGAAGACGGGGCAGAACGTCGATGTCCAGGTCGCGGGCGACCGGCTGCGGGTCAGGATCGTGCGCTCGGTCGGCCAACTGCCCACCACCGGACCCGGCGCTCTGAGCGCGCAGGCCGCGAACGAGACCGCCGACGGCGGCCGTACGGGCGACGGCGGGGCTCTGCTGGTCGATCTGCGCGCCGTCAATCAGGTGCTCGCCGACCGGCGGGAGGAGTCGCTGGCCCCCACGGAGTGGTGGCTGAGCGCGGCGCCCGGCCGCACGCCGGAGATCGCCGAGACGCTGCGCAAGCGGTCCGATGTCGATCCGGCGCAGGTCATGGTGCGCGACGAGATCGCGGACGAGCTGCTGGGCGACCCGCTGGGGGTGGGACCGCAGTCCGCGCTGCTGGCCGCCGCGATCGCGGCGGCGGCGCTGGCGGCCGTCGGCTTCGCGGTGAGCGCGGCGGGGTCGCTGCGTGAACGGGCCGCCGAGTTCGCCCTGTTGCGGGCGCTGGGCACGTCGCGCCGGCAACTCGCCCGGCTGATAGCCACCGAACAGGGTCTGCTGCTGATGGTCGCGCTGCTGGTCGGCCTCGCCCTCGGCGCCGTACTCACCAGGGCTGTCGTGCCCTTGGTCGTCCTGACGGGCCAGGCCACCCAGCCGGTGCCCGCCGTCCTGGTCGAGCTGCCCAGCGGCCAGGTCGCCGCGCTGCTGGCGGGGGTGTCCGCGCTGCCGCTGCTGCTGATCGCGTATCTCACGCTGCGCCGTACGGACCCGGCGGTCACGCTGCGCGAACGGGGAGGCAACTGAGATGCGCGCACCTTCGCCCGGCCCTCGTGACCGGTCCACCGTGCGGGTCGTCGCGCCGTGGGTGCGGACGCGGTTGCGGACCGCGCCCGGAGCCGCCGCGGCGATGGCCGTGCTCGTCGTGTTCACCGCGTATCTCGCCGCCGCGTTCCCCCGTTCCGTTGACGCCTACGAGACGAACGGCCTGCGCCACGACATCAGTACCGCCATCGCCGCCGAGAGCGTCCTGGAGGTCAGCGCGGCGGCGTCGGGCCCCGGTGTGCCGCAGGCGGGCCGGGAGGAGACCCTGCGCGGTGCGTGGGTGGAGCAGGCGCAGCGGGAGATCACGCGGAGTCTGCGGGCGCCGGTGCGGGCCGACGAGGGCGGTTCGGCGTACGGCGTACGGACCTCCGAGCCGGTCGAGGGCACCGACCCCTCGCTGCCCGCGCCGGACAGTCTGCCTCCGATGTTCACCCTCGCCGCCCAGGCGGACCTCGACCGCCACTCCACGCTCCGCGAGGGCCGGCTGCCCCGCGCCGACGGTGCGGTGACGGCGCGCACCGGGGAGGTGGAGGCCGCGGTCACCGCCGAGACCGCCAGGTCGCTGCGGCTGAAGGTCGGCTCCGTGGTGCATGTGCCGGGTGTGGACCGGGACGAACTCGGCGTACGGATCACCGGAATCGTCGCGCCACGGGACCCGGACAACAGCTACTGGGCCGTCGAGACCACGCTCGGCTCCCCCGCGCTCGTCACCAAACCGACCAACGACCGCCCGCAGCCCCGCTACTGGCGTGCCTCCCTCCTGCTGGCGCCGGACGCCGCGCCGGTCCTGCTCGGCACCACCGGTGAGCCCCAGCTGTACTGGCGGATCGCCCCCGACGCCAAGGCGCTCACCGCGCGCGACGCGCCCCTGCTCGCCTCCCGTATCGCGTCGTTGGAGAACGGCCCGGAGCTGGCCGAACTGCGCACGGACGTCGTCGGGTCCGCGGCCGTGGTGGCGACGGGACTCGACGAGATCGTCGCCGCGCACCGCTCGATGCGTGCGGCCATCGCGCCCGTCGTCACCGTCGCGGCGCTGGGCATCGGGGCCGTGGCCGCCGTCGTGCTGGTGATGGCGGGCGGCCTGAGCGCGGCGCGGCGGCAGGCCGAACTCGCCCTGCTGCGCTCGCGCGGCGGATCGTCGCTCGGGATCGGCGGCCGGCTCCTCGCCGAGACGGCGGTGATCGCCGTACCGGCGGCGGCCGTCGGGCTGCTGCTCGCCGTCCTGACCGTCCCGGAGGCCCGGCTGCTGCCCGCCGTGGCGGCGGCGGGCGGGGCCGCGCTGCTGGCGTGCGCCGCGCTGCCGGTGCGGGCCGTCGTACGGCATCGCAGGCCCCGGCCGCACGGGGGCCGCGAGGATCTTGTACGGGCCAGGCCGTCGCGCCGCCGCACGATGGCCGAACTGACCTTGCTGGCGCTGGCGATCGGGGCGGTCTTCGCGCTGCGGAGGCGCGGGGCGGGTGGTGCGGGTGGAGCGGGCGAGGTAGGCGGTGCGGGCGAGGCGGACGGCTTGGCCGATGTGGATTATCTGGTCAGCTCCGCGCCGGTGCTGGTCGGGCTGATCGCCGCGCTCGTTCTCGTACGGCTGTATCCGCTGCCGCTGCGTGTCGCCGGCCGCCCCGCAGGGCGGTTGCGCGGCGCCGTCGGCTTCCTCTCGCTGGCGCGCGCGGGCCGCGCGTCGTCGTCGGGCGCCCTGCCGCTGCTCGCCCTGCTCATCGCGCTGACGACGGCCGCCTTCGGCGGCTCCGTGCTCGCCGGGATCGACGGCGCGAGGGAGCGGGCCGCCGTGCTCGCGACCGGCGCCGATGCCCGGATCGGCGCCGTCGGCTCGTCGCCGGTGCTGCCCGACGGGCTGGCAGGGGCCGTGCGGGACAGCGCCGGGGTGGGTGACGTGACCGCCGTACGGGTCGAGTACGGCGTACCGCTCCCCTCCGACACCAAGGGTTTCCGCACGGCGCTCGGCGTGACCATGATCGGCGTGGAGCCACGGGCGTACGCGCGGCTGGCCCGGCAGACCGGACTCGGGGAGTTCTCGGCGGACGAGCTGACGGCCGTGGGCGGGGGCGGCGTGCGCGACGGCGGCTCGGACCCCGGCCGGGTGCTGCCCGCGATCGCCTCGCCCGCCGTCGCCGAACGGCTCGGCGACCAGCCGCGCGACATCCAGTCGGCGGCCGGGGACTTCAAGGTGCGGGTGGTGGGAACACACACCAACACCCCGGCGTCGCCCGGCGGCGACTACCTCCTGGTGAACGCCGCCGACCTGACCCAGCGGGCACCGACCACCCTGCTGGTCAGCGGCGCGAAGCTGGATGGCGGGGCGCTGCGCCGTACGGTCGCCGGATTCGACGAGACGTCGTCCGGTGCGGGATTCACCGTGCGGTTGCGCACCGAGGAGCGCAAGGCGTTCGTCAACACGCCCATGCAGGAGGGCGCCGAGCGGATCTACTCGGCGGCGATCGCGGCGGGCGCGGGCTACGCCCTGCTGGCGCTGCTGCTCTCGCTGTCGCAGACGGCCCCGGAGCGCGTCACACTGCTGGCGCGGCTGCGCACCATGGGTCTCACGACGCGCCAGGGCCGCCAGCTCCTGGGCCTGGAGGTCCTTCCGCAGGCGCTGCTCGCAGCCGTGGGCGGGGCGTTCGTCGGCTGGGCGACGATCGTGCTGCTGGCACCGGGAGTGGATCTCGTACGGCTGGCGCTCACCGCGACGTCGGACGTGCCGCTGGACGGGGCGCCGCTCCGGGCCGATCCGTGGTCGCTGGTGCTGCCGGCGGTGGGGGTGCTGGGCCTCGCCGCGGCGGTGTCGGTGGTGCAGGCATGGTGGGCGGGACGGCAAGGATCGGTCAACGAACTGAGGGCAGGAGACAGCCGATGACATCGTCGACGGGGTCCCCGGTGACGCTGGAGCAGTTGGAGCGGCGCGCGGGCACCCACCGTGACCGTCCCTCGTACGGGCACGACGCGCTCATCGCCTGCGACCGGCTGGTGCGGATCTTCACCGCCGACGGGGTCGAGGTGCAGGCGCTCCAGGGGCTCGATCTGCTGGTGGCGGAGGGCGAGTTGATGGCCCTTGTGGGTGCGTCGGGCAGCGGCAAGTCGACCCTGATGAACATCCTGGCGGGGCTGGACATCCCGACGGCCGGGGCCGCGAAGGTGGCGGGCCGCGATCTGCTGGGCATGGACGCGAAGGCGCGGCTGCGCTATCGGCGGGAGGCGGTGGGCTTCGTCTGGCAGGAGACCGGGCGGAATCTGCTGCCGTACATGACGGCAAGTCAGAACGTGGCCCTGCCGATGCAGTTGAGCGGCCGGGGCGGTCCGCGTGGCAGTGGTCGCCGCCGTCGGGCGGAGCGCGCGGCGCGGGCCGAATCGCTGCTGACGATGCTGGAGGTCGCGGACTGCCGCGACCGCCGCCCGCACCAGATGTCCGGCGGCCAGCAGCAGCGCGTCGCGATAGCCGTCGCCCTCGCCAACTCCCCTTCCGTACTGCTGGCCGACGAGCCGACGGGGGAGCTGGACTCGGCGACGGGGGAGCAGGTGTTCGCCGCGTTCCGCCGGGCGAACGAGGAGCTGGGCACGACGATCGTGATCGTCACCCACGACCAGCAGGTCGCGTCCGAGGTACGCCGGACGGTCGCCATCCGGGACGGCCGCACCTCCTCGGAGGTCCTGCGCCGCACGGAGGTCGACGCGACGACGGGCCAGGAGTCGGTGGTGGCCCGCGAGTACGCGATGCTCGACCGCGCGGGCCGCCTCCAACTGCCCGCCGAGTACACGAAGGCGCTGGGCATGGAACACCGCGTGATGCTGGAACTGGAACAGGACCACATCCAAGTCCACCCAGACACCCCACCCAACTGACACCCGCCTGCACCGGAACCCGCAGCAGGTCACGGTCCGAACGGGCTTGGGCGCAAGCCTCGGCTCTCCCTGGCCCCAACCACCCCAACGGGCCTCGCCGCCCGCAGGGGGCAGACCCTCCGACGCGGCCAGCGCAGCCAGGCGGCAGCCTCGGCGTCGCACACGTGACCGCCCTCCCGAGCACCCAGCAGGGTCGACTCGCGCCGGAAGGGCGCGGGTCTTGGGGAGTTGGGCCGTGTCTGGCCCATCGCGCCGGGCGGGAGGCGAGGGAACCGTGCCGCTACGGGAACCGCGTCCGCGTGCCATCTCCAGGCTGGTCGGCTTCCTCCGGCGAAGCAGCTCCGCCCGGAGTTGATCCGGCTTCGGGCTCCCGTCCCACAGGTCCGCGTCGCGCCCTCGCACATGCCCGGCCGGCGGGCCGGCCTGTCACGCACATCGTCACGCTCAGGCCGGCGTCACGCTCAGGCCGCCGATACCCCCGGCCCCGCCCGCCCGTACCGCGATCGAGCCGTACGGCGTGCGCAGCCGCAGCCATGTGCCGGTCCTGAGCAGCGCCACCGGTGCGGTCTCGGGCATCGGGCGCAGGAAGCCCACCGACTGCGCCGCGTGTACGGCGCGCAGCGGCAGGTCCGTGTCGTCGACCGTCCGGGACCAGATCTCGCGGCCGATCCTGTCCCGCTCGGCGCGGTCCCGGTGCGCGGCGGGCAACGCCTCGTCGCGCGTGCGGAACTCGGCGACCGCCGCGGCGACCGCCTGCCGCAGCCGGGCCGGTCCCGGCAGGCCGGGCACCTGCTGCCAGCCGCCACGCGGCGGGAGCACCCCGGTCCACGGCGGGCCGGTGACGGCGGCGGGAAGGGTGAAGTCGCCCGTCAACTCGTCGATCGCTTCGAGGAGTTCACCGGCGGAGACGGTGACGTCCAGCTCCACCGGAGCAGCGGCAGCGGCAACCGCGGGCGCGGCCACCCCGGCCGCCCCCTCGCGCAACCGCGCCGTACGGATCGCGAGCACCTCGAACGCAGGGGGCCGACCGAACACCGCCAGGGCCCCGGCGCCCAGTTGGAGGCGTACCGCCGCCGCCCGGTCGTAGCGGATCAGCCGACCGAGGAAGGCGGCGAGATCCGCCGCCTCCGCCGTGTCGGCGAGCCGCAGGGCCCGTACGGCCGCACCCGTCGTCGCCGTCATGCCGCGAGCGCCTCCGCGTCGTCCAGGTACTTCTGGAGGAAAGACCTCTCCTCTGCCGTGATCCGCCGCGGCCGGCCCGCCTGGAGGTCGTACGGCACGATGACGGTCGAGGCCCGGACGTACACCTGGTCCTCGTCCTTGATCTCGTACGCGATCGTGAGCGTCGCCGCGCCGATCTTCGTCACCCACAGCTCGACGGTCACCGGCTCGTGCCGGTGGACCAGCGGCAGCTTGTAGTCGATCTCGTGCCGGGCCACGACGGACCCGCCCGAGAAGGACGGTGAGCCGTCCCCCGGCGCCAGCCGGAACATGAAGTCGATACGCGCTTCCTCCAGATAGCGGATGAAGACCACGTTGTTGACGTGCCCGAAGGCATCCATGTCCGACCAGCGCATGGGGCAGCTGTAGTGGTGGCGCGCCATGTCAGCCTCGGGTCAGCTTCTTGTACGTGGCGCGGTGCGGCCGGGCGGCATCGGCGCCGAGCCGCCCCACCTTGTTCTTCTCGTACGACTCGAAGTTGCCCTCGAACCAGAACCACTTGGACTCGCCCTCGTACGCCAGGATGTGCGTGGCGACGCGGTCGAGGAACCAGCGGTCGTGGGAGATGATCACGGCCGCCCCGGAAAACTCCAGCAGCGCGTTCTCCAGCGACGACAGGGTCTCGACGTCGAGGTCGTTGGTCGGTTCGTCGAGGAGCAGCAGGTTGCCGCCGAGCTTGAGCGTCAGCGCCAGGTTGAGGCGGTTGCGCTCACCGCCGGACAGGACTCCGGCCGGCTTCTGCTGGTCGGGGCCCTTGAAGCCGAACGCGGAGACATACGCCCGCGAGGGCATCTCGACATGGCCGACGTTGATGTAGTCCAGCTCGTCGGAGACGACGGCCCACAGCGACTTCTTGGGGTCGATGTTGGCGCGGCCCTGGTCGACGTAACTGATCTCGACGGTTTCGCCGACCTTGATGGAGCCGGAGTCCGGCTGCTCCAGGCCCTGGATCATCTTGAAGAGCGTCGTCTTGCCGGCGCCGTTGGGGCCGATGACCCCGACGATGCCGTTGCGCGGCAGCGAGAAGGAGAGGTCGTCGATCAGCACCTTGTCGCCGAACGCCTTGCTCAGGTTCTCGACCTCGACCACGACACTGCCGAGGCGCGGGCCCGGCGGGATCTGGATCTCCTCGAAGTCCAGCTTCCGCATCTTGTCGGCCTCGGCCGCCATCTCCTCGTAACGGGCCAGCCTGGCCTTGGACTTGGCCTGGCGTCCCTTGGCGTTGGAGCGGACCCACTCAAGCTCGTCCTTGAGCCGCTTGGCGCGCTTGGCGTCCTTCTGGCCCTCGACCTTGAGGCGCGCCTGCTTGGTCTCCAGGTACTTGGAGTAGTTGCCCTCGTAGCCGTGGAGACGGCCGCGGTCGACCTCGCAGATCCATCCGGCGACGTTGTCGAGGAAGTACCGGTCGTGGGTGACGGCGACGACGGCACCCGGGTACTTGGCGAGGTGCTGCTCCAGCCACTGCACGGACTCGGCGTCCAGGTGGTTGGTGGGCTCGTCGAGCAGCAGCAGGTCGGGCGCCTCCAGCAGCAGCTTGCAGAGCGCGACCCGGCGGCGCTCACCGCCGGAGAGGTTGGTGACGGCCCAGTCGCCGGGCGGGCAGCCCAGCGCGTCCATGGCCTGCTCCAACTGAGTGTCCAGGTCCCACGCGTTGGCGTGGTCGAGGTCCTCCTGGAGCTTGCCCATCTCGTCCATCAGCGCTTCGGAGTAGTCGGTCGCCATCAGTTCGGCGACCTCGTTGAACCTCTTCAGCTTGCCCATGGTCTCGGCGGCGCCGTCCTGGACGTTCTCCAGCACCGTCTTGGTCTCGTCCAGCGGCGGCTCCTGGAGGAGCATCCCGACCGAGTACCCGGGCGTCAGGAAGGCCTCGCCGTTGGAAGGCTGCTCCAGCCCGGCCATGATCTTGAGGACGGTGGACTTACCGGCACCGTTGGGGCCGACCACACCGATCTTCGCGCCGGGCAGGAAGCTCTGCGTCACGTCATCGAGGATGACCTTGTCGCCGTGCGCCTTGCGCGCCTTGCGCATGGTGTAGATGTACTCAGCCAAGGGAAACCGTCCGGCAGATCGAGAAGGGCCAATGTGCGGCTCCGCCGCGTGAGGGCAGATAGAGCCATCTTGCCGCACGTGCGTCCCTGGGGGGAAACCGGTTGTCCAGGGCTCGGACACACCGTCCCGGCCTGCGGCACCCACGGGACATTCGCCGCGACCAGCGAACACGACGGCGGTCGCGTACCGGCGAGCGAACCGGCACGCGGCCCCGGCGCACGACCGAATTCGTCTGCGCGTCGGGGCCGCTGTCAGGGGCGGCCGGAGTGCCGTGCCGTCAGCGGGGCGTACGGCGCCCCGGACCGGACAGGCGCCCGACAGGCGCCGGTCCGGGGCGGACCGGTGACCGGTCAGTCCTCAGTGGCCGTGTCGTTCTTCTTGCGGACGAAGAAGACCGCCGCGCCACCGAGCAGGACCAGCCCGATCGCGACACCGGCGATCATCGGGGTCGCGTTGGACGCGCCCGTCTCGGCCAGGTCCGGACCGTCCGTGCCGGCAGCCCCGCCCGCCGTCGCCGGGGCCAGCTGCGTGATGGTCTCGTCCTCCGGCGGGCCGGGATTCCCGGTGGTCCGGCAGTCGAGCACGCCCTGGAAGTTCTTGCTCAACCCACCGGGCCCGGTGATCGTGAAGTCGTACGCCTGGTCCTCGGCGACCGGCACGGTGACGGTCTTCGACCTGCCCGCCTCGACCGCGTACTCCTCACCGGCGAGCGTGAACGTGAACGGCTCGTCGCCCGTGTTGGCCGCCGTGACGTCCACGCCGCCCTTCGCGCAGTTCTTCTCGGCGGTTATCGCCGGTATCGCGCCCTTCGCTGCCCAGGTGGCGCTGGCCGTCGCCGAGACCGTGGACTCGCTGGAGCCGGCCAGGATCTGCGTCTGGCTCTTGGTTACCCCGGCGAACGCCCTGCCCACCGGCACCGACGTGGTCGCCTGCACGCTCAGCGCGGCCGTGCCGTCCGCCGCGTCCTCGGGGACGTCGAAGTAGAGCCGCGTGCCGTTGGCCGCCTCGGTGACCGGCTTGCCGTCCTTGTCGGTGATCTTGATGCCCATCGCGGCGGCGTCGGCGGGCGGGGACACCGCGACACTGTCCGCGTCGGTACGGACGGTGACCGGACCGATACGCTCGCCGCTGCGCCCGGAGACCGCGCCGGGCTCCAGGGTGAGGGAAGCCTTGGGCTCACCGAGATGGTCGGCGCTCCGCTCCAGCCAGTCGGCCAGCTTCTCGGCCTGCGGGTCAGCGGCGTCGACATCCACATTGTCGGAGTGACGCCAGATGGCCACCTGCGTACCAGCGGCGGCCGTCTTCGCGGTGAGCGGCCCGGTGCCCGCGTCCTCGGCGAGCGCCGCGAGGTCGTCGACCTGGGGGTAGGAGTTCTGCAGGATCCAGCGGATCTTCCCGGCGTTCTTGTTCGCGCCCAGCGAGGTCTGGGCCCAGGGGGTCTCCAGATACTTCGCCTGGTCCTGGGTGGGGTTGTGGATGTCGATGCAGTACGTCTTGAGCTTGCCGCCGCCGTCGACGGTCATCTCGAAGAGCCCGGCGGGCAGTTCGCGCTTCTCGCCGTCGGTGGTGAGCACGGCCTTGTCGAACGTCATGAGGCCGTCGAGCGTGGCGGCGGCGCCACCGCGGTGCTGGAGTGCGTCGTCGGCCACGGCCGCGCCCGCACCGGCTATGGAGCCCGCCACGACAAGGCCTGAGACGGCCATCGAGGCGGCGAGACGGGCGGCGCCCCGCCTCCGAGCGGTTGGAGCGAAGAACTCAGACAGCGCAGTCAACACAGATATTTCCCTCCGTGCGAGGTCCTCCGCGTGGGACGCGTGGGGGGATTGCCTCGCCAGCAGACTCAAGTGCCCCATGAGTACTCGGGAATCCTATGGATGGCGGAGACTGCCGGTGCCCGTTCGCACGTTCCGATAACCGTTCCGAATCGGAATCGTTATCGCTCGCACCTTCGGAGTCGTTCGGCTATCGACAAATCTCCACAACTCCCCGGTCAGAGCGGTCCGGTAGGTGCCCCGACCGCCCCGACCGGGGCCGGTGACTCGTCCTGTTCGGACAGCCACGGTTGCGTATGCACCGGTTTGGCGTCCGCGCCGGTGCCAGGGCCGTTGCCGGTGGCGCCGACGTTCGCTGCCGAAGGCAGCGCGGAAGTCCCCGTCGAACTCCCGGCCGAACTCCCCGCCGAAGCCGCGGCCGACACATCCGCCTGACGCTCCATCAATGCCGGATTCGCCCGTGCCACCCGCCGGAAAGCCGACGTCCCCCATGTCAGATCGTGGCCGATCGACACCGCGTCGATGTCCACGAACGTCCTGCGCTGCCCGTCCTTCGCCTCGTCCCGCACCCGCAGCCTGCCGTGCACGACCAGCGGGTCGCCGACGTTGACCGACGCGGTGAGATTCGCACCGAGCCCCCGCCACGCGCAGACGGTGTAGAAGCTTGTACTCCCGTCCGTCCAGACCGAATTCCGGCGGTCCCAGCGCCGCGGAGTCACCGCGAACCTGAATCGCGCCACCCCGCCCGTCGGTGTTTCCCGGTACTCCACCCCCGTCGCCGCGTTTCCCACCAGCGTCACCACGGTGTCGTTCATGACGTCCCCCCTCTTCTCCGGCTCCCCGGCGCTCCGTTTCCCCGGCCCCATCGACCGACCACTTCATGCTGGACCGGACGGGAAATCCCCGCCGACGCCTGTGGATTACTCGCCAGTTGTGAATATCTCCGTCACCCGTACGTGGTCGAGCCCAGTCACCAGGCGGACGGGACGCGCCTACCTCGTCAGGCCGGACACCGTCGAGTACTGCTCCCGTACTTCCCGGTACCGCATCAGCTCCGCCGCGATCGGATCGAGCACCTTGGCCCGCCCGCACCCCGCCGCCGCCTCACGCAGCCTCCGCTCGGCGTCCTGCCCGTACCGTCTCGCCGGCCCCCGCGCCGCCGCCGCGCACGCCCACTCCACCAGCGGCCCGCCGACGATCCCCGCCAGCATCACCAGCACGGGCGGGACGATGCCGGGCTGGAGCACCCCGATGATCTGGCCGACCAGCCACAGCCCGCCGTAGATCTGAAGCAGTGTCATGGACGCCTGCGCGAGCACCGCCGGCGGCCACCACGCGGGGCGCGCGGGCCGCCCGCTCGGCGGCCCCGCCGTCACGGCCAGTTCATCCAGCGCCTCCGGCAGCCCCACCGCACCGCGGACCGCCGCCTCGCGCACCGCCTGCGCCCACGGCCGCGGCAGCCCGGCCGCCGCGTCGTCCGCGACCGTACGGACGGCCTGCTCGACCCGCTGCCTGGCGGTGAGTTCGTCCTCCACGATCACCTCGGCGCGCGGCGCACCACCGCCGGGCGTCCGGGTGCGTTCGTACCAGCGCCACAGCCGCAGCCACGGCGTCCCGCACGCGCGTCCCGCGTTCCTGCGCCACTCGCGCTCCGCCGCCTCGCCCGTGGCCACGGCACCCACCGCCCACGCGAGCCGTTCCACGAACTCCTCGCGGGAGCGCTCGCCGAGGCCGGTGCGTCCGTCGGCGACGTACACCGAGCGCAGGCGTGCCGCCGCCGCGTCCACGTCGGCCGACAGCCGCCGGGCGGCGACGTTGCGCTCCTGGATGAAACGGCCGACCAGCTCGCGCAGTTCGCCCACGCCCTGGCCGGTGAGTGCGGAGATCGGCAGCACCGTGGCCCCCAGCTCGCCGTGCTCCCCGAGCGCCATGCCGTCCTCGTCCAGCAGCCTGCGCAGATCGTCCAGGACCTGGTCGGCGGCCTCGCCGGGCAGCCGGTCGATCTGGTTCAGCACCACAAAGGTGATCTCCGCGTGGCCCGCCAGCGGTCGCAGATAGCGCTCGTGGAGAGCGGCGTCCGCGTACTTCTCCGGGTCGACCACCCAGATGACCGCGTCGACCAGGGCCAGCACACGATCGACCTGATCCCGGTGCGCCACGACGGCGGAGTCGTGGTCGGGCAGGTCCACGAGGACGAGCCCCTGCAACTCCTCGTCCCCGTCACCGCCCGCGAGCGGCCTGCGACGCAGCCTCCCAGGGATGGCGAGCCGGTCCAGCAGCCCGGCGGCGCCCTCGGACCAGACACAGGCGATGGGCGCGGAGGTGGTCGGCCTGCGCAGCCCCGTCTCCGAGATCGGCACCTCCGCCAGCGCGTTGAACAGCGTGGACTTGCCGCTGCCGGAGGCACCCGCGATGGCCACGACGGTGTGCCGCGACGAGAGCCGCTGCCGCGTGGACGCCTCGTCCAGTACGCGTCCGGCCTCGGCGAGCGTCGTCCCGTCGATACGGGTCCGGGACAACCCCACCAATTCGCGCAGGGCGTCGAGCCGTACCCGCAGCGGGCCTTCGTAGGCGCCTCCGATGGGCTGGTGGGCATCGGCCGGGGCCGCCGTACCGGCGTCCCCGTCGATCCCCTCCACGCCGACGCCGCCGCCCTTGTGCACGGCCGCGTGCCGGGCGATCAGCCCGTCGTCCCAGTTCCGCCCCGCGCCGTCGGTCCCGCCGTCCGCCGCGCCCTCCGTACCGAGGTTCACACCGGCCTGCCCCGACCCGGCCTGTCCCGACCCGGTCTCGCCGGGCCCGTCCGGCAACGTCGTCACGTCCGTCACGTCCGCCATCTCGGTCACATCTCCTTCTGCAGTACGGAAAGCGCCGCGATGAGTTCCGCCTGCGGCTCCGGCGCCACTTCGAGCGCGTCGAGCGGAGCCAGCCGCCGGTCCCGTTCGCCGTTCAGTACGTCGTCGACGTACGTCGCCACCAGGTCGCCGCCCTTGTCGCGCAGCCGTAGCGCGCCCTGCGCGCCGATGCGCTCGGCGAGCCGCTCCCCCGCGACCCGTGTGCGGTGCCCGCCCAGGAGGGCGGCGGCCAGGAGGGCGGCGACCGTCTCGGCATCGGGCGCGGCATTGCGTTCGAGCAGCCGTACCTCCTCCTCGGCCAGCTCCTCCACGACCCGGCGCCAGCGACGTACGGCCATCCCGATCCGCTCGGACACCTCCCTGTCCGGCCCGCGCGCCAGGACCGCGGCCGAGGCCGGTTCGCGCCGCCATACCTCGGTGACCTGCTCGTCGGCGGCTGCGACGGCGCACTGAAGCAGCGCGGCCATGCTCTCCACCAGCGAATCGAGCAGTTCACGCGCCGAGCTGTCCCTCGGATAGCCGCGCCAGCGGGTCCGCGCGTCCCCGGCGAGCACGGCACCGGCCTTGAGCCGCTTGCCGACCCGCTCCCGCTCGCCGGCGTACGCCTCCTCGACGACGCCCGTGAGGCGTACGGCGGCGGCGTACTGCGCCGCGACGGCGCCCGCCAGCTCCGGCATCCGCACGTTGAGCGAGCCGATGACGCCCGCGGCCGTACGGACGACGGCCTGCTGGCGGGCGGCCGGATCCCGCACCCGGTGCGTCAGCCAGTCGAGCAGCGGCGCGACGGCGGAGACGGGCAGCAGCCCGCTGCCGCCGCCGGTCGACTCGGGCAGTTCGGGGATGGTGAAGCGGGGTACGTCACCGAGACCCGCCTTGGTGAGCAGCGCCGCGTACTGACGTGACACCTCGTCAATCACCTGGTGCGGCACGCGGTCCAGGACGGTCACGAGCGAGGCGTCGTACTCCTTGGCCGTACGGAGCAGATGCCAGGGCACCGCGTCGGCGTACCGGGACGCGGTCGTCACCATCACCCACACGTCGGCCGCGCAGATCAACTCCGCCGCGAGAACGCGGTTCCGCACGACGAGCGAGTCGATGTCGGGCGCGTCCAGCAGTGCGAGCCCACGGGGCAGTGCCACGGCGGTGTCGATACGCAGCGCGTACTCGTCGTCCCCGCTCCAGGCCCCGGCCCCGCCGTCCTTCTCCCGCTGCGTGAGCCAGACGCGCGCCAGCTGCGGCAGGACCCGTACGCCGTCGAACCAGTGGCAGTCGTCGGGGTGGCAGACCAGTACGGGCGTACGGGTCGTGGGCCGCAGCACGCCCGCTTCGCTGACCCGCCGCCCCACAAGGGAGTTGACGAGCGTCGACTTACCGGCGCCGGTGGATCCGCCCACCACGGCGAGCAGCGGCGCTTCGGGGTCCCGCAGCCGCGGCACCAGATAGTCGTCGAGCTGCGCGAGCAGTTCCTCCCTGGTCTGCCGGGCACGCGGAGCCCCGTCGAGAGGGAGTGGAAGACGCACGGCGGCGACACGGTCGCGCAGCGCGGAAAGTGCGTCGATCAGCTGAGGCCGTACATCCAAGGTCACCACATGCGAAGAATGCCCAATTTTGGCGCCTTTTTGAAGCGTATAGACATCTCCTGCGCGCCGGTCAGGCACGGGGGACAGACGGGACGAGTGGGGCACAGGCATAACGAGTGCACAACACCCGTAGCGTCAGGCGCGAAAAGCACTGCAGGAATCGCACCTGCCTGCGATTATCGGTTCGCTTCACCGAACCTCCACATCATGCCACGCAGGTGAAGCAACCGGGCCAGGGTGAACGGAGCCCTATCCTTGTCCCGGCACAGGTCACGGACCGCACGGACTGCCCCACCGGCACTCCGGGCACCGGGACCACGCACCGGCCCCCGTAGCTCAGTGGATAGAGCAGGCGCCTTCTAAGCGCTTGGCCGCAGGTTCGAGTCCTGCCGGGGGCGCCACCGACATCCCGTCGGCTCGCGGAAGCGGGCCGCATCCCGAGGACCGCTCAGGGAGCGGGGACGTCACCGGGCGCGGGAAGCTCCTTCCCGAGGCGGGCGAGGGGTGAGAGCGCCATGAACGACGGCGACAGAAAGAGACCGACGACGGTCAGCAGCAGGCTCGTTCGCAAGTCCCACCGCGTGGCCAGGAATCCGCCGAGCAGCGAGCCGAGCGGGGTCAGTCCCATGCCGACGAAATTGAGGGTCGCGACGACCCGTCCCTGCATCGACAGCGGCGTGATCGACTGACGAACGGCCATCACCGTGACGTCGACCCCCCCGTGGCCGAGCCTTCCCGGCAGCCTGGCGGACAGCAGGGAGCCCACGATCGCTCCCGGCCCCATGGCAGCGAGCACCAGGCCCACACTCGCACCCGACAGGTGCGGCGTGCGGGGCAGGAAGAGCAGATAGACCGTCATCAGGGCCGCGAAGAAGAAATGAAAGATGGCCGAGGCGAGGCCCACGGCCCGTAGTGAGGGATCGCCGGCGACGAAGCGGAGCCCTTCGAGGATCTGCCGTCGCATGCGCGCGGGGCGTCGTCCCTCGTGCCGGGGTATCGACTCGCGGTGGCGGATCCGCCGGATCGACAGAGACGACACGGCGAAGAAGAACGCGCCCGCGACGACGGCGATCGGCGCGGACAGGAGCGACACGAGCGCACCGCCGAGCGCGGGGCCGCCGACCTGCGCCGCCGATCTGCTGCCCTCCAGCGCGCTGTTGCCCTGCGCCAACTGGTCGCGTTTCACCAGTCGTACGAGAGCGGCCTGGTAGGCCACGTCGAAGAACACCGTGAGTACGCCGACGAGGAAAGCCAGAACGAGCAGCACCGGAATTCCGAGCACGCCGAAGAGAACGGCGATCGGGATGGCGGCCAGTGCCGCCGCCCGGCCGAAGTCCGCCAGCACCATGACGTTGCGGGACCGCCAACGGTCCACCCACGCGCCGACGAAGAGCGAGAACAGCAGGATCGGTATCTGCTGGGCGGCGCGCAGCGCGCCGAGTTGGGCGGCGTCGGCGTTGAGCGCTACGACGGCGAGGAGCGGCAGGGTCACCTGGCCGGCCTGCGCCCCGAGCTGGGAGGCGGTCTGGCCCGCCCAGAGGCTGCGGAAGTCGTGATCGCGCCACAGGCTCAACGCGCGCTCGGGTGAAGGGGCATCTCCACTCCTCCTCAGGGGCGTCTTGCAACAGATCCGGCTACCCCCAGGTGAGCGGGTCGAGATGGAGGTAGAACCTCTCCCGGTCGCGGTCGAGCACGATGCCGTACCGCTCGGCGAACGCCTGGTCCGCGGAGTTCGCCGCTCGCTCGTCGGCCCATGTCTCCCGCGAGTTGGCGAGAAGGAGAGCGATGTCGGCGTACGGGTCGGCCCGGCCGAGACGGCCGAGATCGATGAAGCCCGCGACGTCCAGGGACTCCGGGTCGAGGACGATGTTGGGCAGGCACAGGTCCCCGTGGCAGACGACGGTCTCGGCGGCCTCCTGGGTGAGGCGCTGTGCGAGCTGCGGGACGAGACGCGCGAGCAACTCGTCGGCGGGCGTGGTCTGCTGGTCCTCGGGGAGGAACTCCGGGTTGACGGCGTCTCGCGTGACGACGTCGCGGGCGGTCGCGAACATCCGCGAGAGGTCGCGGCTGAACGGGCACTGGCGCGTCGGCACGTCGTGCAAGTGGCGTACGGCGTCCGCGATCCGCTCCCATGCCGCCCGGAGTTCGGGTGCCGAGACCTGATCGGCGGGGACCCCCGCGACGGTGCTCGTCATCAGACAGACGGCATCAGGGCTGACGCGCCAGTCGAGTACGCGTGGGCCAGGGACACCCTGCCCGCTGAGCCAGTCGACGCGCTCGCGTTCCTCTTCCAAGGAGGTCACGGCGTCGGCGGGCACACACTTGGCGTACCGGGAACCGTCCGCGGAACGAAAGACACTGGCCCCGGACTCGCCGTCGGTGACGGGCTCCCATCCGCCGCCGTCCTGGCCGGCGGCGTGCAGCAGTGTTCGGAACATCGCATCGATCACGTCGGTCACCCTAAGCAGCGCGGCCCGCACCGCGCCTCGCATTAAAAGCGGGCGCGGCTCAGGGCTGAGAGCTGGGGCTGGGGCTGGGGCTGGGGCTGGGGCTGGGGCTGGGGCTGGGGCTGAGCGTTGGCCAAACCTGAGCCAAGGGTGATCCGGCTGCGCGAGCGGGGGGTGCGGAGGCACTCCGCGAATCATGAACGCTGCCAATACCAACTGTGGCACACCGCCTCAACTCATTACTATGCGTGTCGAATTGAACGCATTCAGCGACATTCGTTGATGCGGCAACGGAATCGGAGGCAGAAAGCATGAAGTCATACAAGCGGTGGGCCGCGGGGCTGGGAGCCGTCGTGGTCAGCGCCGGATTGATGTCGGGTTCTTTCAGCCCGGCCGTCGCCAGCGACTCCGCGGGAGCACCCGCCGGAGCGCGCACGGACGCGGCCCCTCGGTCGATCGTCGCCCAGCAGTTCACGCTGCGACTGGCCAGCGACCCCAGACAGGTCGCCAATGTGCGGGGAGCCTCCCCGGACAACGGCGCCCCGGTCATCCAGTACCCATGGTCGGGTACCGCCAACGAACGCTGGGAAGCGGACTCGGCCTTGGGCGGCTACTACCGGTTCAAATCCGTCGGCAGCGACAAGTGCCTCAACGTCGCAGGTGGTGGCAGCGCCAACGGCACTCTGGTGATCCAGTACGACTGCGGCAACGCCAACAACGAACTGTGGAAGTTCGTCCCCAAGGGCATCGGCTACCAGGTCGTCGTCAAGTCCAGCAACAAATGCCTCAACGTCGCGGGCGGTGTCGGCGTGGGCAATTCCCTCATCCAGTACGACTGCACCCCCCAAGGCGCGCCGAACGACGTCTGGTTGCCCGTCTGGGAACCCGTCAATCTCTAAGCCCCCCCACGGGCGGGCCCCACAGCCCGACCGGTCCGGCCGAAAGGGCGCACCGGACCGGCCGGGCTGTGGCTCGGCCTTGACGTGAAGCGCACATCAACGGAGAGCCAACTGCGCAGTCCTAGACGCCGAGGGGCCACACGGCGAAGCCCGCGCCCTTGGCGTGCGATATCAGTTCGTCGATACGCCCGGCGCGCAGGCACGCCACCGGATAGCAGTCCGACTCGATGTCGAGCACCACGAGGGCCGCGCCGACCTGGCGGTAGCGCCGGCCGCACGCATCCAGGAATTCATGGGTCGGCAGGTCCGTCTCGCCGTCCTCGGTGAGCGTCCAGGGGTCGACGGACGGGCGCGACTCCAGTGCACTCAGCCGGTGGCGGATCTCGTCCGCGCCCTCCTTCCAGTCGAACTCCGCGAGCAACTTGTGCTCGTGAAGCGCGTCCACGAGGGCTATCCACGCGAGACCGGGAAACGGCTCGCTGATGCCGCGGTCATCCAACCGGTCCGCGTACGTACGCACGTACCCCTCGGGGTCCTCGTGGGCGTGCCGTGCCTGTGCCGCGACGGCGGGCCGGTCGGCCGCCAGCAGTGACGCCACAGCTGTCAGGGAGTCAAGGACTCCGCCGGAGCCAGGGCCGGGTCCAGGACCGGACATGGGTGTGCTCCTTCTGAGACCAGGGGTCAACGAGCTGAGAAGTGCGCGATGTTCGGCACCTCAAAACACCCTGCCACAGGGGTACGACAACGGGCCCCGGACCCGCACAGGTGCCGACGGGTCGGCCGAGTGGCCCGCGCCACATGAATTCCATGTGTAGTCGGCGGGCCGCAGGGCAGTCGCTCTCCAGGTCCCGCCGCGTTTCCCCCGTCGCGGCGGGGCCGCTCACCTGTTCTGGGCGGTGCCCCGACCAGGTTCCCCCTCTGGCTTCTGGCCCGACTCCCGGCTCTGCCAGGCGATCTCGTAGAACTTCAGCCGGCCGTCGTCGGCGATCATTCGCATGCCGGCCGCGGCCATGACGTGCTGGGACCCGACGTTGTCATGGTCGGTGTCGCCTCTTACGGAGGTGACCCCACTGGCCCGCGCGAAGAGCAACAGGCCGCGCAGCGCCTCGGAGGCGTAACCCCTGCCCCGCACCTCGGGGACGAGGCCGTAGCCGATGGTCACGGCGCCGGTGTCGTCCGGCGGGCCGTGGAAGTCCACGCCGCCGACCGCCTGGCCGGTCTCCTTGACACGGATCTCGTACGTGCCGAAGGGCCGGGGATCGCCGACGGCCGCGCAGGTGGTCAGGAAGCGAGTGGCGCCGGAGACGTCGCCCCCGTCCGGGTAGCCGGGCGCCCAGTGGGGGCCGCTCGTCCGGTCGCGCGCGACCAGGCGTTCGGCCTCCGGCGGGCTCAGCGGGTGAAGCACAAGGCGCTCCGTCACGAGATCGCTCATGCCTCGTGGGTTCCTGTCGCGTCGACCGGGTCCAGCGGAACCGGCGCGGACGGGTCCTGCGTGCGCGGCAATACGTTGGCGACGTAGTCCTCGATGGTCGCGTCCAGCCCCACGTCGTTCCCGGCGGCCT
Source organism: Streptomyces sp. NPDC050433 (assembly GCF_044458565.1). NCBI lineage: Bacteria > Bacillati > Actinomycetota > Actinomycetes > Kitasatosporales > Streptomycetaceae > Streptomyces > Streptomyces sp. NPDC050433. Next base: position 163,850 of record NZ_JBITIB010000011.1, on the reverse strand, counting down.
CGGACAGGTACCACCGGTGTTCCAGCACCTCGTGGTAGACCTGCGCCGCGTCCGTCCTGCGGCGCAGATCCAGCGGTACGGCCCGTACGGTCGGCCGGAACACGTCGCGCACCCAGCGGTGCGCCAGGACCTCGGGCCGCGCCCCCAGCGGGTCGTCCGGCGCGTAGTCGTCCTGGCCGGCCATCCAGCTCTCCAGGTCGTTGAGCAGGCGCCGCGCCTGGTTCTCCTCCGCGTCCAGGCCGGTCAGCCGCAGCAGTTGGCGCTGATGGTGGCCCGCGTCCACCACCTTCGGCAGGAAGGTGACGGTGTCCCCCGTCGGCGACCGCTCTATCTGCATCTCCGCGACATCGAAGCCCAGTTCGTTGAGCCGCCGGATCCGGCGGTCGATGTAGTGGCGCTTGTCGACCGGGTAGACCGACTCCCGCGTCAGCTCGTGCCACAGGTCTTCGTAGCGCCGTACGATCGCCGCCCCGAACGGCACGGGGTCCACCGAGGGATGGAGCGAGCCGGAGGCCTCCAGGTCCATCAGCTCCCCGGCGATGTTCACCCGTGCCAGCTCTATGTCGTAGTCGCGCTGGCCACGGCTGAGCGTCGGCTGGATCTGGCCCGTCTCGGCGTCCACCAGATACGCGGCGTACGCGCCGGCGTCGCGCCTGAACAGCGCGTTGGACAGCGAGCAGTCGCCCCACGCGAAGCCGGCCAGATGCAACCTCACCAGGAGGACGGCGAGGGCGTCCATGAGGCGCTTCACCGTGCTCGGACGCATGGTCGACTCGAACATCGAGCGGTAGGGCAGCGAGCCCTTGAGGTGCCGGGTGATCAGCGCGGACTCCAGCGGCCTGCCGTCCGCGTCGACCCGCCCCGTCACCACCGCGACCGGATCGACCGCCGGTATGCCCAGCCGGTGCAGATCCCTCAGCAGCCCGAACTCACGCACCGCAGGACGCTCGGCGATCTCCTTGACCGCCAGCACCTCGGACCCGGCGTCCGCGAAACGCACCACATGGCGCGAGATGCCGCGCGGGAGCGCCACCAGGCAGTCGTCGGGCCACTCTTCGAGCGGGACGCCCCAGGGCAGGTCCAGGAGCACGGCCGGCTGCTCCGGGTTGGTCGCGCTGATCTGAAGCGCCATGCCGCTTGCCACCGGCCTTTCGTCGTTCGTCGTTCGTGCCTTCGTCGTTCGTCGTTCGTGGCTTCGTGCTGCCGCGCCGTCGTGCGCGCCTCGTTCGTTCAGGACCTGACCTGGACCAGCCCGTGTGTCCCGCTCGTACGCCATGCCCGGGTCGTACCGACGCCCGCGTCTTCCAGCCGTGCCAGGGTGCTGGGGGCGAGGCCGACGATCACATCGGACTTCAGGGTACGCAAGGCGGCCACCGGCCCCGGGAAGTGCGCCGTACGCCCGGCGAACGAGGTGGTCGGTGACCAGAGTCGATCACCAACGAGACGGCGGTAGTTGAGGTCGCCCTTCACGATCGTGAGGGCGGCACCCGCGAACTCCCGCCGCAGATCGGCGGGCATCTCGCTGTACGGGAGTGGCGCGCAGAAGAAACCGTGCGCGCGTACGGCGAGCCGCCCGTCACCCATCGCGGCCCAGATCCGTTTCCCCACCTCGCCCGCGCTGCCGGACGCCCCGGCGATGCGGCGCACGCAGTCGACGACATCGGCCGTCGTGGCGTCGGAAACGTAGTACGGATACGGCTTCACGTGCAGGACCACCTCGTCCGCACGTCCCGTAGTAAGGAGGTGGTCGATGAGGACGAGATCGGGGATCAGCTCGCGGCCGGAGTTGTCGGCGATGACATGGACGGTCCGCGCGGTGCCGGGTGAGCCCCCGGTGGGCAGCAGCGCCCACAGCGTCTCGCTGTCGTCCGCGACGAGGGGTGGTGGCTCCTCACCTGAGGAGGCGCCCCCGTTGTCATGCGACCCGACCGTGAAGCCGAGATCCGCGCGGTTGCCCCAGAGCGAGGCCCGGACATACGCGGCGGCCCTCTCGTCGACCCGCCGACCGGCGAGCGGGTCGAGTGCCGCGAGTTCGTCGTCCACGAGCGGGCCGCGCAACTCTGCCCGCTTGAAGGGCGCGAACGGGTCGATGCCCTGCCAGGGCCCCGGCGCGAAGTATCCGACGGCTTCGAGGAGTCGGCGGTAGAAGTAGCTCTCCGACCAGAGGAACGGCACGTCGAACCACGACCGGCCGAAGTACTCCACGCCCCACGCGTCCCACCGCTCACGGTCGTGCGCGTCCGGACCCAGCGGTTCGATGACACCCTCCGTACAGGAGCGGAGCAGCGCGACGAGTGCTCGGTGCCGATCCGGGGACCACGGGAAGGCGTCCCGTACCTGCTGGATGAGGGCGGGATGGCGCTCGGCCAGCACACTCCGCGCGAACGAACCGGGTGCGCTGCTCATGATCACGGGCGCGTCGCCGGCTTCAGGGCCGTCCGCTTCAGGCATGGCTTCCCTGTCCTCCGGAGCTGGTCGGTGCCGCCGCCGGTCATGGGAGCGGCCACCGTCGCACGGTACCCTCCACGATTTCGTCCCCGCGTCACGTCCCTGTCGCCCCGCTCAGGACTCTGTCGGGCGTCCTGACCCCCATGGACGTCACCGAGCAGGCCCGCGCCCTCCTGGAGCCCGTACCGGCCCATCGCACGGCCGGTATCGAGGTGCTGCGCGCGGCCGACGGCGCGGCCGAGGTCGCGCTCACCACGCCCCACGCGCTGACGAACGTGATCGGCTCGCTGCACTCCTCCGGGCTGGCCGCCCTGATCGATGCGGCCGGACTCGCCGCGATCATCGCGGCCGGGGAGACCGAGGACGCGTTCCAGGGGGTCGTACCGCTGGGAGCGCACGCCTCCTTGGAGTTCCTGGCGCCGGCGCGCGGCAGGCTCCTGGCGACGTGCCGCCTGGACGACGAGGCGTCCGGCGCGCTGCGCCCCGTCCTCGCCCGTGAGACGGACGGGGCCCGTCTCACCACGCACACCGAGGTGGTCGACTCGGCGGGTGTGCTGGATTGCCGGGGCAGCTTCGAGTGGAGCGTACGCAGGACTACTCACGCGCCGCCCGAGTAGCCGCGCGGATACCGAGGCAGACGCTCCGGGCCGACGCTGAAGCGCATGACGAAGACGAGCACGGCCCGACAGCCTCAGAACGATCCGAACCGGACCGGTTCGCTCAACCGCGCGCGGTGGGCGGTGATGCGCGCCCTGCTCGGTACGGTCGGCCGCGCCAGCGCCGGTATCCGCATCGGCTTTCGGCACGGCTTCGACAGCGGCTCCATGCTGGACTACGTGTACGTCAACAAGGCCGGCGGCTTCCCCGTCGTGGGACACGTGATCGACCACGTGTATCTGAACGCCGTCGGATGGCGCGCCATCCGGGCCCGCCGCGAGTTGCTGAAGGACGTCCTCCGTAAGGAGATCGCGCGGCGCGGGAGTTCGGGCGGACGCGACGGCGCGGACGGTGGTGTGCGGGTATTGGACGTGGCGTCGGGGCCGGGGCGCTATCTCCAGGAACTGCTCGCGGAGTACGGCCCCGGCGCCCTCCACGTCGAGTGCCGCGACATGGACCGCGCGGGCCTCGCGCAGGGCGAGCGCCAGGCGGCCGAGCGAGGGCTGACCGGGATCTCGTACGCGTACGGAGACGCCCTCGACCCCACGCCCTCCACCCACGCGCCCGACATCATCGTCGTGTCGGGGCTCTACGAACTGCTGCTGGACGACGCCGTCATCGCCACGTCCGTCGCGCGGCTGCGCGGGATGCTCGCGCCGGGCGGAGTGCTGGTCTTCACGACCCAGACCCGGCACCCTCAGTTGGAGTTCATCGCGAACGTCCTGCCGAACCGGGAGGGCGTCCTGTGGGAGATGAAGTGCCGTCCGGTGGAGCTGGCCGAACAGTGGGCCGGTCAGGCCGGGTTCACGGAGGTCGCGAGCCGGCGGGAGACTGTGGGGCTGTTCACCGTCACGACAGCGAGCCGCTGACGATCAGCGCGAAACCCGCGACGGCGAAGACCGTACGGACGGCGTGGAAGCGGTTCCAGCGGCTCTCGAAGGCAGCGCGGACCGCACTGTCGGGGTTCGCCTCGGGTGAGGCCTCCGAGGACGCGAGGGCGTTGTTGAGCGGGATGTTGCCCGCGACGGTCACGATGTGGTTGACGACCACGCAGATCAGGCCCACCAGCAGCAGCCACCACTGGGTGTCCGAGCGGTCGTCGACGGGGACGGCGAGCGCGGCGACAGGGAAGGCCACCTCGGCGAGGAACACGAGAAGGAACAGCCCGCGCGGTACTTCCTCGTTGATCCGGCGCATGGCCGTCACGAACTGCGCGTCCGTGAGGCGTGCCAACGCGGGCATGATCCCGGTCAGGAAGATGAGCATGATGCCGGCGTACAGACCGGTGAAGATGACGGCGAGCGCGAGCAGGACAGTGGCCATGCCGCACATCATGGCCCGTGGAGAGGGGCGGCGCAGCACCGTTTCCGCCGGTGGTCCTCCGGCGTACCGCCGCTCCGCCCCACGCCCACTCCCGGACCGCCCTCGCCCACTCCGGGACCCGGCCTGCGATCAGCCGCTCGCGCGGCTCGCCTGACCGATCGCCTCCGCCAGCTCCTTCACCGATCCGTCCTCCGTGGAGGCGGCCAGCGTCCGCGCCCGCTTCTCCAGTTCACCGAGGCCGGGCGCGCCGGGCAGAGCGCCGTGCGACTCGGTGTCGCCGTCGGGCGACTCGCCGCGCAGCGCCAGCGCGAAGTACGCGGCGACGGCCGTCACTTGGAGGCGCGGCTTGGCGTCGCCCCACAGCCGGGTGTCCACCGCGCTCGCGCGTATCGAGCCCGACCGCTCGTGCGGAGCCCGGGTCCCGGGATCCAGCCAGCGCACCGTCGCCTTCGCCACCTCGCCGCTCGCGCCAGGCCGCAGCCTGACGGCGTACAGCGCCGTCACGGTGTGCCCCGGCCCGACCTCGCCCCCGTCGACCCGGTCGTCCCGGAAGTCCTCGTCCGCGACGGCCCTGTTCTCGTAGCCGATCAGCCGGAAGCGCTCGACGGTGTCCCTGTCGAACGCGACCTGCGCCTTGGCGTCCCTGGCGCGCAGTTCGACGTTCATGGGGAGCTGGTCGACGAACACCTTCCTGGCCTGTTCCCTGTCGGAGACGTACGTCGTGTGTCCGTCGCCCCGGTCGGCGAGCCGTTCCATCAGGGCGTCGCCGTAGTCACTTCCGACACCGACGCCGAAGAGGGTGATGCCGTGCTCGGTACGCGCCTGCGCGATGCGTTCGAGGATCGCGTCCGCCTCCGTCTCACCGGTGTTGGCCAGCGCGTCCGACAGCAGGACGACCCGGTTGGTCGCGCCGCTCCTGCGGCCGTCCACGGCCTCGGCGTAGCCGTTCTCGACGCCTGCCCCGAGGTTGGTCGAATCGGCCGGTTCCAGTTCCTCGATCACGTCGTGGATCCGGGAGCGGCTGTCGCCGATACGGGTCATCGGCAGCCTGGTCTCGGCCCGGCCGCTGAACGTCACCAGGGCGATCGAGTCGTCGCCGCGCAGCCCGTCCGTAAGGATGCCGAGTGATTCCTTGACGAGGTCGAGTCGGCCGGGCTCCGCCATGGAGCCCGAGGTGTCGATCACGAACGTGAGTGCGGCCGGGGGGCGTTCGCCTTCGTGGTCGGCCAGGCGGGTGGCGAGGCCGACGCGCACGAGGGACCAGTCGTCGTCCGCGCCCGGCGCGGCGGCGCCGTCCACCGTCACGGAGAAGCCGTCGCCCTCGGGACGTTCGTAGTCCTGGCGGAAGCTGTTGACGAACTCCTCGGGCCGTACGGTGCCGGGATCCGGCAGGCGTCCCTCACCGAGGGTGCGGAGCGCGTATCCGTAGGAGGCGGTGTCCACGTCCAGCGCGAAGGTCGACAGGTAGTCCGGCTCCGGCGCGAACTCCCCTTCCGGTCCCACGTCCCGTTTCTGTTCGCCGTCCCGCTGCCCCTCTCCCTGTCCGGTGCCGTCGGCCGAGCCGGCGGCCCCCCGCCCTCCGGAACCGGAACCGGACCCGGCCCCGGAGCCGTCGCCGAACGCGCTGCCGGGGCCCGGCCCGTCGGCCTTCCGGCTCGCGTCACTCGTATCGGCGCCCGAGCAGCCGGTGAGCAGCAGCAGGCCGCCCGCCAGCAACGCGACCACCGCTCCCCGACCTGTCCTCGTGTGGAGCTTCGTCCTGGTGTTGAGCCTCGTCTTCGTGTGGAGCTTCGTCACGGTCCCCCCTGGATCGTCGGAACTTGTGACTGTGACGTTCGAGGGGGTCGGTGGGACCGGCACGAGAGGTTGCGGATGAATCTCAATGCGACAACGGGCCAGGGGACTTGTCCGCCGTCACCCGCCCTCTTCGCCGTCATCGCCGAACTCGTGTGCCAACCGATGCCGTTGATACGTGAGTCGGTTCCATTGGCATGGAGTCGCCACTCGCTGAACTGCACTTGTCACGGTGTGCAGTCTCATGAGTACATGGAGTGGCGTACGGCTCCGAGGGGATGGCGGGGGTGGTCAGCCGTGGCAGATGTTCCGGGCTCCGTACTCAACAGGTCGGCGCTACCGAGAAGCGCACTGCGGGGGGACGCGGTGGAGACTCTCCGACCGGCGAGCCGGCCGGTCCGTGGCACGCATCAGGTGGCCGCAGCGCTGGCAGCGCTCGTCCGTTCCGCGCGTCACGAGCTGCTGACGTTCGACGATCCGGGCCGGTCCCTGGGGAAGGGCCTGCCGTTGCCGTTCCTGGAGTTCGCCACCGCGTGCGTCCGCGCGGCGGCGGAGCGGGCGGACCCCGAGGCACGACCGGAGCAACGAGCCGACGCGGGCTCCGGGGCTGGGGCGGACGCGGGGACCACTCCCCTGCCCGCGGTTCCGCTCACGGTCCGCCGGATCGTGCCGCGCCGGGGCCTGGCGGGGCTGCCGCGCGAGCTGCGGGCCCTCGCCCGCGGGGCACGGCAGACGGAGTCGATCCCGTTCAAGATGGTCCTCGTGGACCGTACGACGGCCGCGCTGCCCCTGGACTTCGAACTCCACTTCAACGGGCTGCTGTTGATCAGGGACCCGGTCGTCGTCGGGGCCCTGGTCCGGATCCATCAGCACTGGTGGGACAACGGCGAGGAATTCTCTTTACCAGAGGAGCCGTCGCACGGCGCGCCGGGGGACCCTGCGACCGGTCCCGGGCGCCTCGACCCGGCGACCGGCGCTCATGCCGGGCCCGGTCCGAGTCCCGGTCCCGGTCCCGGTTCCGACGGCAGTCCCGGTCGGGAGCCCGGCGTCCTCCCCCATCACTTACGCCCTGTGCTCGACGCCATGCTGTGCGGGCTCACCGACGAGGCGGCGGCGGCCCGGCTCGGCATGTCGCCGCGCACCTACAGCAGACGGGTCGGCGAGTTGCTCACCGCCCTCGGCACGACGAGTCGCTTCCGCGCGGGGGCGGAAGCGGCTCGTCGGGGCTGGCTATGAACGCGGCCAGGGGGACACGCTCAACTCACGATGTCCTTGCGGGAGAAGTTCCTGAACGCGAGGGCGAACAGCACCAGGGCGTACGTCACCGAGATCGCCGAGCCCTTCAGCATGCCGCTCCACTCCAGCTGAGGCTGGAGGGCGTCCGCCCAGGCGAACTGCCAGTGCGCGGGCAGGAAGTCCCGCCAGGTCCCCAGCGCCGTCACCTGGTCCAGCACATTGCCGATGATCGTCAGTCCGACCGCACCACCGACCGCGCCGAGCGGGGCGTCGGTCTTCGTGGACAGCCAGAAGGCGAGGCCCGCCGTGACCAGTTGGGAGACGAAGATGAACCCGATCACGAGCGCCAGCCTCGGCACGGTGTCGGCCGGCCCGAGGGACCCCCCGGTGGGCAGCTCCAGCGGCCCCCAGCCGTACGCGGCCGTGCCCGCCGCCAGCCCGACGACCGGCAGCAGCACCATCGCCGCCAGGCTCATGACCAGCGCCACCGCCAGCTTGCTCCACAGCAGCCGGGCACGCGGCACCGGCGCGGCGAGCAGATAGCGCAGAGAGGACCAGCTCGCCTCGGAGGCCACGGTGTCCCCGCAGAACAGCGCGACGGGCACGACCAGCAGGAAGCCCGCGGAGACGAAGAGGCAGGTGGCGGCGAAGTTGGCGCCGGACGAGGTCGCGGTGTCCATCAGGTTCAGTCGGCTGCCACCACCGCCGCCCTCGTCGGCTCCCGGTGTCCCACCGATGGCGAAGGCCACGATCAGCACGAAAGGCAGGATCGCGAGGACGCCGCCCATCGCCATCGTGCGCCTGCGCTTGAGCTGTCGTACGAGTTCGACGCGGAGCGGAAGGGTCCGGCCCGCCCGGTAGCCCGGAGCCGATTCGGTCAGCGCGCTCATGCGGAGGCTCCTGAGATGAGAGTGAGGAAGGCGTCCTCCAGGCGGCGGTGCGGTCCGACGCCGGTCAGCGAAACGTCCATCCGGATGAGTTCGGTGACCAGCGTGTTGGTGTCCACCCCGTCGAGCCGTACGAGCAGCCCCTCGTCCGTACGGATCGCGGATCCGATGCCGGGCAGCGCGGCGATCTTGTCGACGACCGGCTCGGGCACCTGTCCGGCCGTGGTGACAAGCACGGTGTCGCCGGAGCCGGTGATCTCGGCGACCGGACCGGCCTGGACGAGCCGGCCCCGGTCCATGACCACCAGATGCGTACAGGTCTGTTCGACCTCGGAGAGGAGATGGCTGGAGACGATGACAGTCCGGCCGTTGGCCGCGTAGCGGATCATCACGTCGCGCATCTCGCGGATCTGCGGCGGGTCGAGGCCGTTGGTCGGCTCGTCGAGGATGAGCAGGTCCGGCAGACCGAGCATGGCCTGTGCGATCGCGAGGCGCTGTCGCATGCCCTGTGAGTAGGTGCGCACGGCGCGGGCGAGGGCGTCGCCGAGTGCGGCGATCTCCAGGGCCTCTTCGATGTGCGAGTCCTCGACGGGGCGGCCGGTGGCCCGCCAGTACAGCTCCAGGTTGTCCCGCCCGGACAGGTGCGGCAGGAAGCCCGCGCCCTCGACGAAGGAACCGACGTGGGACAGCACCGGTGCGCCGGGCCTGATGGAGTGCCCGAAGACCCGGATGTCTCCGGCGTCGGGGGTGATGAGGCCCATCAGCATGCGCAGGGTCGTCGTCTTGCCCGCGCCGTTCGGACCGAGGAGCCCGAGCACCTGCCCCTTCTCGACGCGGAAGGAGAGATCCCGTACGGCATAGCGGTCGGCGGACTTGGCGTAGCGCTTCGACAGGTCCGTGATCTGGAGGGGTACGTCGGCCAGTTCCGGATCGGGCGCCGGCGCGCTGACCCGGCGGCGCGCGGTCAGCAGCAGTGCGGCGGCGATCAGCACACCCGCCAACGGCAGGCCCCAGACCCACCAGGCGAGGGTCGGCGCGGCGGTGGGGAGCGCGGGCGCCGTGGGGACGGACAGGTCGCCGGCCGCCGTGAGGGTGTAGGTGGCGGGGGCGGCGGGTGAGGCGTAGGCGAGGTCGGTCGCGGCGAGGACGACGCGCAGCCGGTGCCCGGCCTCCACCTTGTGGTCGATGGCGGGCAGTGTCAGTTCGACGGTCTTGCCGTCGCCCGCTTTGACGCCTTCGACGCGGACTGGGGAGACGAGTTGCGAGGGCAGCACTTGCTGACGGCCGTCGGGGCCGACGTCGTAGACCTTGCCGAAGAGCACGGCGTCGTCGGTGTCGGCCTTGACGGTGACCCGGAAGGTCGGTGAGCCCGTGACCTGGAGCGGCCGGTCGAGCGGCCGGGAGTCGAAGCGGGCGTACTGGCCGGGGAAGTCGAGGGCGAGGCCCATGCCGAACGAGGACAGCTGGGACAGTCCGCTGCCGAGGCCCGGCACGGTGGAGATGGCGGGCGGGCTCGCGCCGGCGGGATTGTCGAACGACTGTGTGCGGCCGGAGAGCGGGACGTTCGTTATCCCGCTCCGCAAGCCCGGATAGCTGTCGCTGCTCGCTCCCCTCAACAGCGCCTGGCCGTCGGTGGAGTCGACGCCGCCGGTCCGGCTGACGCGGAACGCCGGTCCCGTGTCGACGCCGGTGTCCTTCTTGAGGTAGTGGTCGAACCAGGAGGAGATACGGCTCTCGATCCGGCCGGTCTCGGCGTTTCCGCCGTCGTGACCGCCGGCCATCCAGTCGACGGCGACGGGCGCCCCGTTGGCCTTGATCGTCTTCGCCATGGCGTCGGACTGGCCGAGCGGGAAGAGGGAGTCGGTCTGGCCCTGGATGATCAGCGAGGGCACCTTGATACGGTCACCGATCGCGGACGGGCTCCGCTCCGCGAGGAGTTCATCAGCCGCCGCGTCGGGCTTCCCGGCGACCGCGACCCGGTCGTACATCTCGCAGAGCTGCTTCTCGAAGGTGTCGCAGCCACCGCCGGTGGAGAAGAAGATCCCGGCCCACAGCTTCTTGAAGACGCCGTCGGGGAAGAGCGAGTCGGCGAGATTCCAGTAGGTGATCACGGGCGCGATGGCGTCGACGCGCGCGTCGTAGCCCGCGCCGAGCAGCGCGATGCCTCCTCCGTAGGAGGCTCCGCTCATGCCGACGCGTGGGTCGCCGTCGGCGTCGAGCTGGACCTCGGGGCGCTCGGCGAGCCAGTCGATCATCCGGGAGACGTCTTTGACCTCGTGGTCCGGGTCATTGAGTCCGATCTTGCCGGTGGACTTCCCGAACCCCCGCGCCGACCAGGTCAGCACGGCGTACCCGTCGCGCGCGAGCTTCTCGGCCTGGGCCCGTACATCGTTCTTGCTGCCGCCGAACCCGTGCCCGAGCAGGACGGCGGGCCTGCGGTTGCCGCCGTCACCGGCGGTGAAGTACGAGGTGTCGATCCGGGCGCCGGGCATCTCCATCGTCTGGTCGGCTCGGTGCACGGTGGGCGCGCTGTCCGAGGCGACGGCGGTCCAGGTGCCGGCGCCGACGAGCACGACGGCCGCGGCCACGCCCGCGAGCCATCGTCTGCGCAGCCGTAGCCGCCAGGGGGTTGGGATCTCCATGCTTGAACCCTAAACGGCCCCGCGCGGCGCCCGCGCTGACACCAGTCGGAACTCAGGGGCCTCCCTGAGGCGTACGCGGTAGCGTCGCCGTACACCAAGCGCGGTACGCGGCCTCACCAGGCAGCAAGAGGAGAGACGAGCCCCCATGACCGGCACGGAGATCCGCCGAGCGACGACCGTCGCCGAACTTGTCGCCGCCGAGCACCTGTACGACGGCCCGGCGCGCCCCGAGTGGGCGGAGCGCTTCCTCGCCGCTCCGGGTCATCTGCTGCTGATCGCATACGTCGAAGGTGTCCCGGCCGGATTCGTCTCCGGCATCGAGATGCTGCATCCGGACAAGGGCGTCGAGATGTGCCTGTACGAGCTGTCGGTGGACGCGCCGTACCGTCGGCGCGGCATCGGGCGGGCGCTGACGGACACCCTGGCGGCGGTCGCGCGCGAGCGCGGCTGCTACGACATGTGGGTGGGCGTGGACACCGACAACGAACCGGCGCTGGCGACGTACCGGTCGGCCGGGGCGCGCGACGAAGGTCACTTCGCCATGCTGACCTGGGAGTTCCCGAGGCCCTGACGCTCCGCCCGCCGACTCAGGGGCGCTCGGCGGTGACGAGCCACAGGCGGCTGGTGAGCCGTACGCCTTGCCTGGTCTCGAAGGCGTGGAACGCCTCCGTGGCGGCGTCGTGCACGCGCGTACGCGTCCGCTCGTCGGCATCGGCCAGGGCCAGCCAGTGTTGGAGGGGACCCCATCCCATCAGGAAGGCGGAGGCGTCGGAGGCGTCCTTGCCCCAGTGCTGGGGCAGCGCGAGGGCCTGTAGCCCGATTCCTTTGAAGCCGGCCTCGCTCAGCACGTGCTCGGTGTGCGCGGGGTCGGCGAAGGAGGCGGGCTGGTGCTTGCTGTCCTCGTTGAGGGCGGGCAGCGTGACCTGGGTGCCGATGGCCGCGAAGATCACCGCCTGGTCCATGAGGCTGAACGACTGCGGACAGACGAAGGCGAGCCGCCCACCGGGCCGTAACGCTCGTCCGATGTTGCGGAACGCGGCGGCCGGATCGGCGAAGAACATCACTCCGAAACGGCTCACGGCGATGTCGAAGGATGCCTCCTCGAAGTCGTACACCTGCGCGTCGCCCTGCACGAACGTGACATCCCCGACCTCCTCCACCGCCGCGGAGTCCCTGGCCCGCGCCAGCATCGGCGCCGACAGATCGATCCCGACGGCTTGGGCCCCGCGCCGCGCCGCGAGCCGCGCGACCCGCCCGTTCCCACACCCGACGTCGAGGAGCCGATCGCCCTCCCTTATGCCGGCCGCTTCGAGAAGCGGCGCATTGGCGGCGTCGTTGAGATTGTCGTACCGATCTTGGTGGTCCGCCCAGTGCCTGCCCTCATAGCCGTTCCACGCCTCGGCCTGGGCTGAATTCACCATGTCCGTCATACCCTCCATACTGCCGCTCCTCCCGTCTTGGTCCCATAGCATGGCGAGAACTCGACGCGCCCGGCGCGCCGGTTTCACGGGCGCCGCTCATGGACACAGGTGACGAAGCAACTCGCCGTCCACCTCGGCCGGATAGGGCGTCTCGACGGGCAGCAGCTCCTGCGCGGCGGCCAGTTCACCGTCCCTGACCAGCCCGTGAATCCGCCGCGCCAGCGGCGTCACGTCCTTGACGGAGACGATCCACTCGTCGGCGTACCGCCGCGCCGCCTCCCCCGACAGACCGAGCTGAAGCGACCGGTACGGCAGCGCCTCCAGCCGCACATCACGCTCCGGATCCCACTGGACACGCGCGGGACTGCGCTTCAACTCCCGCTGCCACGCGGCCCGATCGGCGTGCACGTCCGCGTCGTAGTGCGACAGGCAGGCATGCTTCAGGGCCCACTCGAAACCCGCACGGCTGATCTCGATGGCGAGGACCGTCTCCTGGCCCTCCTTCACGCCCCATCCGCAGCGATACATCATCCAAAGGAAGGACGGCTTGATCCACGTCATCCTGTCGCGCTTCCAGATACCGGGAAACCGTCCGTCGCGCGCGGCGGGAAGACCGATCGGCGGTGGGTAGGCCTGGTGGACGGTGATCGTCGAGGCGGTGTGGTACGCGCGGATGCGGTACTTGGGCTCCGGTGCCGGCATTGTCCGGGGAGTTGTCGCTTCTGACATGGGGACAGCGTGCGGTGACTCCGGCCGCAGGGCCACCTATTAAGAAGGCCCCGGAACGCGGCGACGGCTCACACGGAATAGGGGTGCCGTGCGAGCCGTCGCGGTCTGGGCGGGCTTCCGCGTCAGTGGTTGCGGGGGAAGCCCAGGTCCACGCCTGACGGGGCGTCCGACGGGTCCGGCCAGCGGGTGGTGACGACCTTGCCGCGCGTGTAGAAGTGCACGCCGTCGTTGCCGTAGATGTGGTGGTCGCCGAAGAGCGAGTCCTTCCAGCCACCGAAGGAGTGGTAGCCGACGGGCACCGGGATCGGCACGTTCACGCCGACCATGCCCGCCTCGATCTCCAGTTGGAAGCGGCGGGCCGCACCGCCGTCGCGGGTGAAGATCGCGGTGCCGTTGCCGAACGGCGAGGCGTTCATGAGAGCGACGCCGTCGTCGTACGTCTCCGCCCGCAGCACGCACAGCACCGGGCCGAAGATCTCGTCGCGGTAGGCGTCGGAGTCGGTCGAGACGTGGTCGAGGAGGGACAGGCCGATCCAGTGGCCGTCCTCGTAGCCGTCGACGCGCAGGCCGGTGCCGTCCAGGACGACTTGGGCGCCCTGTGCGGCGGCGCCCGTCACGTACGAGGCGACCTTGTCGCGGTGGGCCGCCGTGATCAGCGGGCCCATCTCGGAGGCCGGGTCGGTGCCGGGGCCGATCTTGATCTTCTCGGCGCGTTCGCGGATCTTGTTCACGAGCTCGTCGCCGATCGAACCGACCGCGACGACCGCCGAGATCGCCATGCAGCGCTCGCCCGCGGAGCCGTACGCCGCCGAGACGGCCGCGTCCGCCGCCGCGTCCAGGTCGGCGTCCGGGAGGACCAGCATGTGGTTCTTGGCGCCGCCGAGCGCCTGGACGCGCTTGCCGTTGGCCGACGCGGTGGCGTGGATGTGGCGCGCGATGGGCGTGGAGCCGACGAAGGAGACCGCCGCGACGTCCGGGTGGGCCAGGAGGGAGTCGACGGCCACCTTGTCGCCGTGGACGACGTTGAGCACACCGTCCGGCAGTCCCGCCTCGGCCGCCAGCTCGGCGAGCAGATTCGCCGCCGAGGGGTCCTTCTCGCTCGGCTTCAGTACGAAGGTGTTGCCGCAGGCGATGGCCAGCGGGAACATCCACATCGGCACCATCGCGGGGAAGTTGAACGGCGTGATGCCGGCGACGACGCCCAGCGGCTGCCTGATCGAGGAGACGTCGACCCGGCTGGCGACCTGCGTCGACAGCTCGCCCTTGAGCTGGGTGGTGATCCCGCAGGCCAGTTCGACGATCTCCAGCCCGCGCGCGACCTCGCCGAGGGCGTCGGAGTGGACCTTGCCGTGCTCGGCGGTGATCAGCGCGGCGATCTCGTCCCGGTGCGCGTCGAGCAGCGCGCGGTAGCTGAAGAGGATGCCGGTGCGCGTGGAGAGGGAGGACGTGCCCCAGGTGCCGTACGCGGCCTTGGCCACCGTGACGGCCGTGTCCACCTCCTCCGCCGAGGCGAGCGCGACCTGCGTGGTGACCGCGCCGGTCGCCGGGTCGGTGACCTGGCCCCAACTGCCCGACGTGCCCTCGACGGTCTTGCCACCGATCCAGTGGTTGACGGTCTTCATTACGTGCTCCTTCGGGTCCATCGGTCCATCGGCGCGGGCGGTGCGCCTCGGGGCGGTGTCGGACGGGCGGGTCGGACTGGCGGTGCCGTGTGTCAGAGGTGGCGGCGGCGGGCCGCGGCCTTCCGCTCGTACTCCTCGCGTGCTGTGACCGCGGACGCTCGGGTCGCCGTCTCGGCCACGGGGACATCCCACCATGCCTGGGCGGGAGGCGCGCCCGACACAGTGTCTGCCGTTTCGGTCTCGGCGTAGACACATGTGGGGACGTCGGACTCACGCGCGACGGCGAGGGCTTCACGCAGGTCACGGATGGTTTTGGCGCGGATGACGCGCATCCCGAGCGAGGCCGCGTTGGCGGCGAGGTCGACAGGCAGCGGGTCGCCGGTGTACGTCGGCGAGCCGACCGTGTCCGCCTCCCGGTAGCGGTACGCCGTACCGAACCGTTCCGCGCCGACGGACTCCGAGAGGCCGCCGATCGACGCGTAGCCGTGGTTCTGGAGGATCACCAGCTTCAGTGGGAGGCGTTCCTGGACGGCGGTGACGATCTCCGTGGGGTTCATCAGATACGTGCCGTCGCCGACCAGCGCCCAGACGGGACGTCCCGGATCGGCGAGCATTACGCCGATGGCGGCCGGGATCTCGTAACCCATGCAGGAATAGCCGTACTCGACGTGGTACTGGTCGCGGGAACGGGACCGCCACAGCTTGTGCAGGTCTCCGGGGAGCGATCCGGCGGCGTTGATGACGATGTCCTCGTCGGTGACGAGTGCGTCGAGGAGGCCGAGGACCTGCGGCTGGGTGGGTCGCAGGAGGTCTTCGGAGGTGTCGAACGCGGCGTCGACGCGGTGCTCCCAGCGCTCCTTGTCCTCGGCGTACTCCGTGACGTAGGCCGCGTCCACGCGGTGGTCCGTGAGGGCCGTGGTGAGGTCCTCCAGAGCGGTACGGGCGTCGGCGACCAGGGGCGCGGCGGCGAGCTTGTGTGCGTCGAAGCCGGTGATGTTGATGTTGAGGAAGCGGACGGACGGGTTCGAGAAGAGCGTCGCCGATGCCGTGGAGAAGTCGGACCAGCGGGTGCCGACGCCGATCACCAGGTCGGCGGTGCGGGCCAGTTCGTCGGCGGTGGCGGTGCCGGTGTGGCCGATGCCGCCGACGTCCGCCGGGTGATCGTGGCGCAGGGAGCCCTTGCCGGCCTGGGTGGAGGCGACCGGGATGCCGGTCGCCGTCGCGAAGGCGGCAAGTGCGTCCTCGGCCGTGCTGTGGTGGACGCCGCCGCCCGCGACGAGGAGCGGACGGCGGGCCGCGCGGACGGCCTCGGCGGCGTCGGAGAGTTCGTACGGGTCGGGGCCCTGCCTGCGGATCCGCCAGACGCGCTCCGCGAAGAACTCCTCCGGCCAGTCGTACGCCTCAGCCTGGACGTCCTGTGGCAGGGCGAGGGTCACCGCGCCCGTCTCGGCGGGGTCGGTGAGGACCCGCATGGCGGCGAGCGCGGAAGGGACGAGCGCCTCGGGCCGCGAGACGCGGTCGAAGTACTTCGACACGGGGCGGAGCGCGTCGTTGACGGAGATGTCGCCCGCGTGGGGCACTTCGAGCTGCTGGAGGACGGGGTCGGCCGGGTGCGTCGCGAAGATGTCGCCGGGGAGCAGCAGCACGGGCAGCCGGTTGATGGTGGCGAGGGCGGCGCCGGTGACGAGGTTCGTGGCGCCGGGGCCGATGGAGGTGGTCACGGCGTGGGTGGAGAGGCGGTTGCTCTGCCGGGCGTAGCCGACGGCGGCGTGGACCATGGCCTGTTCGCTGCGGCCCTGGAAGTACGGCATCTCATGGCCGGCTTGGACGAGCGCCTGGCCGATGCCCGCCACGTTCCCGTGGCCGAAGATGCCCCAGGTGGCGTCGATCAGGCGGCGGCGGTTGCCGTCGCGTTCGGTGTACTGGCGGGACAGGAAGGCGATCAGTGCCTGGGCCACGGTGAGGCGGCGCGTACTCATCGGTGGGTCTCCTTGTCCTCGTCCTCATAAGGAGGTTGGCTCGACGGCTGCGGCGGTCGCGGCGGCCCGTACATCGGCAGTCGCGGATCGACCGCCTGGCCGGGCCAGGTGTCGCGGATCCAGCCGTGGTCGGGGTGATCGCGGATCAGCCACTGTCTGGTCTCGCCCGGTCCGGCCATCACGTTCAGGTAGTACATGGCGCGGCCGGGGGCGGCGATGGACGGGCCGTGCCAGCCGTCGGGGATGAGGACGGTGTCTCCGGTGCGGACCTCGGCGAGGACGTCCGTACCGCCGGGCCTGGAGGGCGAGACTCGGTGGTAGCCGAGGCCGCCGTCCTCGATCTCGAAGTAGTAGATCTCCTCCAGCTCGGACTCGACGCCGGGGTGGTTCTCGTCGTGCTTGTGCGGTGGGTACGACGACCAGTTCCCGCCGGGCGTGAGCACTTCGACGGCGATCAGCCGGTCACAGTCGAAGGTGTCGGCGGCGGCGAAGTTGTTGACCTGGCGGGAGCAGTTGCCGCTGCCCCGCAGTTCGACAGAAACCTCCGGTGCGGAGCCGTAGCGAGCGGGGAGTCGTCGCTCGCACTTCGCTCCTGCCAGGGCGAAGCGGCCCCCCGCACCGGAGGCGATCTGGGCGTGGGCGTCACGCGGAACGTACGCGAAGTCCGTGACGGAGCTGAACACGCTTTCTCTGCCCAGCAGTTCAAAGATCTCGCCTTGCGTCTGCACCGTACAACCGCCGCTGAGGGGAAGCACGATCCACTCGCTGTCCCCGCTGTCCAGCGTGTGCGTACCGCCGGGCGGCAGGTCGAGGACGCGCAGGGCGCTGTGCAGCCAGCCGGCCCGCCGCGGCTCGATGTCGAGCGCGTACGGCCCGCTCGCCGCGCTGCCCGCGCGCACGTGCCGTTCCAGGAATTCACCGTCGGAGCCCGTGTCGGTGTCGGTGTCCGTCGTCATGGTCGTTCCGTATCCCTCCGCACGTCTGCCTACTCCCCCGTGTCCCTGCAGCTACAGCAGCCGGACGGCCGCGGCCCTACAACAGGCCCACGGCGGTGTCGACGGCCGCCGCGACGTCCCCGTCCACCGGGTAGAGGAGCGAGCGGCCCACGACCAGGCCCTGCACCGTGGGCAGGCGCAGTGCCTTGCGCCACTTCTCGTACGTCCCCTCCTGGTCGTCGCCGATCTCGCCGCCGAGCAGCACGGCGGGCAGGGTGGACGTCTCCATCACCCGCGCCATGTCGTCCGGATTCTCGGTGACCGGCAGTTTCAGCCACGTGTACGCCGAGGTGCCGGCGAGGCCGGAGGCGATGGCGATGGAGCGGGTCACCGCCTCGGCCGACAGATCGTTGCCGAGTCGTCCGTCCCTGCGGTGGCAGATGAACGGCTCGACGAAGACGGGCAGCCGACGTTCCGCCATGGCGTCGACGGCGCGGGCGGCCGACAGGAGGGTGTCCGCCGAGCGCGCGTCCTCGTAGTCGACGCGCAGGAGCAACTTGCCCGCGTCGAAGCCGAGGCGGGCGATGTCCTCGGGGCGGTGGCCGGTGAAGCGGTCGTCCAGTTCGAAGGCGGCGCCCGCGAGGCCCCCGCGGTTCATGGAGCCGACGACGACGCGGTCCTCCAGGGCGCCGAGGAGGAGCAGATCGTCGAGTATGTCGGCGGTGGCGAGCACACCGTCCACACCGGGCCGGGACAGCGCGAGGCAGAGCCGCTCCAGCAGGTCGACGCGGTTGGCCATGGCCAACCGCCGGTTCCCGACGGCGAGGGCGCCACGGGCCGGATGGTCGGCCGCGACGATCATCAGCCGTCCGCGGGGGCGCAGCAGGGGACGGCGGCTGCGGCGGGCGGCGGCCTCGGCGACCGCCTCGGGACGGTGCGTACGGATCCGTACGAGCTCCGACGCGTCGACGGGGGTCACAGAGTCGCCTCCGGTGGCAGCGTCCCTGGTGTGGGGACGGGGCCTCCGCCGAGGACCTGGACGACTTCCGGGGCGTACGGCATGGCGGAGGAGCAGGCGAGCCGTGCGGCGACGATGGCGCCGGCGGCGTTGGCGTACCGCATGACGCGCTCCAGGTTCCAGCCGGCCAGCAGCCCGTGGCAGAGGGCGCCGCCGAAGGCGTCTCCGGCGCCGAGGCCGTTGACGACCTCGACGGGGACGGGCGGCACCTCGGCGGTGGTGCCGTCGCGGTGGACGGCGAGGACGCCCTTGGGGCCCTGTTTGACGACGGCCAGTTCGGGTCCGGCGGCGAGGAGCGCTCGGGCGGCGGCGTACGGTTCGCGCTCTCCGACGGCGACTTCGCACTCGTCCAGGTTTCCCACGGCGACGGTGGCGTGGCGCAGGGCCTGCGCGTACAGGGGCCGGGCCGCCGCCATGAGCGCCTTCGGATCGTCGGGTGCGTCGGGTGCGTCGGCCGGCGCCTTCCAGAACATCGGGCGCCAGTCGAGGTCGAAGACGGTGACGGCGGTTCCGGGCCGTCGCCCACCGGACGGCCGCTGCTCAGGACTACGTCCCCGCGCCTCGGCACGCGTGCGCAGGGCTGTGAGTGTGGCGGCCCGGCTGGGCTCCTCACACAGGCCGGTGCCCGTCATCCAGAAGATCCGTGCGGACCTGATGGCGTCCAGGTCCAACTCGTGCGGGTGGATCTCCAGATCGGGCGCCTTGGGCTGCCGGTAGAAGTAGAGCGGGAAGTCGTCCGGGGGGAAGATCTCGCAGAACGTCACCGGCGTGGGCCACCGGTCGACGGGTGTCACCCATCGGTCGTCCACCTCGAACTCCCGCAGGGCGTGGTGGAGATAGTCCCCGAACGCGTCCCGTCCGGTGCGGGTGATGACCGCGGTACGGCGTCCGAGCCGGGCGGCGGCCACCGCCACGTTCGTCGCCGATCCTCCGAGGAACTTCCCGAAGGTGTCGACCTGCGCCAACGGGACTCCGGTACGCAGCGGATAGAGGTCCACGCCGATCCGCCCCATGGTGATCACGTCGTACGGCTCAGGCATACGCGTCCCCTCGTTTCGACGGCCGTTGTCAGGTGTAGTGCTCTCTCCCGACCTCTGTCAACGTTTTGTCCTTACATTCGGACCAAGGCTTGACACTCTTCTCCGACGGCCGGGAGGCTGACCGGTATGACCTCCTCCGTACCCCCGCTGAACCGCATCAGGGTCGGGTCGGCCCCCGACTCCTGGGGCGTGTGGTTCCCCGACGATCCCCAGCAGGTTCCCTGGCGGCGTTTTCTCGACGAGGTGGCCGAGGCCGGATACGAGTGGATCGAACTCGGCCCTTACGGCTACCTCCCGACCGATCCGGTCCGCCTCGCCGACGAGACGGCCGCGCGCGGCCTGAAGGTCTCGGCCGGCACCGTGTTCACCGGACTTCACCACGGGCCCTCCGTCTGGGACACCACCTGGGCGCATGTCGCCGACATCGCCGCGCTCACCAGGGAGATGGGGGCGGACCATCTCGTGGTCATCCCGTCCTTCTGGCGTGACGACAAGACGGGGCAGGTGCTGGAGGACCGGACACTCACCTCGGCGCAGTGGCACGATCTGACGGCCCAGACCGAGCGGCTCGGCCGTGAGGTGTTCGACCGCTTCGGGCTGACCATCGTGGTCCACCCGCACGCCGACACCCATATCGACGGCGAGGAGAACGTCAGCCGTTTCCTCGACGCCACCGATCCCGACTCGGTGTCACTGTGTCTGGACACCGGGCACTACGCGTACTGCGGCGGCGACAGCGTCAAACTGATCGAGGCGTACGGGGAGCGGATCGGCTATCTGCACCTCAAGCAGGTGGATCCGGAGATCCTCGCGGAAGTCGTCGCCAACGAGGTGCCGTTCGGCCCGGCCGTCGGGCGGGGCGTGATGTGCGAACCGCCGGGCGGAGTGCCCGCGCTGGCACCGGTGCTGACGGCCGCCCAGAAACTCGATGTCGATCTCTTCGCCATCGTCGAACAGGACATGTATCCCTGCCCGCCCGACAAGCCCTATCCGATCGCCGAGCGGACGCGCCGTTTCCTCCGCTCGTGCGGCGCGTAACTCGAAGCCCCTGTCGAACAATTGGGCAGTCGACACACTGACCTCCAATGCGCTGCTTCTGTCACAGACATCCGCTTAACGTCACGCTTATCTCCATTACGCGGGGTTTCCGTCACAGTGACGGAACAGCCCCTCTCCCATCGTCACGCTGCGTCGTTCAACGGGCACAGGCTCAGTGATCACCAGCGTTTCAGTCGCAGCCCTCCAGACGGCCCCCAGGCCGCCGCTGCGGCGGACGCAGGGAGGTGCCACGCATGACGGACAGAAGTCTCTGGTCCTACAAGGAGATCGCCGCACACATCCGGGTACTGCCGGACACCGTCCGCTCGTACCGAAAGCACGGTCTGCTCCCGCAGCCGGACCACGTGGAGAACGGCAAGCCCTACTGGTACGCGGACACCATCCGCGCCTGGGTGGCCAAGCGCCCGGGGACCAGAGGCCGCAGAGAGTGAGGCGCCGGATCTGACCCCGTGCCACGTCCGTACGTCCCTACCGACCCGACCGACCCCGAGGGTCCCGTACTCCACACCCCGTGGGGGAGTACGGGACCCTCGGTCCGGTTCCGGCTCTCAGACCCTGACCTTGTCCCGCTCACCCGCCCCGGACGCTGCCCCGTCGGACTCGCCAGCGGCTTCGGCGCTGTCCGTCCCGGCCGCCGGCGGCGAGTCCCCCTCGCTCACCCCGAACCGGTCGTGGAAGCGCCGCAGCGGCCCCGGCGCCCACCATGTCGCCCTCCCGGTCAGCTTCATGACCGCCGGGACCAGCAGGCTGCGCACCACCATCGCGTCCATGACCACCGCGAGCGCGATGCCGAGGCCGAGCATCTTGGTGTTGGTCACCCGCGAGGTGCCGATGGCGACCATGACCACCGCCAGGATCACCGCCGCCGCCGTGATCAGGCCTCCGGTGCGCTGAAGCCCGAATATGACGGAGCGCTCATGGTCCCCACCGCGGTCGTACTCCTCCTTGATCCGGGATATCAGGAAGACCCCGTAGTCCATGGAGAGTCCGAAGGCGACGCAGAACATCAGCACCGGGAGCGTCGTCTCTATGTCCCCCGTCGAGGTGAAACCGAGCAGCCCGGAGAGATGGCCGTCCTGGAAGACCCAGACGACCGCCCCGAACATCGCGGTGAGGCTGAGCGCGTTGAGCGCCACCGCCTGGATCGGGATGAGGACGCTGCCGGTGAGCAGGAAGACCAGCAGCAGCGTCACCACGACGATGATGCCCGCAGCCAGGGGCAACCTGTCCGCGATGGCGTCCTTCGAATCGACCAGCACGGCGGCGGTGCCGGTGACCGAGGTGTCGAACGCGGCGGGCTCGGCCCGGAGTTCACCCACGAGCCGCTGGGTCCGCTGGTCCACCGCCTCGCCGCGCGGCAGCACCGTGAAGTACGCGTGGTCGCCGGAGACGACCGGACCGTCGACCCGCAGCACGTCCGGCAGGGCGGCCACCCGCTCACGGTAGTCCGCGTACTCGGCGGAGGTCGCCCCACCCTCGCCCAGCACTTCGAGGCCACCGCCGGGGCTGCCCGGGAAGCCGCTCCTGATGTCCTCCTGGACCACTCGCGCCTCCGCGCTCGACGGCAGCTGCCGGTCGTCGGCCGTGCCGAACTTGACGCCCAGGAAGGGCAGTCCGAGAAGGACCAGACCTGTGGCCGTCGCGACGGCGAAGAGCGGAGCCCTCCGCATCACCAGCACCGCCGTGCGCCCCCAGCCGCCGCCCGCCTCCGCCGCGGACGAGTCGGCGATCGCCGGCTTCCTCCGCCCGCCGCCGAACAGCCGCCGCAGGTCAAGGGAGTTGACCCGATGGCCGAGCAGCATCAGCGCGGCGGGCAGCAGGATCAGTGCGGCGGCTGCCGCGAGCAGCACCACCGCTATGCCGGCGTAGGCGAACGAGCGCAGGAAGTACTGCGGGAAGACCATCATCGCCGCGAGCGACACCGCCACCGTCAGCGCGGAGAACAACACCGTCCGGCCGGCGGTGCGGAGCGTGGTGCCCACCGCGCCCCGTACGTCCGCGCCCTCGGCCAGTTCTTCCCGGAATCTGCGCACGATGAACAGCGCGTAGTCCACGGCCAGTCCGAGCCCCAGGGCCGTGATGAGATTCTGCGCGAAGACCGAGACATCCGTGATCTCGGTGATCCCGCGCAGTACGGCATTGGTCCCGAGGATGGCGACGATGCCGATACCCAGCGGCAGCAGGGCGGCGATCGCGCTGCCGAAGACCATCACGAGCAGGACCAGCGTGACCGGCAGGGCGATCAGCTCGGCCCGCAGCAGATCCTCCTGGATGGTGGTCTGCATCTCGTGCCGCACGGCGACAGGCCCGCCGACCGAGACCTCCAACAAACCCTGTGTGCCTCGGAATTCGGGCGCTATCCGCTCCAGGGTCTCACCGGCCTCCTTCTCCTCACCGACGATCCTGGCCGCGATCAGCGCCTCGCCCCCGTCCTCGGCGCGCAGTGCGGGCGCCCGCGTCTGCCAGTACGACCCGACGCCTACGACGCCCTTTTCGGCGGCCAGCCGCTCGGTGAGCCGCCCGGCCTCGGCGGCGACGGCGGGGTCGTCCACCCCTTTGCCGCCCGCGTCGACGAGCAGCAGGAGATTCGGCTGGGAGGCCGGGAACTCACGCTCCAACGCCTGTGTCGCGTAGGTCGACGAGGCAGCGGGGTCTTCCCACCCGCCGCTGCCCATCCGGTCGCCGACTCCGCTCCCCGCGAAGACCGCCAGCGCCGTGATCACCAGGGCGACCAGCAGCGAAAGCCGTGGGCGCGCCGTGACGAACCGGGTCCAGCCGCCGATTCGCGACCCCCTGTTGACTTCGGACATAGTGCGGTGTCCCCTTCACCGTGACCCAGAGCATGGGTCAGCGACTGCCATAGAATTACAAACACGAGTGATCGCTCGCATTAATCAAGAATGCGAGCGCCGACTCGCGTTTGTCAACCGCCGCCAACCGATCGAGGGATCCTGGGGGTTCACGTGCCTGAAGCGAGGAGAGACGAAGCCGTGGAGCAAGGCATCCAGGACAGTGCGACCAAGGGAGGCGGGCCGGCCGACGACACAGGGAAGCCACGGCGCCGCCAGGCCCGCGGCGAGCGCCGTATCGCACAACTCCTCGAAGCCGCGGGCCGCGTCTTCTGCACGAGCGGCTACACGGCGGCGAGCACCAACTCCATCGCCCGCGAGGCCGGCGTCTCGCCCGGCACGCTCTACCAGTTCTTCCCGAACAAGGAGGCCATCGCCGTCGAGTTGGGCGACGTGCTCCTGAACCGCTGGCGCACGACGTACGGCAAGGCGTTCACACTCGCCCACATGAATCTGCCGCTCCCCGAGACGCTGGACGCCGTCCTGGACCCGCTGATCACGTTCAACTGCGAAAATCCGGCGTTCGCCGTCCTGATGCACGGCTCCGAGATTCCGGGGCAGGTGACGGAGAAGCACGACATCCTGCACTCCACCCTTCTCACCCGCGTCGAGGAGATCCTGGGCAGCTACCTTCCCGACACCCCGCACGCCGAGCGCGCCAGGACGGCGGAGTTCATCTTCGTCCTTTTCAAGGGCGGCCTGGATCTGATCCTGTCGCACGAGGGCGAGGAGCGGGAGGCATACATCGGGGAGCTGAAGAACGCCTTGTTCCGCTACTTGAACCCTCTCGTGGGCGACGCGCTCCCCCTCTGCCGGCCCGAGCGCGAAACGACAACACCGGACTCCTGACTCCGCACAAGGATCACGCGTGGCGATCCGGGGGCTCGCATTTATACCCCCTAGGGGTATAGTCTTTCATGGGTCGGGGCGTCACGGCATTCCCGCCACCCCCTGGCACACCCTGTTTCGCACGCCCGCCCCGGAGGAGAACGCCATGACCGCAGAGACGAAGATCGAGACGGAGACCGCCCAGGCCGCCGGTTCCTGCTGCTCACCCACCGGCTCCTGTCACGACGGCGCCGCCGAGACCACGACGGGCACCGTCACCACGGTGTACGCGGTCACCGGCATGACGTGCGGCCACTGCGAGGGCGCGGTCTCCAACGAGATCTCCGCACTGAAGGGCGTCACATCGGTGAAGGCGGAGGCCGCCTCCGGCCGGGTGACCGTGGTCTCCGAGGCACCTCTCGACGAGAGCGACGTGCGCGCGGCGGTCGACGAGGCGGGTTACGAGCTGGCCGGCCAGGCCTGAGCCACACCCTTCAGAGGGCCGTACGCAACCGGGTTCCCCCCGGCGGCGTACGGCCCGTCCGCCGTTTCAGGCCTTTTCGTAGCAACCAATGATTTGCGGCTCCGCACCTTCACATGAGGCACAGGACCTTCACAAAGAGATCTAGATCACATAGATTTAGGGGTAACCATCCGGGCAGCTCGCGAGTCTAAGAGGCGATGCCGAGAACGTCTTGGGGGACGTTCATGAGATGTCTTGGGGGATGTCTCAGGCAAGCGTTGGCCGGGGGACGTGCAGCTGGGGAGCTTTGAGCGGCCCCCCTGGTTCGTACGTACCCCGGCAGACCGCGTGAAACTGGCTTCTGCCGGCGACCGCAGACGCCCGGCCCGGATCCCGTGGGGGGAATCCGCACCGGGGATATGGGAGGCGCCCCGCTATACCGACCCGTGGGGGGATCGGGAAGCGGGGCGCTTTCTGTTGCGCTCGGCCGCAGGCTCAGCGGCTCTCGACAGGGACGAAGTCGCGCAGGACCTCGCCCGTGTAGATCTGGCGCGGGCGGCCGATGCGGGAGCCCGGCTCCTTGATCATCTCGTGCCACTGGGCGATCCAGCCGGGGAGCCGGCCGATCGCGAAGAGCACGGTGAACATCTCGGTCGGGAAGCCCATGGCCCGGTAGATCAGGCCCGTGTAGAAGTCCACGTTCGGGTAGAGGTTGCGCGAGACGAAGTAGTCGTCGGAAAGCGCGTGCTCCTCCAGCTTCAGCGCGATGTCGAGCAGCTCGTCGGACTTGCCGAGCGCCGAGAGGACATCGTGCGCCGCCGCCTTGATGATCTTCGCGCGGGGGTCGAAGCTCTTGTAGACGCGGTGGCCGAAGCCCATCAGACGGACGCCGTCCTCCTTGTTCTTCACCTTGCGGATGAAGGAGTCGACATCGCCGCCGTTGGCCTGGATGCCTTCGAGCATCTCCAGCACCGACTGGTTGGCGCCACCGTGCAGCGGGCCCCAGAGGGCGCTGATGCCGGCGGAGATCGAGGCGAACATGTTGGCCTGCGACGAGCCGACCAGACGCACGGTGGAGGTCGAACAGTTCTGCTCATGGTCCGCGTGCAGGATCAGCAGCTTGTCGAGGGCCGAGACCACCACCGGGTCCAGTTCGTACTCCTGGGCGGGGACCGAGAAGGTCATGCGCAGGAAGTTCTCGACGTACCCGAGGTCGTTGCGCGGGTAGACGAAGGGGTGGCCGATCGACTTCTTGTACGCGTACGCCGCGATCGTCGGCAGCTTGGCCAGCAGCCGGATCGTCGAGAGGTGGCGCTGCTTCTCGTCGAACGGGTTGTGGCTGTCCTGGTAGAACGTCGACAGCGCGCTGACCACGGAGGACAGCATGGCCATCGGGTGCGCGTCACGCGGGAAGCCGTCGAAGAACCGCTTCACGTCCTCGTGCAGCAGCGTGTGCTGAGTGATCTCGTTCTTGAAGGACGACAGCTCGTCGACCTTGGGAAGCTCACCGTTGATGAGCAGGTAGCCCACCTCAAGGAACGTCGAGCGCTCGGCCAGCTGCTCGATGGGGTAACCGCGGTAGCGGAGGATGCCCTGCTCGCCGTCGAGGTAGGTGATGCCGGATTTATACGCGGCGGTATTGCCGTAGCCGCTGTCCAGAGTCACCAGGCCGGTCTGGGCCCGCAGCTTCCCGATGTCGAAGCCCTTGTCGCCGACGGTGCTGTCGATCACCGGGTAGGTGTACTCGCCATCGCCGTACCGCAGTACTACAGAGTTGTCGCTCACGTCATCCCTCACCGACATAGTGCCTCTTCTTCGAGGTGCCCTGACTGTCTCTACCATCCCCCATTTGGCTCAGGAGAGTGCACTCGGGGTCGACCATTAGGCCTATTCGCGGCACTGAGTGCCGCCAACTTTCTCATCCTGCCCCGTTCGCCCCGGTTCCGAAAGTCCGGCGTGGGCATTCCCTCCGCCGGGCACTCCCCTGGAGGGGTCATTTACGCCCGAACACGGCTCACCGCCGGTTCAGGGCCCCGCGTCCGCGCCGGACCACGCTCTAGAAACCGCCGGACTGAAGGCCGCCCGAGAGCCGGTGGTCGAGGGCGGTGAAGCGGCGGCCGGCGGAGACCGTACGGACAGCCTGGCCTATGGCCTTCCGCGAGCCGACCAGGACGACGAGCTTCTTGGCTCGGGTGACCGCCGTGTAGAGCAGGTTCCGCTGGAGCATCATCCATGCGCCGGTCGTGACCGGGATGACCACGGCCGGGTACTCGCTGCCCTGCGAGCGGTGGATCGTCACCGCGTACGCGTGCGCCAGCTCGTCCAACTCGTCGAAGTCGTACGGCACTTCCTCGTCCTCGTCCGTCCGCACCGTCAGGCACTGGTCGTCCAGGTTCAGCGAAGTCACAACCCCGACCGTGCCGTTGAAGACCCCGTTCTGCCCCTTGTCGTAGTTGTTGCGGATCTGGGTGACCTTGTCACCGACGCGGAAGACACGGCCGCCGAGCCGCTTCTCGGGCAGCTCCGGCCGGGCGGGGGTGATGGCCTGTTGGAGCAGTCCGTTGAGAGTGCCCGCGCCGGCCGGGCCGCGGTGCATCGGGGCCAGCACCTGGACGTCACGCCGCGGATCGAGCCCGAAGGTGGCGGGGATGCGGCGGGCCGCGACATCCACCGTGAGCTTCCCGGCCTCTTCCGTCTCGTCCTCCACGAAGAGGAAGAAGTCGCTGAGGCCCTGGGTGATGGGCTGCACCCCGGAGTTGATGCGGTGGGCGTTGGTGACCACGCCCGACTGCTGGGCCTGCCGGAAGATCCGGGTCAGACGCACCTGCGGTACGGGCCCGTCGTCGGCCAGCAGGTCCCGCAGCACCTCTCCCGCCCCGACCGAGGGAAGCTGGTCCACGTCACCGACGAGCAGCAGATGCGCACCGGGTGCCACCGCCTTCACGAGCTTGTTGGCGAGCAGCAGATCCAGCATTGACGCCTCGTCGACCACGACCAGATCGGCGTCGAGCGGCCGGTCCCTGTCGTACGCCGCGTCCCCGCCCGGTTTGAGTTCCAGCAGCCGGTGGACCGTGGACGCCTCGGCGCCGGTCAGCTCGGCGAGGCGCTTGGCGGCGCGGCCGGTGGGCGCAGCGAGCACCACCTTCGCCTTCTTGGCCCTGGCCAGCTCCACGATCGAGCGGACCGTGAAGGACTTTCCACACCCCGGCCCGCCGGTCAGGACGGCGACCTTACGGGTGAGGGCGAGCCGCACCGCCGCCTCCTGCTCGGGGGCCAGCTCGGCTCCTGTGCGGCCCGCGAGCCAGGGCAGGGCCTTCTCCCAGACGACGTCCTGGAAAGCGGGCATCCGGTCCTCACCGGCGCGCAGCAGCCGCAGCAGCTGGGCGGAGAGGGACAGCTCCGCGCGGTGGAAAGGCACCAGATAGACAGCGGTGACCGGCTCGCCCCCGTCGGGGCCGGGCACCTTTTCCCTGACCACTCCCTCGGGCTCGGCGGCCAGCTCCGCGAGGCAGTCGATGACCAGGCCGGCATCGACCTGGAGAAGCTTCACCGCGTCGGAGATGAGCTGCTCCTCGGGGAGGAAGCAGTGGCCCTGGTCGGTGGACTGGGAAAGCGCGTACTGCAGTCCGGCCTTGGCGCGGTCCGGACTGTCGTGCGGGATGCCCACGGCCTGGGCGATGCGGTCGGCGGTGAGGAAGCCGATGCCCCAGACGTCGGCCGCCAGCCGGTAGGGCTCGTTCTTCACGACGGAGATCGAGGCGTCGCCGTACTTCTTGTAGATGCGGACGGCGATCGAGGTGGACACCCCCACGCCCTGAAGGAAGATCATCACTTCCTTGATGGCCTTCTGCTCCTCCCAGGCGGCGCCGATCAGTTTCGTCCGCTTGGGTCCGAGACCGGGAACCTCGACGAGCCGCTTGGGCTCCTTCTCGATGACCTCCAGGGTGTCGACGCCGAAGTGCTCGACGATCCGCTCGGCGATACGCGGACCGATGCCCTTGATCAGACCGGAGCCGAGATAGCGACGGATGCCCTGGATGGTCGCGGGCAGGACCGTCGTGTAATTCTCCACCGTGAACTGTTTGCCGTACTGGGGGTGCGAGGCCCAACGGCCCTCCATGCGCAGGGACTCCCCGGGCTGCGCGCCGAGGAGCGAGCCGACCACGGTGAGCAGGTCGGCGCCCCGGCCGGTGTCGACGCGGGCGACCGTGTAGCCGTTCTCCTCGTTGCTGTACGTGATCCGCTCAAGAACGCCTTCGAGCACGGCCAGATTGGACATGATCCGACGCTACCGCCCGGGTACGACAGCCGGCCCACCCTGTGGACAACTCCCGGTCGCACAGTGCTTCGAGGGAGGTCCCCCAACGCTTCAGGGCCCGGTCCACCGGACCGGGCCCCACGCGCTCCCCCTCGGAACAAAGCTTCCCGATCCCCCCGAACCCCTCCCCGGAAGCTTTGATGCCATGTACGACCGACGTCACCGCGAAAGGGTTGCACGGTTGCGGGCAGTTATTTTTTCTGCCATCGGGAATGACGACAGAAGATGACAGAAGAGTCCATTTCCTTATGCGGGCATCTTCGTCGTCACAGGCAGTCCGCCCTTACAGCGCATGCCTCACATACCGCTCCGCGACATCGGCCAGCAGTTCCACGCCGTCCCGCACCCACAGGGTGTCGTTGAAGAGTTCCACCTCGATCGGCCCGTCGTACCCGGCCGCGTCGACGCGTTCGCGCCAGGCCCTCAGGTCGATCGCGCCTTCACCGATCAGACCCCGGCCGTTCAGCACCCCGGCGGGCAACGGGGTCGTCCAGTCGGCCAGTTGGAAGGAGTGGATCCGCTCCGCCGCCCTGGCGATCGCCGCCGGGGCCCGGTCGTCCCACCAGACGTGGTAGGTGTCCACGACGATCCCGACCTGCTCGGCGGGGAAGCGTTCCGCGAGATCCAGCGCCTGCTCGAGCGTGGAGACGACACAGCGGTCGGAGGCGTACATCGGGTGCAGCGGCTCGATCGCCAGCCGTACGCCGCGCTCCCCCGCGTACGGGGCCAGAACCGCGAGCGCGTCCGCGATCCGCTCACGCGCCCCGTACAGATCGCGGCTTCCGGCCGGCAGCCCGCCCGACACCAGGACGAGGGTGTCGGTGCCCAGGGTCACGGCCTCGTCGATCGCCGCGCGGTTGTCGTCGAGGGCATCGGCCCGTGCCACGGGGTCGATCGCCGTGAGGAAGCCGCCGCGGCACAGGGTGGTGACGGCGAGCCCGGCGTCGCGTACGAGCTTGGCCGCGGCCTCCGTACCGAAGGCCCGCACCGGCTCCCGCCACAGCCCCACGCCCGGCACGCCGAGTCGCACGCACGCCTCGGTCAGCTCGGGGAGGGTGAGCTGTTTGACCGTCATCTGGTTGATGCTGAAGCGGCTGAGGTCGCCCGGCACTCCGGTCGCTCTCGCGTCGGACACGTCGGACGCCTCCGTCTCCACCTGCGTCTCCGTCTCCGTCTCTCCGGTCATGTCGATCGCCTCGTTCACGTCCGTCACTGGTCCACTCCGTAGACGCCGAGCAGGGACTTCATCCGGGCCTCGGCCACGGTCGGGTCCGGGAACAGGCCCAGCCCGTCGGCCAGTTCGTACGCCCGCGCCAGATGCGGAAGCGAACGGGCCGACTGGAGGCCGCCGACCATGGCGAAGTGGTCTTGGTGCCCGGCCAGCCAGGCGAGGAACACGACGCCCGTCTTGTAGAAGCGGGTGGGGGCCTGGAAGAGATGGCGGGACAGTTCGACCGTGGGATCGAGCAGTTCCCGGAAGCCCTTCACGTCGCCCGTGTCCAGGACACGTACGGCTTCGGCGGCCACCGGCCCGAGCGGGTCGAAGATGCCCAGCAGCGCGTGGCTGAAGCCGCGTTCGTCGCCGGCGATCAGCTCCGGGTAGTTGAAATCGTCGCCCGTGTAGCAGCGCACCCCCTGCGGGAGACGCCGGCGCAGCTCGACCTCGCGACGCGCGTCCAGCAGTGAGACCTTGATCCCGTCGACCTTGTCCGGGTGTTCGGAGATGACCTGAAGGAACGTCTCGGTGGCCGCGTCGAGGTCCGTGCTGCCCCAGTAGCCGTCCAGCGCGGGGTCGAACATCGGGCCGAGCCAGTGCAGGACGACCGGCTCGGCCGCCTGCCGCAGCAGATGGGCGTACACGGCCAGATAGTCCTCGGGTCCCTCGGCCGCGGCGGCGAGCGCACGTGAAGCCATGAGGATGGCCTGGGAGCCCGTCTCCTCGACGAGTGCGAGCTGTTCCTCGTACGCCGCGCGCACCTCCTCCAAGGAATGTGCTCCCGGCGCGAGTTGGTCAGTACCCACCCCGCACGCGATCCGGCCGCCGGTGGACCGCGCCTCCGCCGCCGAACGGCGGATCAGCTCGGCCGCCCCCGCCCAGTCCAGGCCCATGCCGCGCTGCGCGGTGTCCATGGCCTCGGCGACGCCGAGCCCGTGCGACCACAGATGGCGACGGAAGGCGAGAGTGGTGTCCCAGTCGACGACGGCCGGCGCTCCGGGACTGCTGTCGGCGTACGGGTCGGCGACGACATGCGCGGCGGAGAAGACCGTACGGGAGACGAGAGGGGCGGCGTCCGCTCCCGTAGTTGTGAAGGTGGCCGGTTCGCGGCGCGGTTGGTAGGTGCGCAGCCGGCCTTCCGCGTCCGGGAGCCGGAGCCCCGGCCCCGACGTCCTTACGGAGGACGTGTCGGGCGCCGCGGAGGGGGGTGTGGTCCGGGTGGTCACAGTGAGAGCTCCGGTACGTCGAAGCGGCGTCCCTGCGCCGAGGACTTGAGCCCGAGTTCCGCGAGCTGTACGCCGCGCGCGCCGGCGAGCAGGTCCCAGCGGTAGGGCTCACCGAGCGTGATGTGGCGCAGGAACAGCTCCCACTGGGCCTTGAAGCCGTTGTCGAACTCGGTGTTGTCCGGGATCTCCTGCCACTGGTCGCGGAAGGACTCGGTGGCGGCGAGGTCCGGGTTCCAGACGGGCTTGGGAGTGGCGCTGCGGTGCTGGACACGGCAGCGGCGCAGTCCGGCCACCGCCGAGCCGTGTGTGCCGTCGACCTGGAACTCGACGAGCTCGTCCCGGTTGACCCGTACTGCCCAGGAGGAGTTGATCTGCGCGACGATGCCGCCCTCCAGCTCGAAGATCCCGTAGGCGGAGTCGTCGGCGGTCGCCGCGTACTCCTTGCCCTGCTCGTCCCAGCGGCGCGGAATGTGTGTGGTGATGTGCGCCGAGACGGAGTTGACCTTGCCGAACAGCTCGTGCAGGACGTACTCCCAGTGCGGGAACATGTCGACGGTGATGCCGCCGCCGTCCTCGGCCCGGTAGTTCCAGGACGGTCGCTGTGGCTCCTGCCAGTCGCCTTCGAAGACCCAGTAGCCGAACTCGCCTCGTACGGAGAGGATCTCGCCGAAGAAGCCGCCGTCGATGAGACGCTTCAGCTTCAACAGGCCCGGCAGGAAGATCTTGTCCTGGACGACACCGTGCTTGACGCCGGCGCTCTCGGCGAGGCGGGCCAGGTCGAGGGCGCCTTCGAGGTCGGTCGCGGTCGGCTTCTCCGTGTAGATGTGCTTCCCGGCAGCAACGGCTTTCTTGATGGCCTCGACCCGCGCGGAGGTGACCTGCGCGTCGAAGTAGATGTCGACGGTGTCGTCGGCGAGGACGGTGTCGAGATCGGTGGACCACTCCGTGAGGCCGTGCCGCTCGGCGGCCTCTCTGAGGGCGTGCTCACGGCGGCCGACGAGGACGGGCTCGGGCCAGAGCACCTCACCGCCGCCAAGGTCCAGTCCGCCCTGTTCGCGGATCGCGAGGATGGAACGCACCAGGTGCTGCCGGTACCCCATTCGCCCCGTGACGCCGTTCATGGCGATCCGCACTGTCCTGCGTGTCACGAAGTTCCCTCCATACAGCCGTAGCAAGCGCTTTCTATAAGGTATGAAGCTAGCCTGCCGACAGCGACCGGACAAGAGTCCGGGGCCGATCCACTGACTCACCCACCTTCCGGAGGAACAGCCGATGACAGTCACCCTGGCCGATGTGGCGGCCCGCGCCCGGGTGTCGCCCGCCACCGTTTCCCGCGTACTGAACGGCAACTACCCGGTGGCCGCATCCACCAGGGAGCGCGTACTTAGGGCGGTGGACGAACTGGACTACGTGCTGAACGGGCCGGCCAGCTCGCTCGCCGCCGCCACGTCCGATCTGATCGGGATCCTGGTCAACGACATCGCCGACCCGTTTTTCGGGATCATGGCCGGGGCCGCGCAGACCGAGATCGGCGGCCGGGAGGGAACCGGCCGGGCGGGTGGCGAGAAGCTCGCCGTCGTCTGCAACACGGGCGGTTCCCCCGAGCGTGAACTGACGTATCTCACCCTCCTCCAGCGCCAGCGGGCCGCCGCCGTGATCCTGACCGGTGGCGCCCTCGAAGACCCCACTCATATCGCGGCGATGTCCGCCAAGCTGACCAAACTCGCCGACGCGGGGACACATGTGGTGCTGTGCGGGCGGCCTCCGCTGCCGGGCAGCAGCGCGGTCGTCGCGTCGCTGGCCTTCGACAACCGGGGCGGCGGACGGCGGCTCACCGAGCATCTGCTGGCACTCGGGCACCGCAGGATCGGATACGTCGCGGGGCCGGCGGAGCGCACCACGACCCGGCATCGGCTGGAGGGCCACCGGGCGGCGTTGACCGCCGCGGGACTGACGCAGGACCAGGGTCCGCTGACCGTGCACGGCCCCTACGACCGGCGTTCGGGCTACGAGGCGACGCTGGAGCTGCTGCGGCGCGCGCCCGACCTGACGGCGGTGGTGGCCGCGAACGACACGGTGGCGCTGGGCGCGTGCGCGGCGGTGCGCGACCGGGGCCTGCGCATTCCGCAGGACATCTCGGTGGCGGGCTTCGACGATCTGCCGTTCTCGGTCGACGCGGTGCCGGCGCTGACGACGGTGCGGCTGCCCCTGAACGAGGCCGGGGCGCGGGCCGGGCGCCTGGCGATGGGGACGGAGGCGCCGCCGCCGGGCGGAATCGCGACGATCGCCGCGGAATTGATGGCGCGGGATTCGACGGCGCCGCCACGGGGCTGATGGGAGCGCGGGGGCATGCGGGCGGACACAGGCGGGCGCGGACGGACGCGGGTGCGTGCGGCGCGTACTCACGCGTGGGTGCGTGTGCGTGGGCGCGGGCGGGCGCGAGGGGCAGGCCAGGCGCCGAGCGGGAGGCCCGGTTCACCCGATCGAGTGTCTTGCCGATCTCGGCGACCCCGGCGTACCGTTGACTGAGTCAAGGAAAAAGTGAGTGAAGGGTCGGGGGACCATGACCATTCAGGAGATTCGCGCGTTCAACCGGTTCTACACCAACCTCATCGGCGCGCTGAATTACAGCAAGCACCTCTACACGCCGTACACGCTGACCGAGTCACGGCTGCTGTACGAGCTGGCGCACGCGCCAGGCACGGACGCCGCCGAACTCCGGGCCGAACTGTCGCTGGACGCAGGCTATTTGAGCAGAATGCTCACCAAGTTCGAGCGGGAGGGACTCGTGGAGCGCGGCCCGTCGGAGCGTGACGCCCGGCGGCAGCGGATCACGCTGACACAGCAGGGGCGCGGGACCGCCGCGCTGCTCGACGAGCGCGCGCAAGAGGCTGTCGGCACACTGCTGGACCGGGTCGAGCCGGACAAGCGCTCACGTCTCGCGGAGGCGTTGCGGACGGCCAGGGAAATACTGAGCGACGACGAGACGGCGGCGGACGGCCGCCGGGGAACCGCGCGTCGCGACGGGCCCGTGCTGCGCGAGCCGGTGCCCGGCGATCTGGGCTGGATCGTGCAGCGGCACGGCGCGGTGTACACGGCGGAGTACGGGTGGGACATCGCCTTCGAGGGCTCGGTCGCCAGGATCGTCGCCGACTACGCGGAGGACCACGACGAACGGCTGGAGCGGGTGTGGATAGCCGAGCTCGACGGGCGGCCGGTGGGTTCGATCATGTGTGTACGGGACGAGGCGCCCGACACCGCGCGACTGCGGCTCCTGCTCGTCGAGCCGGAAGCACGCGGGCACGGCCTGGGTGGGCAGTTGGTCCAAGCGGTTGTGGATTTCGCACGCGATGCGGGGTATCGGGAGGTGGTGCTGTGGACCAACGACATCCTGACCGCCGCTCGGAAGATCTACCTGCGGGCTGGATTCACCCTCGTCGCCGAGAACCCACACCATTCCTACGGAGCGGACCTGGTCGGCCAGGACTGGCGGCTGCCGCTTGTCGACGAGTCCGTCGCGGGCTCTGACTCGTGAAAGGAGACATGGAGTGAAATTCGCCTTCTCGACCCTCGGTGTCCCTGGCCTCCCCATCCCCGAGGTCGTCGCCCTCGCCAGTCGGACCGGCTACCAGGGTGTGGAGCTGCGCGCGCATCCGGAGGAGCCCGTACATCCCGGCATCGGCGCGGCGGAACGGGCCGCCGTGGTGGATGAGTTCAAGCGTCGCGGGGTCGAGATCCTGACCGTCGCGGGGTATGCGCGGGTGGCCGCCGAAGGCGGTGACGAGGAGCAGCTGAGCCGGGAGCTGGACGAACTGATCCTGCTGGCACGCAACCTGGGCGCCTCGTACATACGCGTCTTCCCGGGCGGCGGCGACCAGGACCCCGGGGCCGCCGACGCCACGGCCGCGCGGCGGCTGGCCGCTGCGGCGCCGCTCGCCGCGGAGTCAGAGGTGCGGATCCTGCTGGAGACGCACGACTCCCACCGCACGGGCGCCGACGCGATGCGCGTTCTCGGCCTTGTCGGCCACAAGCAGGTGGGTGCGCTCTGGGACGTGATGCACACGTGGCTCGGTGGTGAACGCCCGGTCACCAGCCATGCGTCGCTGTCGCCGCACCTCGGCTACATACAGGTGAAGGACATCGCGTCGGCGGAGAACACCACGCCGTTGGCGCTTGGCGCGGGGGTGCTGCCGTTGGGCGAGTGTGTCGGCCTGTTCGCCGGGGACGGGGACGACGGGTGGCTCTGCTGGGAGTACGAGAAGCGCTGGTACGCGGACGCGCCGGACCTGCCCGACCTGTTGATCCCCGGGCGCGAGTATCTGGAGGCGCTGCTCGCGCGGAAGCGCTGACGGCGGCCGGGGGCTCCGGGGTCCGGGCTACTGCTGGGGAGGCTTGGGCTTGCAGGCCAGCAGATGGGCATGCGGGGTCGGCTCCGTCTCGTAAGGCTCACGCAGGAGTTGGGCGGTCACCTGGAACCCGGCCTGTTCCAGCAGTTCGGTGATCCGGTCGGGGGACAGCCTGCGGAAGTCGAGGCAGACACGGTGGCCGAACGCCTCGTCGTAGTGCCGAGGCTCGTCGCCGACCTGGAAGGCGAGCAGCAGCCGTCCACCTGGGGCGAGGACCCGGTGGAACTGCGCGAAGACATGGGGCAGTTCCTCCGGGACGATATGGATGATCGAGTACCAGGCGACGAGGCCGGCGAGTCCGCCGTCGGGCAGGTCGAGGTCGGTCATCGACCCTTCCTCGAACCGCAGCTCCGGGTAGGTCCGGCGAGCCATCTCGACCATCACGGGTGACAGGTCGATACCGGAGATGTCGAGGCCGAGCGAGCGCAGGTGGGCGGTCACCTGGCCGGGGCCGCTGCCTATTTCGACGACGGGACCGGCACCGTCGGCCTGTACGTACTCGGCGAAGGTGCCGAGCATCGCGCGTCCCAGCGGGTTGGACTCCGGTTCGGACTTGGCGAGTTCGGCGTAGTCGGCGGCGATGGCGTTGTAGCCGTCTCGGGTGTCGCGCAGATAGGCGGGCTCAGGTGCGGTCATGGGCGAGGAGACTAGCCGCCTACCTCGTAACCGGGGATGAGGGGGTGGGGGGAGAGGGAGGGGTGGGGGGAGCCCCCCACCTCCCACCCCGTTGGCAGCACACCGCCACCGGTGCGCACCCCGTGTTCGCGCCGGTGGCGGTCCTGTGCGGACGACAGGCCTGTGGGCTACTGACGCAGCGTCGGCATCCGCTCCAGGTCCCGCTTGTCGAGCTTCGCGTCGAACCCGGCCAGCGGCTTCGCCTTCGCGGCGTCCTGCTGGACGGCGGCCGGCGCGACGTCCGCCCAGGCGAGGATCCGGGCCGTGGCCTTCGCCTGCTCGTCGGGGACCAGACCGGCGACGTTGGCACCGTGGTTGGCGCCCGGCGCGGTGAACACGTAGGTGTCCTTCGTGTCGCGGCCGGGACGGAAGCGCTCGGCGCCCCACGGGTCGTTCTCGCCGTAGACGAACATCATCCGGTTCGCGTGGTGGCGGACCCAGTTGTCGACGGACGGCATCTCCCACGGCCTGAACTTCATGGGGATGTCGCGCGGGACGAAGTTCCGAGGCGGCTGGTAGCCGTAGCGGCTCAGGTTACCGAGGTGGGGCAACTTGACGGTGGGCGCACCGAGTTCGGTGCCGGCCTGGTAGTAGTACGGCGTGTACCCGGCGAGGCCCTGGTCGGTGTAGAAGGAGAACCCGGAGATCGCGTCGATGATGTTGTAGATCTCCTCGTCCGACGCGGTGGCCGGCGGGATGCTCTCGCAGTCGGCTTCCAGGCTGTACTGCCAGAAGGCCCAGACGAAGTCGAGCACCACGGCCTCGTACGCCTTGTCGAGCGTGCCGACGGTGGTGAAGTTCGCGCCTTCCGCCTTCGCCCACGTCTCGTACATCTTCTCCAGCGGCTCACGCCGGACCAGCGCCTCGCGCTGTACGGCGTTGAGCTTGGCGCGGCACTCCTCGGTGCCGACCTGCTCGAAGAAGCGGTCGTAGGCGGAATCCTCGTTGTTCACCACGTCGTTGGGTGCCACGTAGGCGACGACGCCGTCCATGTCCCGCGGGTGGAAGCGCTCGTAGTACGTGGCGGTCATGCCGCCCTTCGAGCCTCCGGTGGCGAGCCACTTCTTCGGGTAGATCTTCTTCAGCTCGCCGAAGATCCGGTGCTGGTCGGCCGCGGCCTGCTCGTAGTCGAGCTTCGACCAGTCGGCCGGCTCGGGCCGGGACGGGGTGAAGAAGCGGTATTCGAGCGAGACCTGGTTGCCGTCGATGATCCGTGTCGGCTCACTGCGGCTCGGGTTGGTGGACACGCCGTACCCGCTCGTGAAGAAGACGGTGGGACGGCTGGTGTCCTTGTGCAGCAGCGTAAGGCGCTGCTTGAAGGTGCCCTTCGACGGCCGCTCGTGGTCGACCGGCTGGGTGTAGTTGAGGACGAAGTATCGGTAACCGGGGTACGGCTTCTCCTCGATCAGGCTCATCCCCGGGATGGCGAGGATCTGGTCCTTGATGTCGGGGGCCGCGGGTCCCGCGTTCCCGTCGGCGGCGGTTGCCGCACCGGCCGCGCCCAGCGTGCCGACGAGCAGCACGAGCGACAGCAGCCATCTCAGCGCCTTGCGCATTCACACTCCCTGTGTTCATGACAGACGCACGCGAACCTAGCCGGGGAGGCACCCGCCCCGCCAGCCCCGCGGGGCGTCATACCCCGGATGGAACCTGCCCGATGCCGCCTTCCGCATGTCTCGGAGCACCCCCACCCCGTCCGGCACGACCACCCCCTGCCGGCACGACACGACACGAAGGAGGCGCGAAGAGAGCGCGAAGAGCATTTGAAGAGGACGTGGAGGAACGGCCGGAGGCGAAAGCGGAACCGGCCCATCTGCCCTTCGAGGCGCAATTGCGGGACGCCTCCCGGAGTGGGCTCACCCGTCTCCACCGACGCTTAACACGACTGACACAACAAGGGCATGGGCTTTCCTCCACGTAACCGGCGCGGCACCTTGCCGTGCCCGGAATACCGCCTTCCCGTTCCCGCCCCGGGCAGCTTCCATCCGGCCATTCGGCCGTTTATCAACCCGGCCCACGACGGCCCGAATTGGTTGCCTCGGGAGCCCTTCCCCCCTCGCGGGACCTGCGGCCGGAGCGGCGCGCACGGCCTTCACGGCACGCCTCGACGGGGCGTGCGACCGCGTCCGCGACGGTACGTCGGACACTCCGGCCAAGTACCCAGTCGCGACGTTCCGGACATCACCCCACCCACGAGGGTCGGGCGAGACTCATGAGAACCTCAAATGGATGCTGTGATCTGCGTCACATATTCCGGGCGTGTCGCGCCACCCCCCGAACCCCTGCGCGAGGGCGGAAAACTGAAGCTGGGAGACCGTTCGAGCACCCTCCGGACCGACAGGTGACGAGTCGACAGCACAGGGCGATCACATCCCGCCCGGTTCACCCCACCCACCGAACCGTTTGAACATACGAAGTGAAGGCGAGATGGAGGGGTGTCATGGCCACGGGTGGCCGACGCCTCGCCCACCTCGAACGCGGGACAGACCACTCCCGCGTCACGGGCGGACGGACCGGATGACCACTCCGGTCCGATGACTGAAACGGGGGCACAAATTGACTGACGTATAGACCGAGAATCCGTACTTCCCGGACCACGCTCGATCGAACCTGCGAGAGCAGCTCTTCCGGCGGCAGCACTGTGAACGAGCTTGTTGTTTCAGGCCGTCGAGCACCTCGGAATCCGGCGCCTCACCGCCGGACGACCGTGAGGTTGATACAGGTGAATCCACGAAGTGTCCTAAGAGCCCCCCACCTCGGACTGGAAAACGATCACTTGAGAATCCTTCAACTTGTCTCGCAGGGCTGCACCATGGCGCAGGTCGCACGCCGGATGGGAATGAGCGACCGCACTCTGCGCCGCAAACTGCGGACCATATGCGAACGCGTCGACGTCGAAACGCCGATCGAGGCGGTCGTATGGGCCGTACGGAGAAGAATCGTCTGAGCCTCGTCCAATCCACGACCCGACGCCCGTACACCAATCACCAATCACCAATCACCATGCGGTAGCGCACCACATATCACGCGCTGAACGCGGTGCATGCGGTGCACTCGGTGCATGCGGTGCACTCGGGCGACGAGAATACGGAATTCTCGGTTCGGACAAGTAGGCGGTTACGAGCGGCGGTGTCGCGTGACGGTTAGCGGAGGAATCGTCACCGGGCCGCCGTTCGTCGGCCTGCTCAACAGGTACGGCCCGATGACCACGGGCCGACCGTGCCCGGTCGACCCGTGGTCGTACGGCCCCCGCCCCGGACGCCGCGACCGCCCCCCGGACCACCCTCGGGGGACGGCCGCGCACCGCCCGTCCGAGGCGGCGCGGCAGTCCGGCACGTTACCCACAGAGACCCGCCCTGGCCGGGGGGTGGCCGATGGCGGTCAATTCGTTGTCGGCCGACGGCGTCCCGCGATAGAAAACGGCTGTGGCAGGCGAAAAGATTCAATACCCGCAGGGCCGGTCTACCGCGTCGGCTGTCGACAGTCCCGTGGACGCATCGGTCGAACAGTTCCTCGTCCAGCTCCACTTGGGTTCACTCAACGCCTCGGAGGTCTTCTCCTATCCGGGCCGCAATGACAACTGGTCGGGCGTGACCGACGCCGGCCGTGCCGTATTCGTGAAGCGCCTCAAAGGGAATCCGAAGGAATCCCTGAAGCGCTACGAGCGGCTCATGTCATTCGAGCGCCTGATGAATCGCGGCCAATCACCCTTCCCTCGCCCCGAATTCCTGGGGGGCGACGAGGAACAACGTCTGCTGGTCTTCGGGATGCTCGACGACATCCGGTCGGGCAGCGAGCTGGCCGCCGAGGAGGAGTTCACCGAGGCGACGTCGGCCGAGGCCGGCCGTACGGTGGCCGCCCTGCACCAACTGCCCTTCCTGCCCGAGGACTTCCCCGAGCCGGATCCGCACCCGTACCCGCCCGTCGAGGACCTGCGGTCGCTGCCGCTGGAGAACTACGTCACCGCCACGGGCGCGTTCATCCAGGGCTGGGGGCTGTTGCAGCGCGACGCCCAGCTGCTCGACGCGCTCGAACGACTCCGGGCGACCGAGGCCCAGGCGCCGCGTGTGCCGATCCACGGAGATCTGAGGCTGGATCAGTTCCTGGCCACCGACGAGGCGTTGTACGTGAACGACTGGGAGGAGTTCCGGCTCGGCGATCCGGCGCGTGACGTCGGGGCGTACGTCGGCGAGTGGCTGCACCGCGCGGTGCTGCGGATCCCCTCGCAGGAGGCGGACGACGCCTTCTCGGCGACGCTCACGCACGAGGAGGTCGTGGCGCGCGGCGGCGAGGAGCTGAACCGCGTGCTGCCGCTGATCGCCGCGTTCCATCGCGGCTACCGCGAGGCCGGCGGCCCGCGGGACGACGGGCTCGTCGTACGGGCCACGTCGTACGCGGGCTGGCATCTGATCGACCGGCTGATCGCCTCGACCAAGGAGAACGGCCGTCTGTCGGCCATCGTCCGGGCCGCGGCGGGAATCGGCCGGACCGCGCTACTTGACCCGCGGAGCTTCGTCTCCACGGTGGGACTCGGGGAGGCCGCATGAGCACGGTCACGGGCACGGACGCCGCTGTCGGTGCCGAGGACGCCGTTCGCCCCCAGGAGAGGCAGCCGCTCCTGTCCGCCGGTCTGCGCGACGCGCTCGACACGGTCCGGATCGCGTCCGACGGCAGGACCGCCTGGGTCGGCGACGACGAGATCACGGCCGAGTCCCCGCCGGCGATGCGCTTCACACTCGCCCGCACCCTGTACGAGGTGCTGCACACCGGACGCGGAGTGCGCGACCGCAAGCCCCCCAAGACACTGCGCGCACCGGAGTACGAGGCGAGGCTCGCCAAGGCGACCCCGCATGCGACGACCGTCGCGCCCGCCGTCCTCACCGGGCGACGTACGGCCGCCGGCCGCCGCGTGGTGGAGATCGACGGCTTGCGCCTGGGCGTGCCCGACGCGGTGTCGCTGCGGGAGACCGGCCGTACGGTCGGCGAGCCGCCGCGCCCCGTGGTCCTGATGACCCTCCCGTCAGCCCGCCCGCTGATCTCGCCGGGATTCTTCCTGGTGGACAGCGGCAAGGGCCGCACCGGCGGCGGCGATCTGCTGCGCATGTATCTGCGGGTGGCCGACGCCGAACAGGGGCCCGCCCTGTGGAACGCCGTGCTGAGCACGCTGGAGAGCCGGTCGGCGATCTACCGGGCGAAGATCATCTCGAACCCGGCCAGCCTGCCGCGGAACGACGGCATGGTGGTCTATCTGAGTGCCGAATCCTGGGGCGTGGTCGACGCGTTGACCGAGAGCGCCCTGGCCACCGGGCTGCCGGACGGCCCGGCCCCGGCGTTCGCGCATGTGGTGGCACCGGGTGTGACGGCCGCGTTCGAGCCGAAGGACGACCGGGCCGGCATGCGCGGGCTCAGCTTCGGCGAGCACCGTGCGCATGTGGTGGCCCGCGCGTTCGTGGCCGCCGCCGAGCAGGGCCGGGAGCGCCCGACCGCCGCCGAGCTGGCGGCGGGCTGCGCCGAGGCGAACGTCGACCCCGCCGATCCCGCCCGGAACCTCGACTCCGCGGCCTGGCCCTGGACACCCACGGCCGACACCACCAACTCCAAAGCCGCCGCCGCTCCCTGACCCGGCGGCGAACTGTCAGCCGTGCGACCGAAAGTGACCGGATGTAACCGCAAGCTGGAGGAGAACCACCACCATGGCCAAGGAAGAACCACGTCCGGCCGGCACCGACGAACTGCGCGTCTTCGCCCAGCTCCTGGAGGGCCGGAAGACCGCCGTCGCCGGTGCGGTGGTGATGAGCATGCTCTCCGCCGTCGCCACGCTCATGCTCCCCCTCCAGGTCCGCGACCTGGTGGTGGCCCTGGGCCAGGACGAGCGGCCGATCCGCCCGATGCTCCTGATGGCCGGTCTGGCGCTCGGTGCCGGTCTCGCGTCGGCGATCGGCTCCTTCCTGCTGGCCCGCGCCGGTGAGGCCCTGGTCTCCGAGGCGCGGTTCCGGATCGCCGCGCACATCCTGACCCTGCCGCTGCGGCGCGTACGGCGCGAGGGAGCCGGCAATCTGGTCGCCCGCGCCAGCTCCGACAGCTCGCAGCTGCGCTCGGTGGTGGACGTCGGTGTGGCGCAGATCCCGTCGTCCCTGTTCCTGTCCGTCGGCACGCTGATCGCCATGGGTCTGCTGGACTGGGTCCTGCTGCTGGTCGTACTGGTCACCTTCACCGTCGCCGGTCTCGGTATCTTCGCCTGCGTCCGGGGGATCCGCAGCGGGGTCGAGAGGCAGCAGAACGCCATCGGCTCGATGTCCCAGCAGATGACGGCGGCGGTGCTGTCGCTGCCGACGGTCAAGGCGT
The DNA here is from genome assembly GCF_044458565.1 of Streptomyces sp. NPDC050433. NCBI lineage: Bacteria > Bacillati > Actinomycetota > Actinomycetes > Kitasatosporales > Streptomycetaceae > Streptomyces > Streptomyces sp. NPDC050433. The sequence goes on along the minus strand of NZ_JBITIB010000011.1, from coordinate 120,734 downwards.
TCCTGGCGGAGCGTCAGGTGGCGTCCTCGCTCGGGCACAGCGTCGACGACGCACGCAAGGCAGCCGTGTCCGTCGCGCGTGTGAGCGCGCTGGTCAGTCCCACGATGCAGTTCGGCCAGCAGCTCTCGATCGTCGCGGTGATGGTCGTCAGCGGGGCCCGGCTCGCCTCCGGGGATCTGAACATCGGTGAGTTCGCGGCCTTCATCGTCTATCTGCTCCAACTGGTGGCGCCGCTCACGCTGTTCGTCTCGGGCTTCGCCCGGATGCAGACGGGTCTGGCGGCGCGTGGCCGGCTCAACAGCGTGCTCATGATCCCGTCGGAGGAGTCCGGGGCCACCGCCGCGGTCGAGCCCTCCCTCACCGCGCCGGCCGTGGAGTTCGACCAGGTCACGTACGTGGACGGCGATCGCACGATCATCCACGAGGCGTCCTTCGCGGCGCCCGCGCGCGGACTGACCGCCATCGTCGGCCCTTCCGGAGCCGGCAAGACGACGCTCCTCGGCCTCACCGAACGCTTCCTGCTGCCGGACTCGGGCCGGATCTCGCTGTGCGGTTCCCCGGTCGAGGAGTGGCCGCTGCGGCAACTGCGCGGCGAGATCAGCTATGTCGACCAGAGCTTCACCCTCGTCGAGGGCACGGTGCGGCAGAACCTCCAGCTCGGCCGGGTCGGCGACGTGCCGGAGGCGGAGCTGTGGCAGGCGCTGGACGCGCTCGGACTGCGGGCGGCCGTGGAGGCGCTGCCGGACGGTCTGGACACCGAACTGGGCCGCGCCGAGGACCTGTCGGGCGGTCAGCGGCAACGGCTGGCGGCGGCCCGTGTACTGCTGCGGGACACCCGCGTCGTGCTGTTCGACGAGCCGACGTCCCAGCTCGACAGCGAGAACGAGGAGCGGCTGCGGGCGCTGATGCGTGAACTCGCCGCCGAGCGTGCGGTGATCGCGGTCGCGCACCGCATCTCCACCGTGCAGGACGCCGACCTGATCGTGGTCGTGGACGAGGGGCACATCGTCGACCGGGGTACGCACGAGGAGTTGCTGACGCGCTCCGGGCTCTACCAGGAGCTGGTGCACGGCCAGACGCTGCGCGGCACCAGGGAGCGGGCCACGGCCGTTCCGGAGGCCGCGACACCGGCGGCCCCCGCGCCCCCTGCGGCCTCTGCTCCCCCCACGGACCCGGCGCCCGCGCCGGAGCCCGCCCCCGCTTCCGAACCCGCGCCCGTGGCGGGTTCGGAGGCGGGAGCGGCGACCCGGTGACCGCCGAAGCCACGGCCGGAGCGAAAGCCGGAGCCGAAGCCGGAGCCGGGATGCCCGAACCCGTGGGCGTACGACGGCTGTTGGTCATCGGTACGGGGTCGGTGACCGCCGCCCACCTGCCGTTCTGGGCGAGCTGGCTGAAGGCGGCGCAGCCCGCCGTTGAGGTGCGTTACGTCCTGACGGGCGCGGCCACCCGGTTCGTCACCCGCGAGGCGCTGGCCGCCATCGGCGGCTGCGACGTGCTGGAGGACCGCTGGCCCGAGGAGCCCGAACCGCGCGCCCGCCATGTGGATCTCGCCCAGTGGCCGGACGCCGTGCTGGTCCTGCCCGCGACGCTCAACTACCTGGCCCGGCTGGCACTCGGGCTCGGTGACTCGCCGTCGGTCCTGGCGCTCCAGTGCACGGAGGCCGCGATCGCGCTGGCACCCGCGCTGCCGCCCGGTGGCGCGCAGAGCGCGGCGTACGCGGAGCACTCGGCGAAGCTCGCCGGACGCCACAACGTGGTGGTCGTCCCGCCTCATCCCGGCCGCAGTACGACCAGTGGCCGGCGCGAGGCGTGGGCACCCGCGTCGTTCCCCGACGTGCTGGCCGCGGCAGACCGGTTGCGGGCGGAGCTGGCAGTAGCGCAGGAGAAGCAGGCGAAGCAGGAGAAACAGAGGGAGAGAGCATGACCACCGAAGCACCCCGGCAGACCGAGAACCGTACGAACGGCTCCGCCAACGGCGCGAAGGCACCTCAGGACAACGGCAGCAGTGCGTACGGCGAGGCGCTGGCCGACGTCTACGACTCGCTCTACCCCACCTCGGGCCCGGCCATCGACTCCATGGTCACGTTCCTGGACGAGCTGTGCCCGGCACCCGCCTCACTGCTCGAACTGGGCGTCGGTACCGGCCGGTTGGCCATCCCGCTGGCGAAGCACGGCTACCGCGTGCACGGCGTGGACGCCTCCCCCGCGATGCTGGCGAAGCTCCACGAGAACGACCCCACGGGCGCCATCACCAGCTCGGTCGCCGACTTCAGCGAGCTGGTGGTGGAGGAGCGGTACGACGTGGTCCTCACCGCCCTCAACACGTTCTTCATGCTGCCCACGCAGGAGTTGCAGATCAGCTGTCTGCACGGCATCCACGACGCGCTCGCCGACGGCGGGGTCGCGGTCTTCGAGACGTACAACCCGCAGAACTACCACCGTCTCTCCGAGGCGACGACACAGGTCGGTCATCTGGCCCCGGACGCACTGCTGCTGGACACGGTCCAGGTGAACCGCCGGCTCCAGTCCGCGCTGGTCGTCCACACGATCCTGAGTCCGGGCGGGCTGCGGAAGGTGCCCGAGGTGAGCCGGTACGCGTGGCCCGCCGAGTTCGACGTGATGGCCAGGCTCGCGGGGCTGCGGGTCACCGGCCGCTGGGCCGGCTGGGACCGGAGCGCGCTGTCGGAGCTGACGGAGAAGCACATCGTGGTGGTGGAGCGTCAAGACGCATGACTTCCTTGACGAAGTGATGTGTTAACGCAATACTTCGACGAGTTAACACATCACTGTCATCATCGTCATCACCATCGGAAGGTGCGGCACATGGCTGCGGCAGCGCTGGAGGTCGACCGCGTACGGAAGAGCTACGGCAAGCGCCGAGCCGTCGACGACATGACCTTCGGCATCCGCGCCGGTGAGCTGTTCGGCTTCGTGGGAAGCAACGGGGCGGGCAAGACCACCACGATGCGGATCATCCTCGGCGTCCTCACCCCCGACGCCGGAGAGGTCCGCTGGCTGGGCCGCCCCGTCGACTTCGCGGCCCGCAGAATGTTCGGCTACATGCCCGAGGAGCGCGGCCTGTACCCGCGGATGAAGGTGGCCGAACACCTCAGGTACCTGGGCGAGTTGCACGGCATGTCGCGCGCCGCCGCACATGCCGCAGCCGACCGGTGGATCGAGCGGCTTGAGGTCTCGTCGTACGCCTCCGAGGAGGTCCAGAACCTCAGCCTCGGCAATCAGCAGCGCGTCCAGCTCGCCGCCGCGCTGGTCCACGAGCCGAAGGCGCTGGTGCTGGACGAGCCGTTCTCCGGCCTCGACCCGGTGGCGGTGGACGTGATGCGTGACGTGCTCGCGGAACGGGCCGCCGAAGGCGTTCCCGTCATCTTCTCCAGCCATCAACTGGCCCTGGTCGAGCGGGTCTGCCACCGGGTCGGCATCGTCAGCGGCGGGCGGCTCATCGCCTGTGGCACGGTCCAGGAGCTGAGCGAGAGCGCCGAGCGCCGGCTGCTGGTCGACGCGCCCGACGCGGGCGAGAACTGGGCGGCGGGGCTGGCGGGCGTGGAGGTCGTCAGCCGCGAGGGCACCCGCACCCGGCTCCGGCTGGCGAAGGGCGCCGACGACCAGCAGGTGTTGCACGCGGCGCTGGCCACGGGGCCGGTGTCCGCCTTCGTATCGGAACGGCCGCCGCTGACCGAGCTGTACCGCGATCTGGTGACCAGAGACGAGGCCGTCGCGAGCGAAGAGACGGCCACAGCGGCAGCGGGAGCGGCAGCGGGAGCGGCAGCGGGAGCAGGCGCGGCGGACGGCGACGGCGAGGGCGGCGGGCGATGAGCACAGCGGCACAAGCAGATACGGACGCGCAGCTGGTGGCAGGTGACGACGGCGGCGCACCGCCCCCCGGTGGCGCCCCCGCCCCCGATCCGGGCGCGCTGTCGGCCCGCCGGGCCGTCGGCCTGGTCGCCAAGCGCGAGATCAACAGCCGGATGCGGACGAAATCCTTCGTACTGAGCACGCTGGGACTGGCGCTCGCACTCGGCGTCTACACCCTGATCATCCTCTTCTCCAAGGAGGGGCCGACCAAGGTCGGTCTCGACCGGGACACCGCCGCGCTGCGCCCGATGCTCACCGCCGTCGCCGACCGGGGGACGGACTTCGGCTTCGAGTTCGTCACCGTCGACGGCGACCGCGCCGAGACGCTGCTGCGCGACGGTGACGTCTCCGCCGTGATCAGCGGCGACACGGCCGACCTCACCATGACGGTGGAACGCGAGACGGACGAAGACCTGCTCGCCATCGTGAACGCCGCGGTCACGGAGGAGCGCACCACGCGGGAGTTGGAGCGCGAGGGCGTGGACCCGGTGGACTTCGCGGAGCGCGTGGCGTCGTCGGCCCTGGAGACCAGAACGCTGGAGCCGACGGGGAACAGCGCGGCCGAGCAGTTCGCGCTGATCCTCTCCTCCACCGGGCTGCTGTACTTCTTCTTCGTCATCTACGGGATCATGCTGGCGCAGGGCGTCGTGGAGGAGAAGACCAGCCGCGTCGTGGAGCTGCTGCTCTCCAGCATCCGGCCCTGGCAGCTCCTCGCGGGCAAGCTGATCGGTGTGGCCGTGGTGGGCGTGACCCAACTCGTGCTGCTCGGCGGAGCCGCGGTCGTGCTCGCCGAGGGCACCGGGGCCATCTCGCTGCCCACGGCGGTGGCCGGGACACTGCTGACGGTGGGTGTCTGGTTCCTGCTCGGCTTCTTCCTCTTCGCCGCGATGCTGGCCGCCGCCGCCGCGCGCGTCTCGCGGCAGGAGGACCTTCAGGCGGTGGTGCAGCCGGTGATGGTGCTGATCACCACGCCGTTCGTGCTGGGCATAGCCCTGCTGAGCAAGAACGCGCACGACCCCGTGATCGAGTGGCTCTCCCTTCTGCCGCCGCTCAGCCCGATCCTGATGCCGGCGCGCATGGTGCTGGGGATCGCGCCGGCGTGGCAGGTGGCGGTGTCCCTGGTGCTGGCGGTGGCCGCGCTCGCGGGACTGACCCGGATCGCCGGGCGGATGTACGCCAACAGCGTGCTGCGCAGCGGCTCCAGAGTCCCGCTGGCCGACTCGCTGCGGCTGCGCTAGCTGCGGCTGCGCCGGACACCACTCGCTCCACTGGAACCCCGCTGTCCCGTCCGTACCCCTCCGTCTCGTCCACCCGCCGGACCCGCCGCCCCGAGATACGACGTCGGCCCGGCCCGATTCCCCGTCCGCCCTCACCTCTCGATCCCCCCATCACCCCCCACACCCAAACCTCACCTCACTCAACGGGAGTACGTCATGAGCACCGCACTGTGGATCGCCGTCGGAATCGCCCTCCTCGTCGCCGTCGTCGCCGGGATCAGCAAGAGCCGGAGCTGACCACCTGCCCGGCCCGCACCACTGACTGAGGGGCCGGCGTTTCCGGGGCCACCCGGAAACGCCGGCCCCTCCCGCGTACGCGCCTCAGAAGGCGAGTTCGTGGGACGACGTCCCGTCCCGCCGCAGCGGCGCGATGGCCGACTCGTCGGCGAGGACCACGCCGGTGAAGGCAGCGGGCCGGAAGTACCGGCGGGCCGCCTCAGTGACCGCCTCGTACGTCACCCCGTCCAGCAACGCCGCCCACCCGTGCAGCCAGTCGGCCCCCACCCCGATGTGCAGCAGATTCGACAGGCCGGAGGCGAGGGAGGCCGGGGAGGACATCGCCGTGGCGAGGGACCCGATCGCGTAGCTCCTGGCCGCGTCGACCTCCTCCGGCGACGGCGGCTCGGCCGCCATCCGCTCCAGCTCCGCCCGGATCACTCCGAGCGCCGCCACCGTGTGCTCGGCGGCGGTGTCGGCCTCGACCATCAGCGTCGACGCGCCCGGTACGGACTCCATGCCGGAGCCGAGCTGGTACGCGTACCCCTTCTCCTCACGCAGATGTGCGACCAGCCGGGACGCGAAGGACCCGCCGAAGACCAACTGGGCCAGATGCAGGGCGGGATGGCCCGGTTCCGTACGCGGCAGCGCCGGGGCCGCCAGCCGGATCATGCTCTGCACGGCGCCCGGCCGGTCCACCCACAGGGGCGGCCCGCCCAGGAACGACGGTGGCAGCTGGGGTGCGTCGTCGGCCGGCCCGGCCGCCCACGCCCCGAACACGTCGGTGACCGCCGCGAGAGCGTCGTCCGGCCGCAGATCGCCGACCAGGACGAGCACCGCACCGGAGGCTCCCAGATGCCGCGCGTGCAGCTCGGCCAGGTCCTCCGGCGTGCAGGCGGCGGCCAGTCGGGGCGCCGGCTGCCAGCGGGCGGCGACCTCGTCGCCGTACCGCCGGCGCAGCAGCGCCTGCTGGGCGACGGCCGCGGGCTGGTGGCCGGACAGCTCGATACGGCGTGCCAGCCGGGCCCGTTCGGCGGCGACGACGTCCTCCGTCAGCCGGGGCCGCAGCACCGTCTCGGCCAGCAGGGCCAGTACGGCGGGCAGGGAGCCGGCGAGGGTGTGACCGGTGACGGTGAACCTGCGGGCGTCGGCCCCGGCGCTCAGCGTCGCCCCGTGCGTGGCGAGGGCGGTGTCGAAGGCGTCGGCGTCGCGGTGCGTGGTGCCTTGCAGCAGGATCCCGGCCAGGAGCTGGCGCAGCGCGACCTCGCCCGGTCCCGTGGCGGCGTACGGGACGGTGAGCCGGACCTCGACGAGGGGGACGACGGGGGCCGAACAGAGCACCACCCGGAGCCCGTTGGGGAGGGTCGCGTCGAGGTCGGGCAGCGGCAGCCGCGCGCCACCGTGCGTGAGCGAGTCCTTCATGCCGCAGCCTTCCTCTGAAGGGGCGCGGTCGCACGCGGTACGAAACGTACGACCGCCCGGTGCGAGGCGCGCAGCCTGGCGGCGGCCCGGCTCACCTGCTCACCGGTCACCCCGGTCCGTATCAGCTCCGGCAGCCGCTCGGTCAGCTCCGCCTCGCCGAACAGCATTTCCCGCAGCCCGAGGAGTTGGGCCCGCGTGCTGGGATCGCCGAGTTCGCGCAGTGCGCCGGCCGCCCAACGGGCGGTGGTGGCGTGCAGCAGCCCGGCGTCGACCTCGTTCTCGGCGAGTGTCGCCAGAACGGCGTCCAGCGCGTCCGTGACCCGCCCGGCGTCGCCGTCTCCCCCACCACCGCCTCCCCCGCTGCCGCCTCCCCCGCCGCCGTACACGGCGAACAGGGTCAGCAGATCGGGCCCCCTCGTGTCCAGCGGCAGCCCGAACAGCCCGCACCCCACCGACAGGCTCGCCACCCCGGCCGACGCCGCCGGCCCCTGGCGCAGCAACGCGCGTCTGCCCTGTCCCAGCAGCGCCGCCAGGACCAGATGCGCGAGGTAGTCGGCGCGCTCCGTCACGGGGTCCGGCATCCGGTAGCCGACCGCCACGGCGGGCAGTCCGGCGTGCGGGTCTGTGACCAACCGCTCGATGTCCTCCCGGAGTTCCGGCTCGGGGGCGTCGGGCGTGGCCACCGCCGGACGCCCCGGCAGGGACCCGAAGTGCCGGCGTACGAGGCGTTCCGCCACGGCCGGGTCGAACGCGCCGGTCAGCGTCACCTGGGCATTTCCGGGACCGTAGTGATCGACAAAAAAACGCTCGCACAGCGGGATGTCAAGGGCGGCAAGATCGACGGTCTCGCCGTATCCGTCCCGTGCGTTTTCGGTACGGCTGTGCAGGGCACGCGGCAGTACCCAGGGAAAAGCGCCATAGGGGCGATTGCGCACCATGAGACGTATCTCTTCGTCAATCACCGCGGTCTGTGTGCGTAGATTTTGACGGGAAATACGCGGTGAACGCATTCGGTCCGCTTCAAGACCGAGCAGCATTTCCAACGCGGATGCGGGGGCGGCGGCGTAATAGACCGTCAGGTCCTGTCTGGTTTTGGCATCCGCGAGGCCGCCGGCCCGCTGCACCTCGGGCAGGTATCCGCCGGGTGGGGCCCCGTGGCCGCCCTGGACCATGAGATGTTCGAAGAGATGGGCAAGGCCCGTGTGCCCGCTGGGCTCGGTCCGGAAACCCACTCCGTAGTGGACGGCGACTCCGATTGACGCGCCGGTCGGATTAGGTGCGAGGAGCACCCGCAGGCCGTTGTCCAATACCATGCGGCGCAGTTGATTTCGGGTCATCCCGGCGAGCATAGACGGGGTCAACTACCGCCTCAACGGGGCTCGTTGACCGAAAGCGGCCAGTGTCCGAAAGCGGTCAACTCCATTGCCAGCTCGGCATCGGGAGCGGAATGGTGCTGGCACAGCCGGAGAACGTGATTCACCAATTGCGGATCCGGTCACCGTTCATTCTCGCTATCGTCCAAGGGAGTTGCCATGAACACCCAGTCCCTGATCAGCGGTTACGCCAGCTACGCCGACGCCGACGAGCTGGTCCCCGCGGTCGACGCCCCGGCTGCCACCACCACGATCACGACCTCGTCGCAGGCGTGCATCTCCGCCGCGTCGGCCATCTCGGCGGTGTCGATCGACAACACCTTCGACCACTCCTGCTGAACCGTCGTTCGTCCCAACCGTTCGCATCACTCAAGGAGCCGCAATGAACACCCAGTCCCTGATCAGCGGTTACGCCAGCTACGCCGACGCGGACGAGCTCGTCCCCGCGGTCGACGCCCCGGCTGCCACCACCACCATCACGACCTCGTCGGCCGCGTGCATCTCCGCCGCGTCCGCCATCTCGGCCGTGTCGATCGACAACACCTTCGACCACTCCTGCTGAACCGCGTAACCCCCTAGCACGACGCGAACAGGGCGGGTGCCCACCGCCGCAATCGGTGGGCACCCGCCTCACCGTTTTACCCGTCCTACTCGTCCCGGAAGCTTTCGCTGTCCTCGCCGTCCATACCGGACAGCCCCAGGAGGATCGACGGCAGCGCCGCGGAGGTCAGCATCAGCGTGGTGAGCAGCGCGGGAATCCGCTCGATGACATCGGGCTCGTTCTGGAAGGCGACCATGACCAGTACGACCGCCATGCCGGCGCCGACCGCGCACTGGTATCCGATGAACACGACCCGGTTGCGTACGACTTGTTCGCGCTCGTCGAGTCCGGCCACCGGCCGTTCACCGAGGCCGCGCGTCATCGAGCGGAGCACGCCCCACAGCATCAGCCAGAGGACGAAGGCCACGAGCCACCAGGAGTCGGAGAAGGCGTTGCCGTCCGAGATCTGTGACAGCACCACCATCACCGCGCTGAGCGCGCCGAGTGCGATCGCCATGGGCCGCAGGGGGCTCCGGGTCGCCGCCGTCGTTTCGTCGGAACCTGGTTGCGGGGTCACGAGCGTTCCTCCTTGTTGTACAGCTGGGCGGACAGCGGGACGAAGGGCTTACGACTGAAGATCGCCTCGACCGGAAGCCCGAACACGTCGCTGAGCCGGAACGCCAGATCGAGACTCGGGAAGTAGTCACCCCGTTCGATCGCGCCGATCGTCTGCGGGTGGACCTCCACCGAGTTGGCGAGCGCGACCCTGCTGAGGCCGCGCTCGGCGCGCAGGACTCTCAGCTGGTTGTAGATCGGCGATCCCTCGCGATGGCTCACTGGGCTCATACGGAGAAGGTAAGGGAAACACAACATTCCGTCAAGGAATGACAACAGATACAGTCAGCAACAGGCACCGCGCAACGCACAGCCGGAACAACCGCCACAGCTACCAGGGAAGGTGTGCTGCCTCGTGACCACCGACGCCTCCGACCGGTCGACGCTGCCGAGCATCCTCGTACCGAGCATGCCGGACACGACCGAGACCGTCCGTCCCTACGCCGAGCTGGTGCGCGACGGCGACGCACGCCGCGTCTGGATGGGCCAGTCGCTCAAGGTGGAGACGCACCAGGTGTTCGCGCATCTCGCCGGCGCCGGGGTACGCGTCCCGGTCGGCACCAGCGTGACGCTGATGCCGCTGCGCCACCCGTACGAGGCGGCCCTCCAGGCCCGTTCGCTGGCCCTGACGACGGGTCACCCGGTGGTGGCCGGTTACGGCGTCGGCGCGCCCGCCTTCGTACGGAGCCTGAACGGGCGGCCGTACGACAGCCCCCGCACGATGGCCGCCGAGTATCTGCGTACGGTCCGCTCCCTGCTGGACGGCGAGATCGTCGACCACGCCGGTGACTACCACGCGCTGCGCGGACGTCTGATGCCGATGGAACACCCGCCCGTGGAGGTCGGGGTGGGCGTGCTGCGCCCCAACATGGCGCGTACCGCGGGCGGTGTCGCCGATGTCGCCATCACCTGGATGACGCCGCCCGGCTATCTCGCCGAGACCCTGATACCCGCCCTGGACGAGGGCGCCAAGGGCCGGGACGCCCGGTGCCGGGTCGCGACCGTCGTCCATGTCGCGGTCGACCGCCCGAAGCGGGACCCGTACGTCCTCGCGCACACCGCCGCCGCCGGGCACCTGTCCGCCGACCACTACACGGACATGCTGCGCCGGGCCGGAGTCGCGGCCGACCCGGCCGACCCGCAGGCCGGTGCCGTCTCCCTGGTGGACAGCGGGACGTACGTGTACGGCTCCGCGGACCACATCGCGGGCGTGCTCGGCGAGTACCGGGACGCCGGGGTGGACGAGGTGATCCTCAACTGCGGCGGAGTCCTCTTCACGGAGGGTCAGGCCGCCGCGCTCAAGGACGCGCGGGAGATCGTCGAAGCGGTCCGGCGGCGGGACGGCCGTGGCTGACCGGGCGGACGCCCCGGCGGTCCCCGTGGCGGTACGGCCCGCGGGGGGCGCCGGATCGGTGATCGTACGCGAGTACGGCACCCGGTATCTGCGGATCACCGTGCGGTACCACGGCGACGAACGATTCAGCTGGCTGCGCGTCCCCGGGCCGGCCCACGACCGGCCGCAGGCGCCTCCCTCGCCTGCGGCCGGCGTGGCGCTGCGCCGGGTGGACGCCGTCGTCCGCGGCACGGGCTCCGGCGCCTGGCTCGCCCTCGGTGAGTGGGACGCGGCGCGCGGGGAGGGCGGTGTGCTGTATCGCGTGCCCGGCGCCGTCTCGGTCGCGCGGCTGCTGCCCTCGGGTGTCGACACCGCCTACGGGCTCTCCGTACGGGCGTTGGCGGATGCGGGCCGGACGCTGCGGCAACTGCACGACGTGCCGTGGGAGTTCGCGGAGCCCGCGCCGCCGCACCACGGCGTACGGCGGCTCCGGGCCTGGCTCTCCGGGGCCGGCTCCGGGGCGGGCTCCGGGGCGGGCTCCGGCTCCGGCTCCGGAGAGGAGAGCGCCCCGGACGCCGCCCGGCTGCGCGCCCTGGCCTACGACCGGCTCGGCCCCCGCCTGTGGACCCGGCTGGCCGACTGGGCCGAGGCCGCCCAGGAACCACCCGGCAGGGGAGGAGCGGTCCTGCTGCACGGCGCGCCGAGCACCGGCTGGCTGGTCCCCTCCCCTGCCGGTGACCACAGCGCCCTGCTCACCGGCGAAGAGGTCACCGGCGGCGCCCCGGCGCTCGACCTCGGCTGGATCCTCGGCGAACTGCACGAACTGCGCTCCGCCGCCACGCGCGGTCTCGGCGCCGCCGGTCAGGGCCCGCCGGTGGACTATCCGGCCGCCGCCCGCGCCCTGCTCTCCGGCTACCTCCGTAAGGAGGACGGCGACACCGCTCCTCCTACGGAGGTGGCCGCCGCGCTGCCGCCGGGCACCGCCCGCGCCGCCACCCTCCGACTCGCCATCCACATGCGGGACTTCGCGTCCTTCGTCGGCTGGCACGAGGACCTGGCCCACTACGCGGACCTGCTGGCGGAGACGCTTGACGCGGAGGGCGCGCCCACCGTCCAGTGGTGAGCGCACCCCGTCACGTCGCCGCCGTCACGCCCCCGCGACGGTAGCGGTCTCCTCCTCGTCCTCCGGCGCGGGCGGCTCCGCCTCGCCGATGAAGCTGCGCCACAGCCCCGCGTACGAGCCGTCCAGCGCGAGCAGTTCCCCGTGCGTGCCGTCCTCCACCACCCGGCCGTGGTCCAGCACGACCACCCGGTCCGCGCGGGCCGCCGTCGTCAACCGGTGCGCGACGACCAGCGTCGTCCGCCGCCCCGACAGCCGGTCCGTCGCCTGGTTGACCAGCGCCTCGGTCGCGAGGTCGAGCGCGGCGGTCGCCTCGTCCAGCAACAGGACGTCCGGGTCGACCAGTTCGGCACGGGCCAGGGCGATCAACTGCCGCTGACCGGCGGAGAGGTTACGGCCCCGCTCGGCGACCTCGTGCAGATAGCCGCCGTCCAGCGTGGCGATCATCTCGTGCGCGCCGACCGCGCGGGCCGCCGCCTCCACCTCTGCGTCGGTGGCCCCCGGCCGCCCGTAGGCGATGGCGTCGCGCACCGTACCGGCGAAGAGGTACGCCTCCTGCGGTACGACGCCGAGCCGGTGCCGGTACGCCGTCATGTCCAGGTCGCGCAGGTCGGTGCCGTCCGCCGTGACACGCCCGGACGTCGGGTCGTAGAAGCGGGCGACGAGCTTGACGAGCGTGGACTTGCCCGCGCCCGTCTCGCCGACGAACGCGACCGTCTGACCGGCAGGTATACGGAGGTTGACGCCCATGAGGGCGGTCTCCTCCTGGACCGGGGCCTTCCGCAGGACGACGGCCTCGTCCGGGTCGCCGGCGCCGCCGCCCTCGGCCAGGCCGCCCTCCAGGTTGCCGTACGCGAAGTGCACGTCCTCGAAGGCGATCTCGCCCCGCAGCGACGGCACGTCGACCGGCTTCCGCGCCGCCTCTGTAGAGGTCGGCTCGCGCAGCAGCTCCTGGATGCGCCCCAGCGAGACCGTGGCCTGCTGGTAGCCGTCGAAGACCTGCGACAGCTGCTGCACAGGGGCGAAGAACAGCTCGATGTAGAGGAGGTACGCGACGAGCGCGCCGGTCGTCAGCGTCCCCGACTCCACCCGGCCCGCGCCGACGATCAGCACGGCGGCAGCGGCCACCGACGACAGCAGCTGGACGAACGGGAAGTAGACGGAGATCAGCCACTGGCCGCGTACCCGCGCCTGCCGGTAGTGGTCGCTTCGGCCCGCGAACCGCTCCGCGCCGTCCTTCTCGCGCCCGAAGGCCTGGACGATGCGCAGCCCGGAGACCGACTCCTGGAGGTCGGCGTTGACGACGCTGATGCGCTCGCGCGCCAGCTCGTACGCCTGGACGCTCTTGCGCCGGAAGAAGACGGTGCCGACGATCAGCACGGGGAGCGTCGCGAAGACCACCAGCGCCAGCTCCACGTCGATGACGAGCAGCACGACGAGGATGCCGAAGAAGGTGACGACGGAGACGAAGGCCGTGACGAGCCCGGTCTGGAGGAACGTCGACAGCGCGTCCACGTCGGTCGTCATCCGGGTCATGATGCGGCCGGTCAACTCGCGCTCGTAGTAGTCGAGTCCGAGGCGCTGGAGCTGCGCGAAGATCTTCAGGCGCAGTGAGTACAGGACGCGTTCGCCGGTGCGCCCGGTCATCCGCGTCTCGCCGATCTGGGCCGCCCACTGGACGAGCACGACGACCAGCCCCAGCAGGGACGCCGCCCACACCGCGCCGAGCGCGAGCTGTTCCACGCCTTCGTCGATGCCGTGCCTGATCAGGACCGGCAGCAGCAGGCCCATACCGGCGTCGACGGCCACCAGGGCGAGGCTGGCCGCCAGGGGCAGTCCGAAGCCGCCCAGCAGTCGGCGCAGTCCGTACGACGACTCGGAGGCGACGGCGCGGGCCTCGTCGATCGACGGGACGTCGGTGGCCGGTGGCAACGCCTCGACCTGCGCGAGGAGTTCGGGTGTCGCACCGGGAGCGGCGGACTCCTCGGCGGGCGCCTCCTCGCGTTCCCACAGGGCGGGGGTGATGCCGCGTTCGGCGTCGAACTCGGCGTCGATCTCCTCCTGGACGGTGCGGTCGTCCTGCGCGGACGCGTCGCCGACGAGGGCCGGGACGTGGCCCGGAGAGACGCCGCCCAGTTCGTCGGGGTCGGTGAGCAGCCTTCGGTAGAGGGCGGACCGTTCCTGGAGTTCGTCGTGGGTGCCGATGTCGGCGAGCCGTCCGTCGTCGAGGACGGCGATGCGGTCGGCGAGGCCGAGTGTGGAGCGGCGGTGGGCGATGAGCAGCGTCGTACGGCCCGCCATGACCGAGCGCAGCGCCTCGTGGATCTCGTGCTCGACGCGGGCGTCGACGGCGGAGGTGGCGTCGTCCAGGAGCAGCAGGCGGGGGTCGGTGAGGATGGCGCGGGCCAGGGCGATGCGCTGGCGCTGGCCGCCGGAGAGGGTCAGGCCCTGTTCGCCGACGGTGGTGTCGTATCCGGCGGGCAGTTCGGCGATGAAGCGGTCGGCCTGGGCGGCGCGGACGGCGCGTTCGATCTCCTCGTCGGTGGCGTCGGGTTTGCCGTAGGCGATGTTGGCGCGGACGGTGTCGGAGAAGAGGAAGCTGTCTTCCGGTACGAGCCCGATGGCGGCGCGCAGGGAGTCGAGGGTCAGTTCGCGTACGTCGTGGCCGCCGACGAGCACGGCGCCGTGCGTCACGTCGTAGAAGCGCGGCAGGAGCATCGACACGGTGGATTTGCCGCTGCCGGAGGAGCCGACGACGGCGACGGTCTCGCCGGGGCGGATCTCCAGCGAGAAGCCGTCCAGGACGGTGCGGCCGTCCGCGTACGAGAAGGTCACGTCGTCGAACTCGACGGACGCCTCGGCGTCGGCGGGCAGGTCCTTCGTGCCGTTCCGGATGGACGGTTCGGTGTCGATGAGTTCCAGGACCCGCTCGACGCCCGCGCGGGCCTGCTGGCCGACGGTCAGGACCATGGCGAGCATCCGGACGGGGCCGATGAGCTGCGCGAGGTAGGTGGAGAAGGCGACGAACGTGCCGAGGGTGATCTGACCGCGGGTGGCGAGCCAGCCGCCGAACGCGAGCATCGCGACCTGCCCGAGGGCCGGTACGGCCTGGAGGGCGGGTGTGTAGCGGGAGTTGAGCTTGATCGTACGCAGCCGGGCCGCGAACAGTTTGCGGCCGGCGGCCCGCAGCTTGCCGGTCTCCTGGTCCTCCTGGCCGAAGCCCTTGACGACGCGTACGCCGGAGACGGATCCGTCGACCACGCCCGCGACGGTCGCGGCCTGCGACTGGGCGTACCAGGTGGCGGGGTGCAGCCGGGTGCGGCTGCGCCGGGCGATGAACCAGAGGGCGGGGGCGACGGCGAGGGCGACGAGGGTCAGGGGCAGCGAAAGCCACGCCATGATCACGAGGGAGATGAGGAAGAGCAGGACGTTGCCGATGGTCATCGGCAGCATGAAGAGCAGGCCCTGGATGAGCTGGAGGTCGCTGGTGGCGCGGCCGATGACCTGGCCGGTGGACAGCTCGTCCTGGCGGCGGCCGTCGAGTCCGGCGATGGTGCCGTACATCTCCGTACGGAGGTCGTGCTGGACGTCGAGGGCGAGGCGTCCGCCGTAGTAGCGGCGGATGTACGTCATGACGTAGATGACCACGGCCGCGGCTATCAGGAGGCCGGTCCAGACGGCGATGGAGCGGGTGCCGCTGCCTATGACGTCGTCGATGACGACCTTGGTGATCAGCGGGACGAGGGCCATGACGGCCATGCCGGCGAGGGACGAGCCCAGAGCGAGGATGACGTTGCGCCGGTAGCGCCAGGCGTACCCGACGAGCCGCCGGGCCCAGCCGGCGTCCTTCCGGTCCGTTACGCTCCCGCCCGCCCGCTCGCGCTCGGGATCTGTTCGCTCCGCCGCCACTGTCTCCGCCCTCCGTTGCCCTGCCGCTTGTCGGTACGCGGGCCTCCCCCGTGGACCCCCTGCCGGAAGGCATCAACGCGCCCACGTGCGGAATTCATCCCGCAGCAACAAATACCCGTCCCCGGTCGTACGCGCTCGTCGGAGGTACTAGGACTGATGACCGATCGGCCGCCGGACAGGCAGGGGCCCGGCGGCTACCCCGCGGGCAGGTGCGTGGGGGCGAACAGCTTCAGGAGCGCCGGGAGCACCACCACCGACGGTCCGGGGGCCGCCAGCGCCTTCGACAGGTCCTCGCGCAGCGCCTCGGGGCTCGTACGCACCGCGGGCACCCCGAAGGACTCGGCGAGCGCCACGAAGTCCGGGCGGGCCAGCTCGGTGCCGGTGGTCTCGCCGAAGGCGTCCGTCATGTACTCGCGCAGGATGCCGTACCCGCCGTCGTCCACGATCAGCCAGGTGACGGGCAGGTCGTACTGCCGGGCGGTGGCCAGCTCGGCGATCGAGTACATCGCGCCGCCGTCGCCGGAGACCGCGAGGACGGGCTTCGTACGGTCGGCCGCCGCCGCTCCCAGGGCGGCCGGGAAGCCGTAGCCGAGGCCGCCGGCGCCCTGGCCGGAGTGCATCGGTCCGGGCCAGGCGGACCAGGCCCAGTAGGCGAGGATCGTCATGTCCCAGAAGCTGGGCGCGGTGGCGGGCAGCGCGGCTCGTACGGAGGCGAGCACCGCCTGCTCCAGCTCCAGGTCCTGGGCGCCGATCCGCGCCCGTACGTTCGCCAGGACCGTACGGACCGCGTCGCGCGCGGAGCCGGCGGCGGGCTCGGCGCGTTCGGTGACGGACTCCAGGAGCGCGGACAGCGCCTCGCGCGCGTCGGCGTGGATGCCGAGAGCCGGAAGGTTGGACTCCAGCTTGCCGAGGTCGGCCTCGATCTGGATCACCCGGCCGCGCGGGCGGAACGTGTAGTAGTTGGAGGACAGTTCGCCGAGTCCGGAGCCGACGACCAGGACGACGTCGGCGTCCTCCAGGAAGTCGGTGGTGTGCCGGTCCTCCAGCCAGGACTGGAGCGACAGCGGGTGCTCCCAGGGGAACGCGCCCTTGCCACCGAAGGTGGTGACGACGGGCGCGGCCAGCTTCTCGGCGAGGGCCCGCAGCTTGCCGGCGGCGTCCGCCCGTACGACTCCGCCGCCCGCGATGATCACGGGCCGCTCGGCGTGCGACAGGGCGTGCGCCGCCACGGCGACCAGCTCGGGGCGCGGCAGCAGCTCGCGCGGGGTGGCGTCGACGGCGGTGACGAGTGGCAGCGTCGTCTCCTTGAGGAGGACGTCCTGCGGGATCTCGACCCAGACGGGTCCGTGCGGTGCGGTGAGCGCGGACTCCCACGCCGCCGCGATCGCGGACGGGATCTGGGAGGGCGCCCGGACGACGTGGACGGACTTGACGATGTCGCGGAACGAGGCCTGCTGGTCGCGCAGTTCGTGGAGATAGCCGTGCCGGCCGCCGCCGAGGCCCGCCGACGGGATCTGGCTGGAGATCGCGAGCACCGGCGAGGACGCCGCCGCCGCCTCCTGGAGCGCGGCGAGCGAGGTCAGCGCGCCCGGCCCGGTGGAGAGCAGCAGGGGCGCGACCTCGCCGGTGACGCGGCCGTAGGCGTCGGCGGCGAATCCGGCGTTGTTCTCCACGCGCAGCCCGATGTACTCCAGGTCGGAGCGGCGCAGCGCGTCGAACATGGCCAGCGCGTGCTGGCCGGGCAGACCGAAGACGGTGGTGGCGCCGAGGCCGTGCAGCGTCTCGACGACGAGGTCGCCGCCGCTCCGCCCGGCGGGCGGGTTCAGGGCCTGTGCGGTCTGCTCGGGGGTGTAGCGGGGGATCTCGTGGTGGTGGTCGTGAGTCACTTCGCGCGGTCCTCAGCGATCTGGCGGGACATGATCGTGGTCAGCTCGTACGCCGTGTGGGAGGCGGCGATGGAGGTGATCTCCGCGTGGTCGTACGCCGGGGCGACCTCGACCACGTCGGCGGAGACTAGGTGGCAGGGGGCCAGTCCCCGGAGGATTTCGAGGAGTTCGCGCGAGGTGAGCCCGCCGGCCTCGGGGGTGCCGGTGCCGGGCGCGTGGGCCGGGTCGAGCACGTCGATGTCGATCGAGATGTACAGCGGGCGGTCCCCGATGCGCTGCCGCAGCTGGTCGGCGACCTCGTCGACGCCGCGCCGCATGACGTCGGCGGAGGTGACGATGCCGAAGCCCATCCGGTGGTCGTCGTCCAGGTCCTTCTTGCCGTAGAGCGGCCCGCGTGTGCCGACGTGCGACAGCGCCTCGGTGTCGAGGATGCCTTCTTCGACGGCGCGGCGGAACGGGGTGCCGTGGGTGTACTCGGCGCCGAAGTACGTGTCCCAGGTGTCCAGGTGCGCGTCGAAGTGGAGCAGCGCGACCGGGCCGTGCCTCTTGGCGACCGAGCGGAGGAGGGGAAGCGCGATCGTGTGGTCGCCGCCGAGGGTCATCAGGCGGGCGCCGGTGCCGAGCAGGTCGTCGGCCGCCGCCTCGATCGTGTCGACGGCCTCGTTGATGTTGAAGGGGTTGGCGGCGATGTCACCGGCGTCGGCGATCTGCGCGAGCGCGAACGGCGACGCGTCCTGGGCGGGGTTGTACGGGCGCAGCAGGCGGGACGCCTCGCGGATCGCGTTGCCGCCGAAGCGGGCGCCGGGCCGGTAGGACACCCCGCTGTCGAAGGGGACCCCGACCACGGCGACATCGGCGGCCCCGACCTCGTCCAGCCCGGGCAGCCGGGCGAAGGTGGCGGGTCCCGCGTACCGGGGCACGCGGGAGGAGTCGACGGGCCCGCGCGGGCCGCCTTCCGGGCCCGCGCCCGCTGCGGGGCCGGGGCCTTGGTGTCCTGCTGCGCTGCTCATGCTCGTCGAGCCCTTTCGTGGTGCGTGTTCGTGTCCAGCATGACCTGCCGCACCGACAGTCCCGCTGCCGGTGGTCCGGGGTGTACGCGGATCAGCCCGTGCTTCCGGCGGGCACGGACGGCTCCCGGGGACCGTCCCCGTCCTCGGCCCCGGACTCTGCGATCCCGCCCCCGCTCTCCCCCGCGAGGCGGCGGCGCCACACGGCCAGCACGGCCGCGTCGGTCGGCTTCGTCGCCAGGCTGACGACGAGGTAGACCACCAGCGAGGAGAGCAGCCCGTAGTAGACGGGCTCGTTGGCCAGGATGCCGTACGACATCATCAGGCCGACCACCGAAAGGCCGCCCACGATCATCGCGGCGAGCGCGCCCTGTACCGTGCCGCGCTTCCACAGGAGGCCGCCGAGGATGGGCACGAGCAGACCGCCGACGAGCAGGTTGTACGCGACGGTCAGTGCCCCGACGACGTCGTTGAGCGCGATCGCGATGCCGATGACGGCGAGTCCCATGACCAGGATGAAGGCGCGGTTGTCCTTCACCTCGTCCCGCTCGCCCACCGCCTCCGGCCGCCCGTCCCGCTGTCCGACCAGGCTCCTCAGCCGCGCCCAGATGTCGTTGTTGGCGACGGTGGCGCAGGCGATCAGGGCGCCCGACGACGTCGACATCACGGCGGCGAGCGCGGCGGCCAGCACCAGTCCCCTTACGCCGGGCGGGAGTTCGTCCTTGACGATGGTGGCGAACGCGTCGTCGGGGCTCGGCAGCTTCGGGTAGAGAACCTTGGCGGCGGTGCCGATGACGGCTCCGGCTATCGCGTAGAGGAGACAGTAGGTACCGGCGACGGTGCCGCCCCAGCGGGCGGTGCTGTCGCTGCGCGCGGTGAACACCCGCTGCCAGATGTCCTGTCCGATGAGCATGCCGAAGGTGTAGATCAGCACGTACGTGAAGATCGTCTCGCCGCCGATGCCCAGTGGGTCGAAGTACTCCGTGGGAAGCGTCGCCTTCATCTCGCTGAAGCCGCCCGCCTTGACGACCGCGATGGGCAGCAGGAGCAGCAGCACGCCGATCGTCTTGACGACGAACTGCACCATGTCGGTGAGCGTGATCGACCACATGCCGCCGAGCGTCGAGTACGCGACCACGATCGCGCCGCCCAGCATGATCGCGACGGTGCGGTGCAGGTCGAAGAGGACATCGAAGATCGTGGCGTACGCGATGGTCGAGGTGACCGCGAGCATCAGGGTGTAGGCCCACATGACCAGCCCGGAGATGATGCCGGCGCGCCCTCCGTACCGAAGGTCGAGCATCTCGGAGACGGTGTAGACCTTCAGCCGGGAGATCCGCGCGGAGAAGAACACCGACAGGGCCAGCAGTCCGATACCGATGGTGAAGACCAGCCAGGCGCCGGAGAGTCCGTACTGGTAGCCGAGGCCGACGCCGCCGATGGTGGAGGCGCCGCCGAGGACGATGGCGGCCATCGTGCCCGAGTACATCCAGGGGCCGAGCCGGCGGCCCGCCACCAGGAACTCGCTCTTGGACCTGGCGCGGCGCATGCCCCACCAGCCCATGGCGAGCATGCCGACGAGATAGACGACGATCACCGCGTAGTCCACAGCCATGGGGCTTCCTCCTGATCGACTCCGGGGTACCGGGGGTCCGGTGGTGTGCGAGTCGACGGTAGGTGGCCGGAAAGCAACGCTGAAGTGTACGTTTCATCCATTCTTCCCACCGCCTGTGGATGGACCATCCATGCCGGAACCTTCCGCTCCGCCCACCCCGCCCGTCCCGCTGGCCGCGCTGCTCGCGGACGGTGCGCTCGGCCTGCGCCTGGTCGCGGGTCTGCCGGACGCTGCCGCGAAAGGCGTCGCCGTCCACTGGGTGCACACCTCGGAGATGGCCGACCCGTACCCGTATCTGCTCGGCGGTGAGCTGCTGTTGACGGCGGGCGTGCAGCTCACGGACGCGCACACCGACACCTATGTGAGAAGGGTCGTCGAGGCGGGCGCCACGGCGCTCGGTTTCGGGGTCGCGCCGGTGTACGACACGGTCCCGGCCGGCCTGGTCGAGGCCTGCGACCGGTACCGGCTGCCTCTGTTGGAGATCCCCCGGCGCACCCCCTTCACCACCGTGGCGCGCGGAGTGTGGCGGCTGATGGCCGAGGCCCGCCACCGGGAACTGCGCCGGGTCACCGAGGCCCAGCAGGGCCTCGCCTCGGCCGCCGCCCGCCCGGACCCGGTCCCGGCGGTGCTGCGCCAGCTCGCGGTACGGCTCGGGGGCCGGGCGGTGCTGTTCGCCCCCGACGGCGCGGAGCTGCATGCCACGGGCCGGGACCCGGCGCCGGGATCCCGTACGGCCCTGGCCCGGCTGGCGCGCGTGGTGGCCCCGCCGCACGGGACCGCCACGGACACGGCCGGTGGCGCGCCACTGGCCGCGTACGCGCTGGGCGGCGGCCAGGGTCTCGTCCTCGGCGTCGCGGCAGGCAGCCGGGAGGCCGGGGACCACACCGTCACGGGCATGGCCGTCGTCCTGCTGTCGCTGCTCACGGCGCCGCACCAGGGCGCGGCGGAGGCGGCGCGTTCGGCGGCGCTCGTACGGCTGCTGCTGGGCGCCACGCCCGCCGACGCGGCGCCGCTGCTCGGCCCCGGTCCCTGGACCGTGGTGCACGCGCACGGCGGTGACACACCCTTCGCCCCGTCGGCGCTGGCGGCGGCGCTCGGCAGCGCGCTGGCCGAGTCGGACGGCGCCACCGTCCGCGTCCTCACCGACCGCCCGGTCACCGCCCAGCCCGGCTGGACGCTCGGGGTGAGCGCGCCCGCCGGCCCCGCCGCGCTGCCCGGGGCCGACGCCCAGGCGCGGCGCGCGCTGCGCCGCGCGGAGGCCACCCGCGCCGAACTCGTACAGCACCGGGAACCCGGCCCCGACGCCCTCACCGCGCTCGTACCTCCCAAGGAGGCCGCGGCGCACGCCCGTTCCCGCCTGGCCCCGATCGCCGACTCCCCCGCGCTGACCGAGACCCTGCGCACCTGGCTGTCGCTGCACGGCAGTTGGGACCGTACGGCGGTGGCCCTGACGGTCCACCGCAACACGGTGCGCCAGCGCATCACCCGCTGCGCGACGCTCCTGGAGGCGGACCTGGACGAGGCGGACGTACGGATGGAGCTGTGGTTCGCGCTGCGCTGGCTGTGAGCGGTGCCTGCGGAGATCGCACCGTCCCGGCCGTCAGAGGAAACGTCCGAGGAAGGCGCGGGTACGGGGGTTGGACGGCCGGTCGAGTACGTCCTCGGGGGTACCGCTCTCCAGCACGCAGCCACCGTCCATGAAGACCACCCGGTCCGCGACCTCCTTGGCGAACCCGACCTCGTGGGTCACCACGATCATGGTGAGGCCGTCGCGGGCCAGGTCCCGCATCGTCGCGAGTACCTCACCGACGAGTTCCGGGTCCAGGGCGCTGGTCGGCTCGTCGAAGAGCATCAGCTTCGGCCGCATCGCCAGGGCGCGGGCGATGGCGACGCGCTGCTGCTGGCCGCCGGACAGCTGTCTCGGGTAGGCGTCGGCCTTGTCCGACAGGCCCACGCGCTCCAGCAGCGCGAGTGCTGTCTTCCGCGCCTCGGCCTTCGGCACCCGGAGCACCCCGACCGGTGCCTCCATGACATTGCCGAGGACGGTCTGGTGCGGAAAGAGATTGAAGTGCTGGAACACCATGCCGATGTCACGGCGCTGCCGGGTCACCTCGCGGGGGCGCAGATGGTGGACGCGGGAGCCGGACGTGCGGTGGCCGATCAGCCGGCCGCCGACATGGATGGAGCCCGCGTCGATCTGCTCCAGATGGTTGATGCACCGCAGGAAGGTCGACTTGCCCGACCCGGACGGGCCCATGAGGACGACGACCTCGCCCGCGCGCACGTCGAGGTCGATACCGCGCAGCACTTCCAGGTGCCCGAACCGCTTGTGCACGCCGTGGGCGACCACCAGGGGCGGCGCGACGGGATCGACCGAGGCAGCTCCCCGCGGGGCCTTCGCCAAGGTGTCCTCGGTCAAGATGTCCTTGGTCATGGGGTTTCCTCCTTCTCGGCGGCAGGCGAGGTGGGCGACGTGGCCGCCGCGGTGCGTCGCCGGAAGAGCGCGAAGTCCCAGAAGCCCTGCTGGGCCTGGCGGGTCGCACCGCGTGCGTAGTACCGCTCGATGAACGACTGGCCGACGTAGAGCACGCTCGTCATGACCAGGTACCAGAGGCAGGCCACGATCAGCAGCGGGATGGTCTCGAAGGTGCGGTTGTAGATCGACTGCACGGTGTAGAGCAGATCCGCCAGGGCGATGACGCTCACCAGCGAGGTGGCCTTCATCATGTTGATCACCTGGCTGCCGGTGGGCGGCACGATGAACCGCATCGCCTGCGGCAGCACCACGCGCCGCAGTATCCGAGTCTTGCCCATGCCGAGCGCGGCGGCGGCCTCCGTCTGCCCCGGGTCGACGCCCAGCAGTCCGCCGCGCACGATCTCGGCCATGTAGGCGGCTTCGTTGAGCCCGAGGCCGAGGATGGCGGCGAGCAGCGGGGTGATGAGCGAGTTCGTCTGGCCGCTGACGAACTCGGGGCCGAACGGCACCCCGAAGGAGATCCGGGGCAGCAGCGCCGACAGGTTGTACCAGAACACGAGTTGGACCAGGACCGGGATCCCCCGGAAGAACCAGACGTACGCGCCGCAGACGACGCTCAGCACACGGTTCTCCGACATCCGGCCGACCGCGACGAGTACGCCGCCGACGATGCCGATGAGCATGGCGATGACGGTCAGTTCGATGGTCGTGGCGATGCCCTGCCCGATGGCCTGCGCACCGAAGTAGCTGCCTACGGTGGCCCATTCGAAGTTGCTGTTGGTCACCAGGAAGTGGCCGAGCTGGGCGCCGAGGACCACGAGGGCCAGGACCGACAGCCAGCGCATCGGATGCCGTACGTGGGCGGCCCCGGCCACATCGACGACGGGTACCGTTCCCGGCCCGGCGGCGCCACCGGCATCGTCCGTGGCGGCTTTCCTGGGGGTGGTGGAGGTGGGGGAGTGTGCGGTGGCCATGGTCGGCTCACCTCCTCACTGGGATCAGGCGTCGCCGCCGAGGTTGACACCGGGCTTGTCGAGCTGGTTGGCGGACAGACCCCACTGCTTCATGATCCGGCCGTAGGTGCCGTTGTCGATGAGCTTCTGGATCGACTTGACGAGTACGTCGCGCAGCGGCGAGTCCTTGGCGACGACCGTGCCCTGGTAGAGGTCGTTGAAGCCGTTCGACTGGCCTGTTCCGCTCAGTTCGAGTTCGCCCTTCGCCTGGGAGACGAAGTACGTGAGGGGCGCCTGCGAGGAGAAGAACGCGTCGGCCCTGCCGGACCGTACGGCCAGGATCGAGCCGGGCTGGTCCTTGTACGACTGGACCTTGACGGCCGGCTTGCCGTCCGTGACGCACTTCTCGGACTGCTTCTTGATCACGGCTTCGGCCGAGCCGCCGCCCATGACGGCGATCCGCTTGCCGCAGGCGGTGTCGAGGTCCTTGATGCCCTGCGGGTTCCCCTTCTTCACCGCGAAGACGACGAACTCCTGTGCCCAGTCGACGAAGTCGTTGGCGCTCTGACGGTCCTTGAAGTCCCCGATCGGGCCGATCGCGAGGTCGTAGCGGCCCGCCTTGATTCCGGTCAGCACGCTGGGCAGGCCGTCCGCCGTCACATGCTCGATCTTGACGCCGAGGAGCTGCCCGAGCGCCTCGGAGAGGTCGGCGGAGGCTCCGGTGAGGCTGTGTCCGTCGGAGCCGGCTATCTCGTACGGCGGGAAGGAGCCGTTGTTGACCGAGACCAGCTTGCCGGACGTGCGCGCCTTCTCGGGCAGCAGCGCGCTCAGTTCCTTGTCCACGGTCAGCTTGGACTTGGCCTGGCCCGCGGCGCCGGTGCTGTCCGTGGCGCCCTTGGACTGGGGCGGGTTGCTGCCGCAGCCGACGAGGACGAGAGAGCAGACGAGGGCGGTGGCGAACCCCGCACTCTTCGGGAAGTGTTTCGGGAAACTCATGAGTGGGCTCCAGATGGTGCGAGGGGAATGACTGCCGGGTCGACGGCGAACCGGCGGTTGGCCAGCACGGGCAGGGTCCGGCGGGCGGAGGATGTGATGTCGGGGTCGGCCTCGGCCCAGGCCAGCCCGCGTACGGCGGCGAGCCGGGTGCGTACGGTGCCGAGCGGGTCCACGACGAGGCTGTTGCCGATGTTGCGCGGGCCGCACTCGCCGCTCGCCGCGACCCAGCAGGTGTTCTCCAGCGCCCGCGCCGTGATCATGACCTCCCAGTGGCGCTCCTTGGCCGGACCGCGTACCCATGCCGCGGGCAGCGCCAGGACCTCGGCGCCGGCGTCCACGAGGAGCCGGGCCAGTTCGGGGAAGCGCACGTCGTAGCAGGTCATGAGGCCGACCTTGGTGCCGGCCACCTCGATGACGACGGGCGGCTCGTCCGCCGGGCGTACGTTCGCCGACTCCTGGTCGCCGAAGGCGTCGTAGAGATGGATCTTGCGGTACCGGCCGACCAGCTCGCCGTCGCGGAGCGCGACGAGTGTGTTGAACACCCGCCCGTCGTCGGAGGGTTCATGGATTCCGACGACGACGGTGACATGGCTCCCGACGGTCGTGGCGCGCAGTTCGCTGACGAACGGGCCGTCCAGCGGCTGGGCCACCTCGCGGATGCGGTGGCGGTCCTCGGTGAAGCGGGCCAGTACCCCTTCGGGGAGTACGAGCAGATCCGCGCCGCCCCGTTCCGCCTCGGCGGTGAGTTCCTGGCAGGCGGCGAGATTGTCCTTCCAGTCGGGGCTGGCGGCGAATTGTCCGACGGCTATGCGCATGGTGACGGCTCCGGGAGGCTCAGGCGGCGGTCAGGGGAAGGGGGCGGGGGAGCACGGCGTCGGGGACGCGCGCGAGCGCGGGGTCGGGGAAGACCACGGCCGGGTCGATGGGTTCGGGCCAGACTCCCTGCGCGTACAGCTCCTCGCAGAAGGCGCTGGTCATCTCCGCGTTGCTCTCCGCCCCGTACGGCATCCAGTCGCCGCCGAACAGGACGGCCGACTCGGTCAGTTCGTGCAGCAGCCACGGCGTGGTGTCGGCGAGCAGCCTGCGCCGCTCGACCCAGCGGCGCTTGGACCGCTCAAGGCCCGCGAGCAGCGCGGCGGGCAGCGTGGGATGGGCCTCGACGACCTCGCGCTTGAGGGTGACGAGGTGGATTCCGGGGACGAAGCCGGTGGCCGCCCAGTAGGCGCGCTCGGCCGCCCGGTGGTCGTCCAGCAGATGCCGGAAGCGGCTGTCAGGGGTGAAGAGTTCCGCGGGCATGAACGGGCTGAGTATCGCGTCCAGCCGGCCCGCGGCCAGCTCGCCCTCCAGAGTCTCGCCCTCGCCCATGGCGGAGACGTTCGGCGGAAGCGGCCTGCCGCCCAGCCGGTCCTTGCCCGACTCCCCCGCTGTCAGCGGCCCCACCCGCCAGGTCACGCCGGTGAGATCGACCCCTTCCGCGCGCAGCAGGGCGCGGGTCCAGGTGTTGCCGGAGTCCGGCCAGCCGGTGAGTCCGACCCTGGCCCCGGCGAGCTGGGCGAGGGTGTGCAGCGGGCTGTCCACCCGTACGAGTACGCAGCGCTGGCGGAATCCGCGCATGACGAACGCGGGCAGGCCGACCAGCCGGTCGTCGCCGGCCGCGCGGGCCTGGACGTAGCGGCTGAACGAGGTCTCGCCGCCGTCGAGTCCGGGCTCGGTGAGTACGTCGGGGGTGGTGTCGCGCGAGTCGACCCGGACGGTGAAGCCCGCGACGTCCACCAGCCCGGAGGCCAGGGGTACGACATGGTCCCAGTCACGAAGTCCCAGACGGATCACGGGAGATGACGCGGACGATGGCGCGGACGTCGGTGCGGGGGAAGACACAGCGGGCACTCCTTGCATTCAGCACACTTCGCATATAGTTCACTTTCGGCCACATTCGGCCGTGCGATGGCTGGAACACTATTGTTCAGCGACAGGGTAAACAAGGTCCCGTTTGTTCCCGAACATTATTTTTCCGTGCTGTAACCTGCCGTAATCCGCCGCGCGGCCGTGCGGGGCGGGGCTCGGACAGGCGTGGGGTGGGCAATGCAGGAGAACGCGGTGACCAGAACCGGACTGGCCGCGCGCATCACGGACGCCAGCGCACGCGGTATCGCCGCCGCGATGACGGACCTCATCAGGTCGGGGGAGCTCGCGCCCGGCAGCACACTGCCCACGGTGCGCGGCCTCGCCGCCGAACTCGGCGTGAGCCCCGGCACCGTGGCGGAGGCCTGGGCGGCACTGCGCAGACACCGGATGATCACCACGCTCGGCCGCCGGGGCAGCGTCGTCAGCGGGCCGCCGACCGTTCCGCACCCGGCCCGTTTCGAGCGCGTGGGGGACCTCGGATCCCATCTCACGCTTGACCTCGCCGTGGCCGCCCCGGACCCGGCCCTGCTGCCGGCGCTGGACGACGCCCTGCTCGCGGGAGCGCGGAATCCGCAGCTCAACGACTACTCCCGGTCCGCCATCACACCCGCCCTGCTGGACGCCGTACGGGACACCTGGCCGTTCGAACCGGGCGCCTGGACGGCCGTGGGCGGCGGCTACGAAGGCGTACAACTGCTCTGTCAGTCCCTGATCGTCCCCGGCGACCGGGTCGCCGTGGAGGACCCGACCGCGGCACGGCTGCTGGACATCCTCGAAGCGCTCGACGCGCAGATCGTCCCGGTCGCCTGCGACACAGAAGGACCACTCCCCGATTCCCTCGCCGACGCGCTGCGGCAGCGCCCCGTGCTCTTCCTGCACCAGTCACGGGCGCAGGCCCCGTGCGGCTGGACGGTCAGCGAGGAACGGGCCGCCGCGCTGGCCGCGCTGCTCGAAGGCTCACCTAACGTCGTCGTGATCGAGGACGACGGCATCGGCCCCGTCGCGATGAGCCCGGCGGCGAGCATCGGCGCCCATCTCCCGCACCGGACGGCCCTGGTGCGCTCGTACTCCAAGTCGTACGGGCCCGATCTGCGCATCGCGGTGGTCGGCGGACCCGCCGAAGTCGTGGAGCGGGCACGGGTGTTGCGTACCTTCGGTACGGGGTGGACCAGCCGGATCCTCCAGGACGCCCTGGCCCATCTGCTGTCCGACGACGAGACGGGCCACCGCGTACAGGCCGCCGCGCACCGCTACGACCTGCGCCGCCGCGCGCTGGCCGACCGCCTGGCCGGCCATGGCGTGGAGACCGCCAACCGGGACGGGCTGATGCTGTGGGTACCGGTCGCGGACGAGACGTCCGCGCTGGTCACACTGGCGGCGCGAGGCGTCACCGTCTCACCGGGCAGCCGCTTCTGCGTCTCCTACGCCGCCCCCCACGTACGGATCGCCACCAGCCGCCTCACGGAAAACGCACAGGCGCTGGACGAGACGGCGGCGCTGATCGTCCTGGCGGCATCGGCCTCGACGGGCCGACCCGGCTGATCGCGCCGCCGCGTGAGGCCCAGGAGGCGGCGGGCTGTGATGCCGCTGACACCGCAGGTCTGTGGACACCCGAGTGAACCGCCCGGTAACTTGGACTGAGCAAGCGCTTAGACAGCCCAACTCAGCCTTGAAGGAGAGGAATCCCGTGCGCCGTAGCGTGTACAACGAGGACCACGAGGCGTTCCGGGAGACCCTTCGCGCCTTCATCGAGGCCGAGGTCGTCCCGGTCTACGACGAGTGGTACGCCGAGGGCCTGGTGCCGCGCGAGTTCTACTACAAGCTCGGCGAGTTGGGCATCTTCGGTATCGAGGTGCCGGAGGAGTTCGGGGGCGCCGGCGAGGAGTCGTTCAAGTTCCAGGCGATCGTCTCCGAGGAGTGCGCCCGCGCGGGCGTCTCCTTCGGAGGGTCCAGCGTGCATGTCGCGCTCTGCCTGCCGTATGTGAAGACGTACGCCACCGACGAGCAGAAGAAGCGGTGGCTGCCCGGCTTCGTGACGGGCGAGACCATGTACGCCATCGCCATGACCGAGCCCGGCACCGGCTCCGACCTCGCGGGTATGAAGACCACGGCCAAGCTCTCCGCCGACGGCTCGCACTACGTGCTCAACGGCGCCAAGACCTTCATCACCGGCGGCGTGCACGCCGACCGCGTCATCGTCTGCGCCCGCACCGCCCCGCCGAGCCCGGAGGACCGCAGGCACGGCATCTCGCTGTTCGTCGTGGACACGAAGTCCGAGGGGTACGCGGTCGGCCGCAAGCTCGACAAGCTGGGCCTGAAGTCGTCGGACACCGCCGAACTGTCCTTCAGCGACGTCAAGGTACCCGTGGACGACCTGCTCGGCGAGGAGAACAAGGGCTTCTCCTACCTCGGGCAGAATCTTCCGCAGGAGCGCCTGGGCATCGCCGTCGGCGCGTACGCGCAGGCGTCGGCCGCGATCCGCTTCGCGCAGCAGTACGTGCAGGACCGCACCGTCTTCGGCAAAACCGTCGCCTCCTTCCAGAACACCAAGTTCGAACTGGCCGCCTGCAAGGCCGAGGTCGACGCCGCCGAGGCCGTCTGCGACCGTGCGCTCGATGCCCACGACTTGGGCGAACTGTCCGCCGCCGAGGCCGCGTCGGCGAAGCTCTTCTGTACGGAGGTCGCGCACCGCGTCATCGACAAGTGCCTCCAACTGCACGGCGGCTACGGCTACATGAACGAGTACCCGATCGCCCGCCTGTACGCGGACAACCGCGTCAACCGCATCTACGGCGGCACCAGCGAGGTCATGAAGATGATCATCGCCAAGTCCATGGGCCTGTAAGGCCGTCAGCGGCCAGAGCCATGAAGTACGCGGACCGGTTCGTCGACCCGTCCGTGGCCGACCGGCTGCTGGAGGCGCGCGGCGGTGGATCCGCGGTACGTGGACGCCCCGCCGTACGCCACGGCCGGGCAGCCGCGTGAGGCCCGCTCGCTGGTCTGGTTCCGCACGGTCGGCAAGCTCGCCGACGACCCGCTGCTGGAAGCCGGGCCCGAGGGAGTGACGCGCGGGGCGGGTGCGCGCCGTCCGCGGGTCTCAGACGGTGTTCGTCAGACCGGCCCCGTTCAGCAGGTACTCCGTCATCGGGTCGTAGAAGCGCGGGTCCGTCACATGGTCGTCCAGCGGCACCGTCACCTGGAGGGTGCCCTCCGCCTCCCCGATGAACAGGGCGGGGTCGTTGCAGTCCGCGTACCCGATCGAGTCGAGGCCCCGCTGGCCCGCACAGCCCGCCCAGCCGTGGTCGGCGAGCACCAGGTCCGGCTGCGGTCTCCCGTCGCGCTCCAGGGCGTCCAGGATGGCGCGCATCGGCTCCGGCGAGTGGGTGTGCCAGAGCGTCGCGCCGCGCTCCAGCATGGCGACGCCGGCGAACTGGAAGAGCATGCCCTCGTCGGCCGTCAGGCCGCCGGGGATCCGGATGATCTCGCAGCCGGCCAGCCGCAGCGCGTCCGCCGTCTGCCGGTGCACATCGAGCAGGCCGCCGGGGTGGCCGGTGGCGAACAGCACGCTCTCGCGACCCGCCGCCGCCTTGCGCAGCCGCGCCGCCATCCGCTCCAACGCGTCGACGGTCAGCTCGGGGTCGATGGTGTCCTGGCCGTGCCGGTGCTCCGGATCGTCGTTGACCCCGCACCGCTCGGCCATCACGGCGAGCACGTCCTGCTCGTCGGTCCAGCGGTCGCCCAGCTCCAGGCCCAGCCAGAAGTGGCGGTCGCCGTTGGCGAGCTTGCGATAGTGGGAGAGGTTGTTGTCCCTGGGTGTGGCCACGTCTCCGGCGATGCGCGTACGGACGAGGTGGTCGACGAGAGCTTCGCGGCTGGGTATCGGCATGAGCCCATTGTGCCGTCAGACGCAGTCGCGGTGCCGCTGGTCCCGGTGACTGGACAGGGACACACCCCGATCAGCGAGGAGCCTCTTGTGGCAGCATCACCCGGTCTCGGCCGCCCGGTGGAGAACTTCGCCCTGCCCGGCGGGGTGCTCGACGGGGACGACACCTTCGTACGGAGGCAGTACCGCCTCGACGAGCGGCGGGGCCACCCGCTGGTCCTCGCCTTCTACCCCGGTGACGACACCACCGTCTGCACCAAGCAGCTGTGCTCGTACTCCAGCGGTCTGGAGACCTTCACCGAGCTGGACGCCGAGGTGTGGGGCATCAGCCCGCAGGACGTCGACAGCCACGAGGCGTTCGCCCGTAGGTACCGGCTGCGGATCCCGCTGCTCGCCGACACCGACCGGGCGGTGGCGCGGGCCTTCGGAATCGCCGCGCCCGGAATCGGGCTGCGCCGCGCGGTCTTCCTGATCGCGCCGGACGGCACGCTGCGCTGGAAGCACGTGGCGCTGCTCGGCGCGACGTTCCAGTCGGTGGAGACGCTGGCCAGGGAGCTGGCCGGCCTCACGTCCTGACGTCCGGCCCGGCGCCGTACCCGGCGTCCTCCTCACCGAGGGCGGCGAACGCGCCGTGCGCCAGGCGGCGCAGGAGCGTTTCCGCCACCGCGCTCCGGGGTGTGCCACGGCCGTTGGGGCTCAGGTGGGGCGTCGAGTTCAGCAGGCCGAAGACGGCGTGCACGGCGCCGCGGGCGACCGGCTCGGGCAGGTCCTGGTGGATCTCGCGCACCACGCCGACCCACAGCTCGACGTACTGCCGCTGGAGCTGCCGCACGAGCTTGCGGTCGCTGTCCCTGAGCCGGTCCAGTTCGCGGTCGTGCAGCGTGATCAGCGGGCGGTCGTCCAGGGCGAAGTCGATATGGCCGTCGATCAGCGAGGCGAGCACGGCCTCCGGGTCACCGGCCGTGGCCGCCACCCGCTTCCTGCCGCCGTCCAGCAGCCGGCCGCTGATGCCGACGAGCAGTTCGGCGA
Organism: Streptomyces sp. NPDC050433; assembly: GCF_044458565.1. Classification (NCBI taxonomy): domain Bacteria; kingdom Bacillati; phylum Actinomycetota; class Actinomycetes; order Kitasatosporales; family Streptomycetaceae; genus Streptomyces; species Streptomyces sp. NPDC050433. The sequence goes on along the minus strand of NZ_JBITIB010000011.1, from coordinate 89,308 downwards.
GCATGGCGTCCTTGCCCGCGAAATGGCGGTACAGGCCCGGCCCGCTGATGCCGACGGCCGCCCCTATCTCGTCGACGCCCACCCCGTGGAAACCGCGCTCGGCGAAGAGCCTGGCGGCCTCGTTGAGGATCTGCTCTCGGCGCGTCGGTGCCGCGGTCCTGGTGCTCATGGAATCCATTCTAGACAGGACGGTTAGCGGTCGTTAACCTGAGAGCAATACGTTAACGCTCATTAACCGTGCACACCGCCCCAGCGAGACCGGGCAAGACCGAGCAAGGGAGCTCGACCGATGCAGCAGGCACCCGTGCTGGCGAGCGCCGCGGACCCGGCGTCCGAGGCCTGGCGCGTCAACGAGGCGGCGCATCTGCAGCTCGCGGACGCCCTGCGTGCCAGGCTCACAGCCGCCCGGCTCGGCGGCGGCGAGAAGTCCCGCGCCCGGCATGTGGCGCGCGGGAAGCTGCTGCCCCGCGACAGGGTGGACACCCTGCTGGACCCCGGCTCGCCCTTCCTGGAGCTGGCCCCGCTGGCGGCGGAGGACATGTACGGCGGGCAGGCGCCCGCGGCCGGGGTGATCGCCGGGATCGGCCGGGTCAGCGGCCGTGAGGTGGTCGTGGTCGCCAATGACGCCACGGTCAAGGGCGGGACGTATTACCCGATGACGGTGAAGAAGCATCTGCGCGCCCAGGAGGTCGCGCTGGAGAACAGACTGCCGTGCGTCTATCTCGTGGACTCGGGCGGCGCCTTCCTGCCGATGCAGGACGAGGTCTTCCCCGACCGCGACCACTTCGGCCGGATCTTCTACAACCAGGCGCGGATGTCCGGCGCCGGGATCCCGCAGATCGCGGCCGTCCTCGGTTCCTGCACGGCGGGCGGCGCGTATGTGCCGGCGATGAGCGACGAGGCCGTGATCGTCCGCGACCAGGGCACGATCTTCCTGGGCGGCCCGCCGCTGGTGAAGGCGGCGACCGGCGAGGTCGTCACCGCCGAGGAGCTGGGCGGCGGCGAGGTCCACTCCCGTACGTCGGGGGTCACCGACCATCTCGCCGAGGACGACGCGCACGCGCTGCGGATCGTCCGCACGATCGTCTCGACGCTCCCCGAGCGCGGCTCGGTGCCCTGGCAGGTCGAGCCGGCCGAGGAGCCGAAGGTCGACCCGATGGGGCTGTACGGGGCGGTGCCGGTCGATTCGCGCACGCCGTACGACGTCCGTGAGGTGATCGCCCGGCTCGTGGACGGCTCGCGGTTCGCGGAGTTCAAGTCCGAGTTCGGTACGACCCTGGTGACCGGCTTCGCGCGGGTCCACGGCCACCCGGTGGGGATCGTCGCCAACAACGGCATCCTGTTCTCCGAATCGGCCCAGAAGGGCGCGCACTTCATCGAGCTGTGCGACCAGCGCGGCATCCCGCTGCTGTTCCTCCAGAACATCTCGGGGTTCATGGTCGGCAAGGCGTACGAGGCGGGCGGCATCGCCAAGCACGGCGCGAAGATGGTGACGGCCGTGGCGTGCGCGCGGGTACCGAAGCTCACGGTCGTGGTCGGCGGTTCGTACGGCGCGGGGAACTACTCGATGTGCGGCCGGGCCTACTCCCCCCGCTTCCTGTGGATGTGGCCCAACGCCAAGATCTCGGTGATGGGCGGCGAGCAGGCGGCCTCGGTGCTGGCGACCGTCAAACGCGACCAGATCGAGGGGCGCGGCGAAGAGTGGCCGGCCGAGGAGGAAGAGGCGTTCAAGGACCCGGTGCGCGCGCAGTACGAGACGCAGGGCAACGCCTATTACGCGACGGCGCGGCTCTGGGACGACGGGGTGATCGACCCGCTGGAGACCCGTCAGGTGGTGGGTCTGGCGCTGACGGCCTGCGCCAACGCCCCGCTTCCCCAGAAGGACAGCACCGCCCCCGGCTTCGGCGTCTTCCGGATGTGAGTGACAGATGACCTCCCTGCACACGACCACGAACACGACGGCGGCCACGAGCGCGTCCGCGACCGCGGCCACGACCGCCCCGCACCTGACCTCCCCGCACCCGAACTCCCCGGAATCGACCAGCATGTTCGACACCGTCCTCGTCGCGAACCGTGGCGAGATCGCGGTCCGCGTCATCCGTACGCTGCGCGCGCTCGGCGTCCGCTCCGTCGCGGTCTTCAGCGACGCCGACGCGGACGCCCGGCATGTCCGTGAGGCGGACACCGCCGTGCGGATCGGCCCGGCACCCGCCTCCGAGAGCTATCTGGTGAGCGAGCGGCTGCTGGAGGCCGCGGCCCGTACGGGCGCCCAGGCGGTCCATCCGGGCTACGGCTTCCTCGCGGAGAACGCGGCCTTCGCGCAGGCGTGTACGGACGCCGGGCTGGTCTTCATCGGGCCGACCGCGTCCGCCATCTCCCTGATGGGCGACAAGATCCGCGCCAAGGAGACCGTGGCGGCGGCCGGGGTCCCGGTGGTGCCCGGCTCCTCGGGCAGCGGTCTGACCGACGCCCAACTGGCCGACGCGGCCAGGGAGATCGGGATGCCGGTGCTGCTGAAGCCGTCGGCGGGCGGCGGCGGCAAGGGCATGCGGCTCACCCGCCTGGAGTCGGCCCTGCGGGACGAGATCGCGGCGGCCCGGCGCGAGGCCCGCGCGTCCTTCGGCGACGACACGCTCCTGGTCGAGCGGTGGATCGACCGGCCGCGCCACATCGAGATCCAGGTGCTGGCCGACGGACACGGCAATGTGGTCCATCTCGGCGAGCGCGAGTGCTCGTTGCAGCGCCGCCACCAGAAGATCATCGAGGAGGCGCCGTCCGTCCTGCTGGACGACAAGACGCGCGCGGCGATGGGCGAGGCGGCCGTCCAGGCGGCACGCTCCTGCGGCTACCGGGGCGCGGGGACGGTCGAGTTCATCGTGCCGGGTGACGACCCGGCCTCGTACTTCTTCATGGAGATGAACACCCGCCTCCAGGTGGAGCATCCCGTCACCGAGCTGGTCACCGGCCTGGACCTGGTCGAGTGGCAGGTGCGCGTCGCCGCCGGTGAACGGCTCCCGTTCACCCAGGAGGACATCACGCTCACCGGGCACGCGATCGAGGCCCGCGTCTGCGCGGAGGACCCCGCGCGCGGCTTCCTGCCCTCGGGCGGCCGGGTGCTGTCGCTGTGCGAACCGCAGGGCGACGGCGTGCGCACCGACTCGGGCCTGAGCGAGGGCACGGAGGTCGGGAGCCTGTACGACCCGATGCTGTCGAAGGTGATCGTGCACGCCCCGGACCGCGCGACGGCGCTGCGCAGGCTGCGGTCGGCCCTGGCGGAGACGGTGACGCTGGGCGTCCCGACGAACGCCGGCTTCCTACGGAGGCTGCTGGCCCACCCCGCCGTGGTGGCGGGCGAGCTGGACACGGGGCTGGTGGAGCGGGACGCGGACTCGCTGGTGCCGGCGGAGGTGCCGCCGGAGGTGTACGAAGCGGCGGCGGCGGTACGGGAGTCGGCCCTGGCCCCCGCCCCCACCAGCGGCTGGACCGACCCCTTCTCCGTACCGAACGGCTGGCGGATGGGCGGCATGACCGTGCCGGTCACCCACCATCTGCGCGTGGCGGGACATGAACCCGTCACTCACCGCCTGCTCGGCAGCGGCCCCTCGCATGTGGAGCCCGGCCGGGTGACGGTCACGGTGGACGGGATGACACATACGTTCCACCGGGCGGACGACTGGCTCGGCAGGGACGGCGACAGCTGGCACGTACAGGACCACGATCCGGTCGAGGCGGCGCTGCTCGGCGCCGCCGGCGCCGGCGGCCTCGACGCGCTCACGGCCCCGATGCCCGGCACGGTCACCGTCGTCAAGGTGGCGGTCGGGGACGAAGTGGTGGCGGGCCAGGGCCTGTTGGTGGTCGAGGCCATGAAGATGGAGCACGTCGTCTCCGCCCCGCACGACGGCACGGTCACGGAGCTGGATGTCACGGCGGGCTCCACCGTCGCCATGGACCAGGTGCTGGCGGTCGTCGCCCCGGCCACGGCTCCCGAGGAGGAGAAATGACGCTCCCGATGACCGTGATGGACGAGGGCCTGCCGACCCGGATCCGTATCCATGAGGTGGGTGCGCGCGACGGCCTCCAGAACGAGGCGACGATCGTCCCTACGGAGATCAAGGCGGAGTTCATCCACCGCCTCGCCGCCGCCGGGCTCACCACCATCGAGGCGACCAGCTTCGTCCACCCCAAGTGGGTACCCCAACTGGCCGACGCCGAGCGGCTGTTCCCGATGGTGCGGGACCTGGAGAACGTACGGCTGCCCGTCCTCGTGCCGAACGACCGCGGCCTCGACCGGGCGCTGGCCCTCGGCGTCCGTCAGGTGGCCGTCTTCGCCAGCGCGACCGAGTCCTTCGCCAAGGCCAATCTGAACCGGAGCCTGGACGAGTCCCTCGCCATGTTCGAGCCGGTCGTCGCCCGCGCCCGCGACGAACGGCTCCATGTCCGGGGCTATCTCTCGATGTGCTTCGGCGACCCGTGGGAGGGGCCGGTCCCCGTCGACCAGGTCGCCCGGATCGTCAGGACCCTCGTCGACATGGGCTGCGACGAGGTGAGTCTCGGCGACACGATCGGTGTGGCGACCCCCGGCCATGTGCAGAGCCTGCTCGCCACACTCATCGAGGAAGGCGTGCACGTCTCGAAGATCGGGGTGCACTTCCACGACACGTACGGCCAGGCGCTCGCCAACACCTTCGCCGCGCTCCAGCACGGGGTGACCACCGTCGACGCGTCGGCGGGCGGCCTGGGCGGCTGCCCGTTCGCGAAGAGCGCCACGGGGAATCTCGCCACGGAAGACCTCCTGTGGATGTTGCAGGGCCTCGGTATCCACACCGGGGTCGATCTCGGCCTGCTCACCGCCACCAGCGTGTGGATGGCCGAACAGCTGGGGCGGCCCAGCCCTTCCCGCACCGTAAGCGCCCTCTCCCACAAGGAGTCCTAGCCATGTCCCTGGACCACCGGCTCTCCGCCGAGCACGAGGAACTGCGCCGCACCGTCGAGGCGTTCGCGCAGGACGTCGTCGCACCCAAGATCGGCGACTTCTACGAGCGGCACGAGTTCCCGTACGAGATCGTGCGCGAGATGGGCCGGATGGGCCTGTTCGGCCTGCCCTTCCCGGAGGAGTACGGCGGCATGGGCGGCGACTACATGGCGCTCGGCATCGCCCTGGAGGAGCTGGCCCGCGTCGACTCCTCGGTGGCCATCACCCTGGAAGCGGGCGTCTCGCTCGGCGCGATGCCGCTGCACCTCTTCGGTACGGAGGAGCAGAAGCGGGAGTGGCTGCCGCGGCTGTGCTCGGGGGAGATCCTGGGCGCGTTCGGCCTGACGGAGCCCGAGGCGGGCTCGGACGCGGGCGGCACACGCACCACGGCCGTACGGGACGGCGACGAGTGGGTCATCAACGGCTCGAAGTGCTTCATCACCAACTCGGGCACCGACATCACCGGCCTGGTCACGGTCACGGCGGTCACCAGCCGCAAGGAGGACGGCAGCCCGGCGATCTCCTCGATCATCGTCCCGTCCGGCACCCCCGGCTTCACGGTCGCGGCCCCGTACTCGAAGGTCGGCTGGAACGCGTCGGACACCCGCGAGCTGTCCTTCTCCGACGTCCGCGTCCCCGTGACGAACCTGGTCGGCACGGAAGGGCGGGGTTACGCCCAGTTCCTTCGCATCCTGGACGAGGGCCGCATCGCGATCTCCGCGCTGGCCACGGGCCTGGCGCAGGGCTGCGTCGACGAGTCGGTGAAGTACGCGAAGGAGCGGCACGCCTTCGGCCGCCCGATCGGCTCGAACCAGGCCATCCAGTTCAAGATCGCCGACATGGAGATGCGGGCCCACATGTCCCGCCTCTCCTGGCGCGACGCGGCGTCCCGCCTGGTCCACGGCGAGCCCTTCAAGAAGGAGGCCGCGCTGGCGAAGCTCTACTCGTCCACGGTGGCGGTGGACAACGCCCGCGAGGCCACCCAGATCCACGGCGGCTACGGCTTCATGAACGAGTACCCGGTGGCCCGCATGTGGCGCGACTCCAAGATTCTGGAGATCGGCGAGGGCACGAGCGAGGTCCAACGCATGCTGATCGCACGGGAGCTGGGCCTGTAGCGGGTGCGCCTGCGGCGCGCTGGTTGGGTTGCCGGGTTGGTACGACCTGGGTCCTCGTGCTGACCGGTCCGTCCTCAATCGCCGGACGGGCTGGGTGGTTGCGGTGGTTGCCGGGTGCCGCTCCGGGGTCATGCCCGGACGGCATGATTTACGGCGCGTGCAACGCTCGTTGGCCCCGAGGGAACCGGGCTTTCCACACGCCACAAATCAGCCTGAGTGTCCGACCACGACCCCTGCGCGTCCCCCTTCCTCCGCGCGGACCGGAGCGACGGGGTGCTGGTACGGATCCCCCACCGGCCTGAGGGGGGCGGGCCGCAGGAGGGGTGTGTCCGGACACTCAGGCTGATTTGTGGCGCGTGAAAAAGAAGGGTCAGCGGATCCAACGAACCCTGCACGCGCCGTAAATCACGCCGTCCGGACATACCCCTCCGAAGGCCCCGCACCCCGCCCCCGGCCAACGAACCCGCACCCCGGAAACCCCGCACCCCAGAGGCATCGGTGCACCAGTACGTACTGGTAAGCAAGGTTAGGCTAACCTACCTGGACTTACCCATCGGCCGGTCCCCGGCGCGTACGAAAGCGGACATCGACATGCCCAACGCCCTCAGCTCAGCCCTCACCCGCCGCGGCGTCCTCGCCGCCGGTGGTGCCGTCGGTCTCGGCGTCGCGCTCGCCGCCTGCGGAAGCGACGACGGCAAGGGAGGCCCCGGCGAGGGCGACGGCGGCGACGCGAAGGCGGGGCCCTGGTCCTTCAAGGACGACCGCGGCGAGACCGCCAAGGCCGACAGCGTCCCGAAGAGCATCGTCGCCTTCACCGGCACCGCCGCCGCGCTCCACGACTACGGGATCGAGGTCAAGGGTGTCTTCGGGCCGACCACCACCAAGGGCGGCAAGCCGGACATCCAGGCGGGCGACCTCGATGTCACCAAGGTCGAGATACTCGGCAACGTATGGGGCGAGTTCAACGTCGAGAAGTACGCGGCGCTCGCACCGGACCTGCTCGTCACCACCCAGTGGGTCGAGGGCGAACTCTGGTACGTCCCGGAGCAGTCCAAGGACAAGATCCTCAAGTTGGCCCCCAGCGTGGCGCTCTGGGCGGCGGAGACCACCGTGCCCAAGGCGATCCAGCGGCACGCCGACCTCGCCGAGTCCCTGGGCGCGGACCTGAAGGCCGCGAAGGTCACCGACGCCAAGGCCAGGTTCGAGAAGGCGGCCGGCCGGCTGCGGGCGGCTGCCAAGTCCAGGCCGGACATCACGGTGATGGTCGGCTCGGCCAGCCAGGACCTGTTCTACGTCTCGCTCGCCAAGACGTCCGCCGACACCCTCTACTTCCAGGAGCTGGGGGTGAAGTTCGTCGAGCCGAAGGTGAACGCGCAGGGCTTCTTCGAGGAGTTGAGCTGGGAGAACATCGACAAGTACCCGGCCGACATCATCATGATGGACAACCGTTCCTCCGCCCTCCAGCCGGACGCCCTCACGTCCAAGCCGACATGGGCGCAGCTGCCCGCCGTCAAGGCCGGTCAGGTCGTCCCGCGCGTCACGGAGCCCATCTACTCGTACGACAAGTGCGCACCGGTCCTCGACGATCTGGCCGCGGCCATCGAGAAGGCCAGGAAGGTCGCCTGACCGATGCCGACCGCGACGCCCGGGGCGGCGGCCGACAGCGCTCCGTTCCGTTTCTTCGCCCTTCAGGTCGTACGCGTACGGCGGCTGGTGCCGTCACTCGTCCGCGTCACCTTCGGCGGCGCCGGCCCTGCAGGAGCCACCTGCCCCGCCGGCCTCACCGGCTTCGCCGCCGGCGGGCGCGACCAGAGCCTGTCGCTCTTCCTGCCGCTGCCAGGGCAGGAAGAGCCCGTCGTCCCCGTCGAGGAGGGCGACGGCTGGTGGGCGGCCTGGCGGGCGCTGCCGGACGACGTACGGGCCGTGATGCGCTCGTACACGGTGCGCGAACAGCGTTACGAACCGGACGAGCTGGACATCGACTTCGCCCTGCACCCGGACGGTGGCCCGGCCTGCCGCTGGGCGGGCGACGCGGCCCCCGGCGACCGCGTGCTCGTCCTCGGGCCGGCCGTCGCGGACAACACGGCGGTCCGCTTCCGGCCCCCGGCCGGCACCGACTCCGTACTGATCTGGGCCGACGAGACCTCCCTGCCCGCCGCCGCGGCGATCCTGGAGTGGCTGCCCGCCGGGACGAAGACGCGGGTGTGGCTCGACGTGCCGTGCGCCGCCGACCGGATGGAGCTGCGGACGGCGGCCGACGCCACCGTCCACTGGCTGGCGCGCGACGAGGACGCGCCCTCGGCCGTGGAGGCGGTACGCGCGGCCGAGTTGCCCGGCGACGCCCCGTACGCGTGGCTCGCGGGCGAGGCGGGGACAGTGAAGGAGCTGCGCCGCCACCTGGTACGGGAGCGCCGACTGGACCGCCGGCACGTGACGTTCGTCGGCTACTGGCGGCGGGGCCTGAGCGAGGAGCAGCTGCGGGAGGAAGCGGTGACGGGCGGGTAGCCGGTCAGACGGTCGCCCCCACCGCCGGGGCCGGGGCCCGCCCGGCGTGCATCGCCGTACGCCACGCGGCGGTGACCGCGCGATGGGCCTGGCCGGTGGCGGTCGGCAGATCGCCCGTCAGCCGCACCGGCGCGCCGATGTGCACCCGCAGGGCCGGGCGGCGCAGCGGCGCGCCGGCCAGCCCCGCGAGCCCCGCGAGGCCACCGCCCGGCATCAGGCGCCTGGCCCCGGTCTGCCCGAGAGGGACGACCGGCGCACCGGTGGCGGCGGCGAGGCGGGCCAGGCCGCTGCGGAACGGGTGGGGAGGCGTCTCGGTGGCGCACTCGAAGTCCGGTATGCCGCCCTCGCCGTAGATGAGGACGAGCCGGCCACGCGCGAGCGCGGCGGCGGCGTCCTGGAGGCAGGCGGCGGCGCGTGGATCCGCGCGGCGGACGGGGACATGGCCGCCACGGGTGAGCGCCCGCCCGAGGAGCGGTACGCGCCAGAGCCCCGCCGCCGCCATCACCACCGGCTCGACGCCCAGCCGGTGCAGCGCGGCGAGCACGATCGCCGGGTCGCTGAGCGACGTGTGGTTCGCGACGACGATGCTCCCGGACGCCAACTCGGCGTCCGCGTCCAGCGTGACCGTGAGCCGTCCGAAGCACGGCACCAGTGCGGCGGCTGTACGGCTGAGCATGAGGGGCCTCCGGGAGGGATGACGAGCGATGCCCCTCATGGTCACCTGCGGCACCGGAGGCGGCGTGAGTACCGGTACTCACGCCGCCGGACTCAACCACCCGGCAGCGCAAGTCCGTTGAGCCACTGCGAGGACTAGTAGCCGTCCGGGTAACCCCACTCCACGCCGATCGCGGCCGTCGGCACGGCACCGTGGACCGCCTGCGTGACGTCGCGCTCGAACGCGGTGCTCCACTTCCCGAAACCCCGGACGCTCAACGGCCACCTGCCTGTCGTCACCTTCACGGATATCGGCTCCCGGAACTTCCGGAGACTGACCTCGTTGGCGATTCCGTGCTCCCGCAGGACCTCCGCCAGTGCCGCCCTGACGGCCACGGCCTGGTCCAGGGAGTCGAGCTTGTCGACGCACAGCGCGAGATGGATGTTCACAGACATGCGCGGCACCCTACCGAAGCCCGTCACCAGCCCGTCGCCGCGTCGGCTCCGGGAACCGGCCGCCGGCTCACCCGGACGCGCTCACTCGGCGGGCCACGGCACCACCGGCGAGCGGTAGTAGTCGATCCCCAGAGCCGTCAGCCGCGGCCCCTGCGCCGCCAGCCGCTGCTTGTACGTGTCCCAGTCCCGCGCCGACTGCGGGGACCAGCCGGGCTCCGCGACACCGGGCAACCTCGGGAACGCCATCTTCTCGATGTGGTCGCTGGTCGACAGGGTCTCCGACCAGAGCGGCGCCTCGACGCCCAGCACCGCGCCGGGATCGACCCCGGCGTCGGCGAGATAGGCCGCCGGATCCCAGTCGTACGAACGGTCCACCTCCACCAGACCGGCCCACGTCTGGCCCAGGTCGGTGTTCCGGTCGTACTTCATGTCGAGATAGACGCGGTCGGCCGGCGACAGGATCAGCTTCGTGCCGGCCTTGGTCGCCTCGGCGACCTGTGCGCGCTCGGCGGCGCCCGTGGCGTCGTAGCCCCAGTACTGCGCGACCGCGCCCTTCACCGGGTCGGCACCGGTCAGCTGGTGCCAACCCACCACGGTCTTCCGGGTCGCCAAGGGCAATCCCCCGGCGCCCAAGCACGACCCGCACGCCGTGGAGCTGTACGGCTTCCGGAAGGACCCGCTGATGGCGCTGGTCGCCGCGGCCGTGGTGGCCCGGCTGCCGCACCCGCACGCCGCGCCGGAGCTCCTCACCAAGACCGCCGAGGCCGCCGCGCCTGTACCCGCGCCCGCCTCCGCCCCCGCGGCGGCGAGTGGCGACGATCATGACGCGCTGCTGCGCAGGCTCCGTGAGCTGGGCGAACTGCATCTGGCCGGGATCCTCACGGAGGAGGAGTTCACTACCGCCAAGCAGGCCGTACTGAAGCGCCTCTGAGTAGGGTCCGGACGGAGATCATGGACACTTCTGCCCGGAATCGGGCAGAATTCTTGCAAACAGTCCCGCGCACCCGCAGTATCTACGGGTGCTCGAACGCCGTTCACCCTCGTCCCACGACGACCTCGTCGACCATCTGGTCCGCAGCACCGCGCTCCCGCGCGGCGAGGCGGTCCGGGTGATCCTGGACGTTCTGGCGTACTTCGACGAGACCACCGAGGAGTTCGTCCGGCGCAGGCACCGCGAGCTACAGGCCGGCGGCGCCGCGAACCCGGAGATCTTCGAGCGGATCGCGGCCGAGCTGCCGCACCGCGCGGTGGCGCCGCCGGAGCTGTCCCTCAGACAGCTCCGGCGCATCGTCTACGGCTGAGCCGAGCAGCGGTACCACTGAACATTGACGGATGACGGAGAGGCAGAGACCGATATGTGCGGAATCGTCGGTTACATCGGCAGGCGTGACGTGGCTCCCCTGCTGCTTGAGGGCCTACAGCGGCTGGAGTACCGGGGTTACGACTCCGCAGGCCTGGTCATCACCGGCAAGGCGACGGCGGGCAAGCCGGCTGCCCTGAAGATGGTCAAGGCCAAGGGCCGGGTCCGCGAGCTGGAGTCCCGCGTCCCCAAGCGCTTCGCCGGCACCACCGGTATCGCGCACACCCGCTGGGCCACCCACGGCGCCCCGAGCGACGAGAACGCTCACCCGCACCTCGACCCCGAGAACAAGGTCGCCCTCGTCCACAACGGCATCATCGACAACGCCACCGAGCTGCGCCTGAAGCTGGAGGCCGACGGTGTCGTGTTCCTCTCCGAGACCGACACCGAGGTCCTGACCCATCTCATCGCGCGCTCGCAGGCCGAGACGCTGGAGGAGAAGGTCCGCCAGTCGCTGAAGCTGGTGGAGGGCACGTACGGCATCGCCGTCCTGCACGCCGACTTCGCGGACCGTATCGTCGTCGCCCGCAACGGCTCGCCCGTCGTCCTCGGCATCGGCGAGAAGGAGATGTTCGTCGCGTCCGACGTCGCCGCGCTGGTCTCCCACACCCGCCAGGTCGTCACGCTCGACGACGGCGAGATGGCCACCATCAAGGCCGACGACTTCCGTACGTACACCACCGAGGGCTCGCGCACCTCGGCCACGCCGACCACCGTGGAGTGGGAGGCCGAGTCGTACGACATGGGCGGCCATGACACGTACATGCACAAGGAGATCTCCGAGCAGCCCGAGGCCGTGGACCGGGTGCTGCGCGGCCGGATCGACGACCGGTTCTCGACCGTGCACCTGGGCGGCCTGAATCTGGACGCGCGCGAGGCGCGCGGGGTGCGGCGCATCAAGATCCTCGGCTGCGGCACCTCGTACCACGCCGGTCTCATCGGCGCCGGGCTGATCGAGTCGCTGGCGCGGATCCCGGCGGACGCCGAGCCCGCGTCCGAATTCCGTTACCGCAACCCGGTCGTGGACCCCGACACGCTCTACATCGCCGTGTCGCAGTCGGGCGAGACGTACGACGTGCTGGCCGCCGTGCAGGAACTCAAGCGCAAGGGCGCGCGGGTGCTCGGCGTGGTCAATGTCGTCGGCTCGGCGATCGCCCGCGAGACCGACGGCGGCGTGTACGTGCACGCGGGCCCCGAGGTCTGCGTCGTCTCCACCAAGTGCTTCACCAACACGGTGGTCTCCTTCGCGCTGCTCGCGCTGCATCTGGGCCGGATCCGCGATCTGTCGGTCGCCGACGGCAAGCGGATCATCGCGGGGCTGCGCAGGCTGCCCGAACAGATCGCGGAGATCCTTGAGTCCGAGGCGGACATCAAGAAGGTGGCGGAGGAGTACGCGGACGCGAAGTCGATGATGTTCATCGGCCGGGTGCGCGGCTATCCGGTGGCGCTTGAGGCCTCGTTGAAGCTCAAGGAGATCTCGTACATCCACGCCGAGGCCTATCCCGCCTCGGAATTGAAGCACGGCCCGCTCGCGCTCATCGAGCCGGCGCTGCCGACGGTGGCGATCGTGCCGGACGACGACCTGCTGGAGAAGAACCGCGCGGCGCTGGAGGAGATCAAGGCGCGCAGCGGCCGGATCCTGGCGGTCGCGCACCAGGAGCAGCCGAAGGCCGACCAGACGATCGTGGTGCCGAAGAACGAGACGGAGCTGGACCCGATCCTGATGGGCATCCCGCTTCAACTGCTCGCCTATCACACGGCGTTGGCGCTGGGCCGGGACATCGACAAGCCGCGTAACCTCGCCAAGTCCGTGACGGTGGAATAGGAGACGCCGACACCGGACAGAGCTGCCGGCCCTACGGGATGACCACGACGGGCCGTTGGGCCCGTCGTGCCAGCCGGCCCGCCACCGTGCCGAAGATGCGTCCGACGATGCCGTGCGTGGAGCCGACGACGATCGCGTCGGCCGAGTACTCCTCGCCGACCTCTTCGAGTTCGTGGCAGATGTCGCCGCCGCGCTCGACGAGGATCCACGGCACCTCGGACAGATAGTCGGCGCAGGCGAGTTCGAGACCGAGTACTTCGGTGCGGTGGTCCGGGACGTCCACGAAGACCGGGGGCTCGCAGCCCGCCCAGACGGTGGTGGGCAGTCTGTTGGCCACATGCACGATGATCAGCGCCGAGCCGAGCCGGCGGGCCATTCCGATGGCGTACGCGAGGGCGCGCTCGCTCGATGTCGAGCCGTCGAAGCCCACGACCACTCCGTGCCGGAAGGCGGGATCGCAGGAGGGGCGCGTCTCTTCCGCCGCTTGCAGGTCCGACGCGGGGTCGGTCAACTGCTCGCGGTCAGCGGGTTCGGGGATTTCGTGACCGGCCATCGATGTCTCGGCGAGGAAGGTCCTTGTGTGAAGGAGCAACAATTGACGGGGCAACGGAGCTGTGTCTGGGAATCATCTTCCCAACCCCTTACCCCCCAGAGTACGGCGACACTCCTCTTTTCCGCCCAGGGGCCGTCGCCGCGGACGCGACGTCCTGGGGGAGCATGCCCGAGCCCGTCGGGGATCGCAACGCCGGATGGCCGGTACACAGGGACGTGAGAGGGCGGGCCAGCCGGGGGGTGGTACGTGACCGGACGGTCGGGCGCTTCGTTGATCATGGGTCCCCCGTCGTCGACGCAGTCACCCCAGTCACACAGCCACCCCCGTCACCAGGGAGCTCACGTGTCCGTACGACCGCATCACCACGCCTCCCCCTCGGGACCGGAGTCCGCGTCGGCCGCACCGGACGCGTCCGCAACATCTGTCGCGACTGACACCTCTGCCGCCTCTGCCACACCTGCCGCGCCAGTCGCATCCGCCGACTCCGTGAGCGATGTGGTTCGCTGGGCCGCGTTCAGTTGCCTTCTCGTACCGGTGGTTCTTGTCGTGTGCGGCACGTCCGTCGGCGGGGCCGCCGGACCCGCGCTGGCGCTTGTCGCCGTGACGGCGGTCTGCCGGCTGCTTCTGCGCCGCTCGGAGCAGTCGCTCTGTGCCCAACGTACGGCGGGTAACGCCAGGCCCCAGGGGGCGCATCGAGGCGCGCGTACGCCTAACAGAAGCGCGCCGGGAGACTGACTCTTCCGGGTCCGCACACCCGTAAGTTTTCAGCCAACTTCACCCCTGCGACCCATCCTTGGCGAAATGGCCTGCCAACCCCCTTGTCACCAGGGCAGAGAGGCCCTTTCCGGCCGCGAAGAGCCTACGGGGACGGGCCATGCGCGCCAGGCGTACTTCCCTGTGAGCCGCGAGGGTGGAACGCTTCGTGATCGAATGCTTCGCGCCAGGTTGCCTTGTCGACATAGCGGCGGATGGAGAACTTGTCACGCCGGCACCACGGGACACAGTAGATTCGATCATGAGTATCGAAGAGTGGGGTCCCGTGCAAAACCGAGGGGAATCGTGCAGGAGCGAAAGACCCGACACGAACGGGGAGACGCGAACACCGAGGGGGGCTTAGCGCCATGAGCCAGGACTCCATTGCCGCACCGGAGTCAGCACGAAAGCTTTCCGGTCGCCGCCGCCGAGAAGTCGTCGCTGTGCTGCTGTTCAGTGGTGGGCCCATCTTCGAGAGCTCCATTCCGCTCTCCGTGTTCGGCATCGACCGCCAGGACGCCGGGGTTCCGCGGTATCGGCTGCTCGTGTGCGGTGGGGAGGACGGCCCGCTCCGCACCACCGGCGGGCTCGAACTCACCACGCCGTACGGCCTGGAGGCGATCGGCAGAGCGGGCACGGTCGTCGTCCCCGCCTGGCGGTCGATCACCTCGCCGCCACCGCCCGAGGCGCTCGACGCGCTGCGCCGAGCGCACGAGGAGGGCGCCCGGATCGTCGGACTGTGCACCGGCGCGTTCGTGCTCGCCGCGGCCGGTCTGCTGGACGGCCGCCCGGCGACGACGCACTGGATGTACGCGCCGACGCTGGCCAAGCGATATCCGTCCGTCCATGTGGATCCGCGTGAACTGTTCGTCGACGACGGCGATGTGCTCACGTCGGCGGGGACAGCGGCCGGGATTGATTTGTGCTTGCACATAGTGCGTACGGATCACGGGACCGAGGCCGCCGGGGCACTGGCGCGCAGGCTCGTCGTCCCGCCGCGTCGCAGTGGCGGTCAGGAGCGCTATCTGGACAGGTCTTTACCAGAGGAAATCGGCTCCGACCCGCTCGCCGAGGTCGTGGCCTGGGCACTGGAGCATCTGCACGAGCAGTTCGACGTGGAGACTCTGGCGGCCCGCGCCTATATGAGCCGCAGGACGTTCGACCGCCGCTTCCGTTCGCTCACCGGCAGCGCGCCGCTCCAGTGGCTGATCACGCAGCGCGTGCTCCAGGCGCAGCGGCTGCTGGAGACCTCCGACTACTCGGTCGACGAGGTCGCCGGCCGCTGCGGCTTCCGCTCGCCGGTGGCGCTGCGCGGGCACTTCCGGCGCCAGCTGGGCTCGTCCCCCGCCGCGTACCGGGCCGCCTACCGGGCCCGCCGTCCGCACGGGGACCAGCTCGGGTCGGCGCCGGTGGAGCCGGTCGTACCGACGCAGACCTCCCCGCAGGCCCGGAGGGCGGCGGCTGCCGCCCCGTCCGGTTCCGCGACGGCCTCGTCGTCGGTGCCGGAGCCGGTCAGACCCTACTCGGAGGCCTTCGCCTCAGGTCAGGGCCGCCCGAGCCTGCCCGGTCAGCGGAGCGCACCGTAGGGTAAGGCGCATGAACGATCGAATGGTGTGGATCGACTGCGAGATGACCGGGCTCTCGCTGACGGACGACGCACTCATCGAGGTGGCCGCGCTGGTCACCGACTCGGAGCTGAACGTGCTCGGCGAAGGGGTCGACATCGTCGTACGTCCTCCGGACGCGGCGCTGAAGACCATGCCCGAGGTGGTACGGCAGATGCACACCGCCTCGGGCCTGCTCGACGAGCTGGCCGACGGCAGCACCCTGGCCGAGGCCGAGGAGCGGGTGCTGGCGTACGTACGCGAGCATGTCAGGGAGCCGGGGAAGGCGCCGCTGTGCGGAAACACGGTCGGCACCGACCGCGGCTTCCTGCTGCGGGACATGCCGGAGCTGGAGGGTTATCTCCACTACCGGATCGTCGACGTCTCGTCGATCAAGGAGCTGGCACGCCGCTGGTACCCGCGCGCCTACTTCAACAGCCCCGAGAAGGGCGGCAATCACCGGGCGCTGGCGGACATCCGTGAATCCATCGCGGAGCTGCGCTACTACCGCGAGGCGGTCTTCGTGCCGCAGCCCGGCCCGGACTCGGACACGGCGAAGACGATCGCGGCGAAGCACGTGCTGTGAGACACACGCCCCACAGGGCCCGCCATAACTCGTGAGCGAGCACCCTCGCGGACCCTGTACACTTTTTCTCGGCCGGTCGGGCACAGGATTGACCGGGCATGGTGGGTATAGCTCAGCTGGTAGAGCACCTGGTTGTGGTCCAGGATGTCGCGGGTTCAAGTCCCGTTACTCACCCTGAATGATCAAGGCCGGACCTGGAAGAACAGGTCCGGCCTTGGTCATGAAAGCCCCCGCCTCGTTGTTCGAGGTCGGGGGCTTCGGCGTCAGGGCTTGGCGAGGAGCTTGAGGGTCTTGCGGTCGGCCATGGCCTGGTAGCCGGCCGGGACGCCGTCGAGGTCGGTCGTGGCGTCGAAGACCTTCCCCGGCTCGATGGTGCCGTCGAGGATGTCGGGCATCAGTTCCTCGATGTAGGCGCGGACCGGTGCGGGGCCGCCCGCCAGGCGGAGGTTGGGGCCGAAGAGGCTGCCGAAGCCGATCGGTGCCGCCTCGTACTGCGGGACGCCGACGCGGCTGATGACGCCGCCAGGGCGGGTGATGCCGAGGGCCTGCTCGTAGGCGGGCATGTTCCCGACGGCTTCGAGGACCACGTGCGTGCCGTGTCCGCCGCTGAGTTCGCGGACCGCCTCGATGCCCTCCTCGCCCCTCGCGGAGACGACGTCGGTGGCGCCGAACTCGCGGCCGAGGTCGGTACGTTCCTGGTGGCGGCCCATCAGGATGATCTGTTCGGCGCCCAGCCGCCTGGCGGACAGCACCGCCAGCAGACCGACGGCGCCGTCACCGATCACGGTGACGCGCGTGCGCTCGTTCACGCCGCCCATCACGGCGGCGTGGTAGCCGGTGCCGAAGACGTCCGACAGCGTCAGCAGGGACGGGATGAGGGCGGAGTCCGCCGCGACGGGGAGCTTGACGAGGGTGCCGTCGGCCAGTGGCACACGGACGGCTTCCGACTGGCCGCCCTCTTCCGGCTCGCCGTCCCAGAAGCCCGCCTGCGGGTGGGCACAGGACGTGTGCAGGCCCTCGCGGCAGAACGCGCAGGTGTTGTCCGAGATGGCGAAGGGGGCGACGACGAGGTCCCCGCGCCTGAGGGTCGTCACCTCGGATCCGGTGTCCTCGACGACGCCGATGAACTCGTGTCCCATCCGCACGGGGCCGTCCGCGGGGGACATCGACGCGTACGGCCACAGGTCGCTGCCGCAGACGCAGGAGGCGGTGACGCGGACGAGGGCGTCGGTGGGGTGCTTGATGACGGAGTCCGGGACGTCCTGGACTCGGACGTCGCCGGCGCCGTACATGAGGGTCGCGCGCATGAGATGTTCTCCAAGGGGTCGTACCGTGCCGGATTGCCGCACGGCGGCGGTCGACCCCCACGGAACTCCCCTCGCCACGCATGGGGAAGGTCGCGTTTATGGGGGGTATAACCTCAACCTCCCTCGTCGGCGGCAGGTGGTTACCGTTGATGGCATGGACCAGCCACCCGACAACCGCACCGAGATCCGGGATTTCCTCGCCAGCAGACGCGCGAAGATCACCCCGGAGGAGGTCGGGCTGCCCACCAGCGGCCGGCGCCGGGTTCCGGGGCTACGGCGTGAGGAGGTCGCCGTCCTCGCGGGGGTGAGCACGGAGTGGTACACGCGGCTGGAGAAGGGCCACATCGGCGGGGTGTCCGAAGACGTCCTCGACGCGGTCGGCCGGGCGCTGCGACTGGACGACGACGAACGCACCTACCTGTTCGACCTGGCGCGGGCGGCCCGGCCCGCCCACCGTGCGCCGTCCCGCCGCAAGGATGTCGAGGCCCCGCCGCGTATCCAGTGGATGCTCGACTCCATGACGATGGCCGCCGCGTTCGTACGCAACGGACGTCAGGACATCGTCGCCGCGAACCCGCTGGCCCGCGCCCTGCACGCGCCGGTGTACGCGAGCGAGACCACCGACAAGCACGGCCGTGCCAACATCGCCCGCTACATCTTCCTGGATCCGGGCTCCCACGACTTCTTCGTCGACTGGGACGCCGCGGCCGTCGCCGCCGCCGCGCTCCTGCGCGCGGAGGCCGGGCGTGAACCCCACGACCGGGCCCTGCGCGAACTCGTCGGCGACCTGTCGACGCTCAGTCCCGAGTTCCGCCACCGGTGGGCCTCGCACGACATCCGGATCCGTCACGACGGCGTGAAGCGGCTGTGGCACCACGAGGTCGGCCGGCTGGAGCTGACCTATCACTCCCTGGACCTGCCGATGTCCCACCGGGCGGTGCACGACCTGACCATCTACATCGCCGAACCGGGCACCACCTCCGAAGACCGGCTCAGGCTCCTCGCCAGCCTGGCGGCCCCCCGGCCCGAGACGGCGGAGCCCACCCACGACTCCCACGACGCCGGCTGACTTCCTTGACACCTTCCCTGTGAGCGGGGACGCTCGACCACTGAGTGGGAGCGCTCCCATGTGGCCGATCATCGCGCTCACTCAGAACGGCCACCCGACCGTGCAGGTCGCGCTCACGGGTCTCGGCCGCGGCTGCATTCCCGACCAGTCGGTGATCATGGCCGGTGCCCTGCTCGGTACGCTTCCGCTGCTGCCGGCCTTCGTGATCTTCGGCAAGCACATCGTCGGTGGCATCATGACAGGCGCGGTCAAGGGCTGACCGCGCGTCTTCCCCGACCCGGAGCGCACCCATGTCCCTCAGCTTTCCGTCCGACTTCATATGGGGCACCGCCACCGCCGCCTACCAGATCGAGGGCGGCGCGCGGGAGATCGGCCGTACCCCGTCGATCTGGGACACCTTCAGCCACACACCGGGCAAGGTCGAGAACGGCGACACCGGTGACACCGCCGCCGACCACATCCACCGCCGGGCCGAGGACGTGCGCCTCATGGCGGACCTCGGGGTGAACGCGTACCGCTTCTCGGTCTCGTGGTCGCGCGTCCAGCCGATCGGGCGCGGCCCCGCCGTGCAGCGCGGTCTCGACTTCTACCGCAAGCTCGTCGACGACCTGCTGGAGCGCGGCATCCGGCCCGTCCTCACCCTCTACCACTGGGACCTTCCGCACGATCTGGAGATGGCGGGCGGCTGGCCGGTGCGCGAGACGGCGTTCAGGTTCGCTGAGTACGCGCGGATCCTCGGTGACGCGCTCGGCGACCGGGTCGACCGCTGGGTGACCCTCAACGAGCCCTGGTGCAGCGCCTTTCTGGGCTACGCCTCCGGTGTGCACGCGCCGGGCCGGACGGATCCGCTGCTCGCTCTGCGGGCCGCGCACCATCTCAACCTCGGCCACGGGCTGGCCACTCAGGCCCTGCGGACGGTGCTGCCCAGGCGCGCCCAGGTGACCGTCTGCCACAACGCCGCCCAGGTGCGGGCCCGTTCGCAGTCGCCGGAGGACCTGGACGCCCGGCGCCGTATCGACGCGCTGGCGAACCGGATCTTCACCGGGCCGATGCTGGCGGGCGCGTACCCCGACGACCTGGTCGAGGACACCGCGCGGATCACCGACTGGTCCTTTGCGCAGGCGGACGACACGGCGACGATCAACCAGCCGCTGGACTGGCTGGGCATCAACTACTACACGCCGCACCTGGTGTCGGCCTCGCCGGACACCGGCGCGGACACCGGGCGCCGCGACAGCCACGGCGCGGGCGAGAAGTCCCCCTGGCCCGGCGCCGAGTCCGTGACGTTCCATCAGCCGCCGGGCGAGGTCACGGAGATGGGCTGGTCGGTCGATCCGACCGGGCTGTACGACGTGCTGATGCGCTACACGCGCGAGGCGCCCGACGTGCCGTTGGTGATCACCGAGAACGGCGCGGCGTACGACGACAAGCCGGACGCGGAAGGCGTCGTGCACGACCCGGACCGGATCCGCTTCCTGCACGGTCATCTGTCGGCGGCGCACCGTGCGATGGCCGACGGGGCGGATGTACGTGGCTACTTCCTCTGGTCGCTGCTGGACAACTTCGAGTGGGAGCGGGGCTACGGCAAGCGCTTCGGCGCGGTGCACGTCGACTACGAGACGCAGGCGCGTACGCCGAAGTCCAGCGCCCGCTGGTACGCGCGGCTGACCGAGACGGGCGTGCTGCCCGACCCGCCGGAGTAGCAGCCTGTTCGTCGGGGCGCGTCCCGGCCGGGGGGGGGGTCGGTGGCCGGCCGGGACGCGGCGGGGTGGCGACCGGTGGGGGACGGCAGCCATGCGGTTCGTACGGTCTTCCGGCAAGCACGCTAGCCGCATCGGTCCGGACAAGTCACCGATAACGGGCGGGTGTTGGTGTTCTTGAGGCGCCCTTAAGGAACCGTTGGGAGCGGATTAATGCGCGGCCGGCCGACGGCGCGGCCGGTTCCCGCGGCGGCCTCCGGCCGACCGTGTGGAGCGCCTGCCGCCGAGCCCGATCCAGATCCGTACCTCCGTGCCGCCGAGCACGGAGCGCCCGATGCGTACGTCTCCGCCGGTCGACTCGGCGACCCGGCGCACGATGTCGAGCCCGAGCCCCGTCGAGCCGTCGCCGGCGCCGCTGTTGCCGCGTACGAGGGCCGCCTCGGGGTCCGCGATTCCGGGGCCCGCGTCGGAGACGAGGACGATCACGGCCTCCTCCGCGTGGTGGACGTCGACGGCGAAGCCGGTGCCCTCGGGGGTGTGCCGGAAGACGTTGCCGAGCAACGCGTCCAGGGCGGCGGCCAGTTCGGGCCTGGCGACCGGTATGCGCACCGGGCGGCCGACCCCGGCCAGCCGTACCTTCCGGCCCTCGTCCTCGGCCAGCGCCGACCAGAAGTCCATCCGCTCGCGGATGACTTCGGAGACGTCGCAGCCCACGCCGGGTGTCGTCGCACGGGTCTGCGGCTTGGCCCTCCGGGCCGTACGGATGATGGTGTCGACCTCGCGTTCCAGCTGCGCGACGGCCGCCCGCGTCTGGTCGGCGGCCGGACTCTCACCCAGCGAGGCGGCGTTGAGGCGCAGCACGGTGAGCGGGGTGCGCAGCCGGTGCGACAGGTCGGCGGCCAGTTCCCGTTCGTTGGCGAGGAGTTGGACCACCTGGTCGGCCATCGAGTTGAAGGCGACGGCCGCGGACCGCAGCTCGGGCGGGCCACTCGTAGGGACGCGGGCGCCGAGTCGGCCCTCGCCCAGGTCATGGGCGGCGCCCGCGAGCCGCTGGGCGGGCTGGACCATCCGTACGCCGAGGCGGTCGGCCACGGCGACCGAGCCCACGATCAGCGCGGTGCCCACGCCCGCGAGGACCAGCCAGGCGGTGGCGACGCCGTTGACGACCTCGTCCTCGGGGACGAACACCTCGATGATGGCGATCTTTCCGGTGGAGATCGCGATCGGCTGGAGGAGCGCGGACCCGCCGCTGACCTCGGCGATGGAGGCCCTGCCCAGCCGCTCGGTGGCGCGCAGGTCCCGCTGCGCGGCCCGGCGGGTGCCGATCTCCACGGGCACGCTGCCCGCCTCGCCGGAGGCCGGCACATGGACGGCGAGCTGTCCCGTGTCACCGATGGGGCTGGACCGGACGGCCCACTCCAGCTGATCGCGGCCCTGGGCGATGGAGAGCACGGGGCCGAGGGTCGCCGCCTGCCGTTCGGCGTTGGAGAAGGCCCGGTCCTTGGCCATCTCCTTGATGACGAGCGCGAGCGGGACGGCGAAGGCGAGCACGACCATCGCGGTGACCGCGAGCGAGACCCTGACCAGTGCCCATCTCATGACAGGGGCTCGCGCCCGCCGGGGCCGGAGGCCGACGCCCGAGGGACCGGCGGTTCCAGCTTCACTCCGACGCCGCGCAGGGTGTGCAGATAGCGGGGCCTGGCCGCCGTCTCGCCCAACTTCCTGCGCAGCCAGGACAGATGGACGTCGATGGTCTGGTCGTCGCCGTACGACTGCCGCCACACCTCGGCGAGCAGTTCCTTGCGCGCGACGACCACACCGGGCCGCCCGGCGAGGAAGGCGAGCAGGTCGAACTCACGCCGCGTCAGATCCAGTGGGGCGCCGTCGAGTTCGGCCTGGCGGCGCAGCGGGTCGATGGCGAGCCCGCCGACCCGGATGACGCGCGGGGGCGAGTCGGCGGCGGCGGTGGCGCGAGAGCGGCGCAGCACGGCGGCCATCCGGGCCGACAGATGCTCCACCGAGAACGGTTTGGTGAGGTAGTCGTCGGCGCCGTCGTTCAACAGCCGTACGATCTCCGCCTCGTCGTCCCGCGCCGTGGCGATGATCACCGGCACGTCCGTGATCCCGCGCAGCATCTTCAGCGCCTCCGCCCCGTCGAGATCGGGCAGTCCGAGATCGAGGATGACCACGTCGAAGCGGAAATGGGCGACCTCGCGCAGCGCTTCCAGGGCGGTACCGACGCTCCGTACGGTGTGGGAGGCATCGGTCAAGTGCCTGATGAGGGCGGAGCGTACGAACTGGTCGTCCTCGACCACGAGCACACTTGGCATGGGCGGCACCGTACGCCATCCGGACGCCCCGGCGTCCGCCGTTCGGCAACGCGGAGGGGATCTCGGCTCATAGGGACAACTGCCGTGCGGGTGGTGCAGTATGGCCCCGATGCGCAGAGGACTCGTACATGCCATGGCGTGGACGCTCGCGACAGGGGCGGCGGTCACGCTGTCGTGGTGGGGTGTGCGCACGGTCGTGGTGGGCACGGTGTACGACAGGCCGCGCGCGCTTCCGATCACCGGGGACAACACGACCACGCAGCAGGCCCGGCCGGAGTCGTCCTCGACCCACCGCCCGCCGAGCCCGCCGCCCTCGCCCCCGTCGTCGTCCCCGCGCCCTCCGTCCGCCGAGGCGACGGACGACAAGCCGTCGGCGACCGGACCCGCGAAATCGCCGACATCACCGGAATCGCCGGAGCGGAAGCCGCCTTCGGATCCGGGCGCGGACCCCGCCGCGAACAGCGACGTCAAGAGCTATCCGGTGGACGGCGGGCGGGTCGTCTTCGATCTCGGCGACGAAGCGGGCGAGTTGGTCTCGGCGACGCCGGAGGACGGCTGGCAGATGCAGGTGTGGAAGCAGGACTTCTGGATCCGGGTGACGTTCACTCGGGACGACCGGGAGATCTCGGTCTTCTGCACCTGGCACGACTCGGCGCCGCGGGTGCAGATCGACGAGCGGTAAGTCCCCGGCGGGTAAGGGCGTTCAGTCGAAGGAGCCGGCCGGCGGTTCGGGTGACGGCTTGGCGTTCGCGTCGGTGACGGGCGCCGCGCCGCCGGTGAAGTCCGTGAGCGAGCGCCCGTGTTCCACCCGCCCCGGATGTGGATCGCCGGCGACCCGGCGCGTCAGCTCGGCCACCGGCAACTCCCGTTCCGAGGCGAGGAGTACGGCGTTGCCGAAACGCCGGCCGCGCAGTACGGCGGGGTCGGCGGCGAGCGCCAGCTGCGGGAAGACGGTGGCGGCCGTGGCGATCTGGGAGCGCAGATGCGCGAGCGGGGGTCCGTCGGCGAGGTTGGCCGCGTAGCCACCGCCGGGCGTCAGCACCCGCCGTACGTCGGCGAGGAATTCGGTGCTGGTGAGATGCGCCGGGGTGCGGGCTCCGTCGAAGACGTCCGTGATCACCAGGTCCGCCCAGCCGTCGGGCACCTTGGCGAGCCCGGCCCGCGCGTCGATGGAGCGGACCCGGATCCGGGCGGCCGGGTCCAGCGGGAGTTGTCTGCGCACGAGTTGGACGAGGGGCGCGTCCAGTTCCACGATCTGCTGGGTGGACCGGGGGCGGGTCGCCGCGACGTAACGGGCGAGGGTGAAGGCGCCGCCGCCGAGGTGGACGACGTGCAGCGGCCGGCCGGCGGGCGCGACGAGGTCGATGAAGTGACCGAGTCTGCGCTGGTAGGCGAAGGTGAGATGGGCCGGGTCCGCGAGGTCGACATGCGACTGCGGGGCGCCGTCGATCAGCAGCGTCCAGGCGCGGGGGCGCTCGCGGTCGGGCACAAGTTCGGCGATGCCGCCGTCGACCGGCTCGGTGACGGTCTCGGGCCCGGAGCCCCCTCGGCCACGTCGCCTGTTCTTCGCCGCCGGATTCTTCGCCACGGGTCCATTATCCGCCCGCCGGCGTTCCTCCGCCGTCGCTCACCGTCCGCCGATGCCAGGTGCGCCAGACACCAGGCACCGGCTACCGGCGGCCGTCCGCCGCCTCGATCAGCCGGGCCGCCTCGCCCAGCGCCTCCCGCAGCACCGCCGGGTCCGTGACCTCGCCGGTGTCGTCGTCCGGCGGCAGCAGCCACGCACCGCCCGTGACGGGCGGCTCGGCCGGCACCCGCAGCCCCCGGCCGGCCGTCTCCGTACACGCGCTGCCGGGCATGTCCCAGCCCGCCGCCGTGCCGGGCGGCACCAGGAACCCGAGGTTGTCGCAGTTGCCGTCGAGGAGTACGGGCCCCACCGCCGGAGCCTCGCCCCCGCCACGGCGCAGGATGTCGACGGCCTCCAGCCCCTGGCGGGCCGGCACGGTCACCAGGTCGCAGGCGCCGCCGTCCCCGTCACAAGCGTCAACGGGCGGCAACTCGCCTGCCTCGGCGGCGGGCTTGTGCCGCACGGTCGTCCATGAGCCTTCACCGGTCCGCATACCGACCTCCAACTCCGAGAAGAGAACCCCTCCTCGTCGAGTGGAGACACGTGGCGCGTCTCCTCATGGTTCAACGCGCTTCGGCGTCAACAGCTACGGCAGGAGTCCGCCGCAAAGGATGGCAGTTCATGGCGGATCGTGGGTGAGATATCCGGTTTGTAGCCAAACCCTGCGTACGTAACTCGTCACAACCGGTACGTTCTTGGACGCCGGACCGCCGGACCGCCGGGTTGCCGGGGCTGCCGGGTTGCCGGGTTGCCGGAAACCCGGTTGCCGGATGAACCGGCAGGCACGACCAAGGTGTTCCAGGAGAGGTCTCGGCCATGGCGTCGATCCGGGCAGTTCCCAACCTCGTCTTCCGCCGGCTGCGAGGGCGCCGCTCGCCGGGGGAGTTCGCCGCGGCCGTACGCAGGTCCGCACGGGAGATCGGTGAACAAGTCGCGTGCGACGCACGGTATATCGGACGGGTGGAGGCCGGCGAGATCCGCTGTCCCAACTACGCGTACGAACGCGTCTTCCTCCATATGTTCCCCGGCCTCACCCTGGCCGATCTGGGCTTCTCGGCCCGCGAGAGCGTGCGCGGCCGGGCGTCCAGACCCACGGCCGACGCCTGCCCGGCGGCGCCGGCCCCCGTCCCGAACCCGACCCCGGTGTACAGCGACACCGGTGACACCAGCGAGGAGAGCGACGTGCTGCGTCGCGCATTCATGACGAACGGCCCGGCGTCGATGGCCGCGGCGGCCTCTCTCGGCCCCGGTCTCGGCCTCGGCCTCGGCGCCGCGCCCGCGCTCGCCGACGTGCCCGGCCCGCGGCGGGTGGGCGAGGCCGAGGTGGCCGCCCTGGAGGAGGCGGTACGCCGGATCCGGCTGCTGGACGACCGGCACGGCGCCGACGGCCTGTACCGGCGGGCGGCACGGCCGCTGCGGACCGCGTACGAGCTCCTCGACGCGGGCACCGTCCCCCACGGCGCGACGGCGGACCGGCTGCACGCGAGCGCGGGCGAACTGGCGATCTCGGTGGGCTGGCTGGCGCACGACTCGGGCCGGTTCGATGACGCGCGTTCGCACTACGCGGAGGCGCTCGCGACCGCACGGGTCGCCGGTGACGCGGGACTTGAGGCGCACGCGTTCTGCAACACGGCGTTCCTGGCGCGGGACGCGGGCAGACACCGTGAGGCGGTACGCGCGGCGCAGGCCGGCCGGCGCGCGGCACGGGACCTCGCGTCGCCGCGGCTTCTGTCGCTGCTCGCGCTCCGCGAGGCGGGCGGCTGGGCGGGGCTGGGGGACCGTACCGGCTGCGAGCAGGCGCTCGGGCAGGCCCACACGCTCTTCGAGCGCGGTGCGTCGGACGCCGATCCCGAGTGGATGTCCTTCTTCGGCGAGCCCGAGCTGGAGGCGCTGGAGGCGCAGTGCCGGGCGGCGCTGGGCGACTGGTCGGCGGCGGCCCGGCACGCGTACCGGGCCACGGTCCTCCAGGACCCGCACTTCACGCGCAATCTCGCGCTCTACCGGACCGAGTTGGCCACCGACCTGGCGCGCGCGGGCTTCCTCGACGAGGCCGCGGCGGCCGGGCACCGGGTGCTCGATCTGATGGACGAGGTCCAGTCGTCCCGTATCCAGGGAATACTCGCGGTCATGGTGCGGGTGCTGCTGCCGAGGCGGCGTACGGCGGAGGTGAGCGGGTTCCTGGACCGCCACGCGTCCGCGGCGGCGACGGCGCACCGGGCCTGACCCGGGGCTTCGCAGAACTGCCAACGCCGCGAAGTGTCGTGCCAGGCGTCGTTCGCCGCACGGGACTTCGGGGGCACGGCCAGGGGCCGACCCCACCCGGCCCCGTCAGCCCGCGAGGTGCCCCGTGTCGTTCCAGATGTCGATCGCGGGCGCCCCGTACGCCCAGCCCAGAACGGACAGGGACGTCGGCGCCAGCCGGATCCGGGACGCGAAGGACACGTCCTCGCCCAGCCAGCGCGCGCCGATCGAGCGCAGGATGTGGCCGTGCGCGAAGACCAGCACGTCGCGGTCGGCCGAGCGCGCCCAGTCCACGACCTCGTCGGCGCGCGCGGCGACTTCGGCCAGCGTCTCGCCGTCGGGGACGCCGTCGCGCCAGATGAACCAGCCCGGCCGTACCGACTGGATCTCGGCCGGGGTCATGCCCTCGTACGCGCCGTAGTCGAACTCCATCAGCGCGTCCCACGCCCGCGCCCGGCCGCCGAACCCGGCGAGTTCACAGGTGTCGCTCGCGCGCACCAGCGGGCTGGTGCGGATCTCCGCGTCGGGCAGGCCCGACCACGGTTCGCGGTGCAGCCGCTCCCCCAGCAGCTTGGCGCCGCGCTTGCCCTCGTCGAGCAGAGGGACATCCGTCCTGCCGGTGTGCCTGCCGGACAGCGACCACGCCGTCTGGCCGTGCCGGGCGAGGAGGATGCGCGATGCCATGGAAGCTCTCCCTGAGGTTCACAGAAGGTGCCGTCCCATCATCCCGCACCTGAACGGATGGCAACCTCCGGGACGATCTCGGCGTCCCCAACAGAAGCCGACGGTCCGTGCACGGGGGTTGCGTTGACGCATGTGGGTTCGCAGGGGACCCGTCGCATGCGCGCGATCACCTACACCGTACGGTTGAACGTCGGCGGAAGGCCGCGTAAGCAGATGAGGGAGAGCGTTCCGGATGCCGCAGACCGCCCGTGCGCGCACCGTCCACCGGCCCCGTTGGTGGGCCGAACTGCTGCTCCTGGTGGTGGTTTACGCGGCGTACTCGGCCGGCCGGCTGCTGGCGCGCGGTGATGTGTCGACGGCCGTCGACCACGGGCTGGCGATCCTGCGAATAGAGAAGGCGTTCTTCCTGAACGCCGAACATCCTCTCAACCGGCTTTTCACCAGCACCCCGGCCATCGGCATACCCGCCGACTTCGCGTACGCCTCGCTGCACTACGTCGTCACCCCGGCGATTCTGATCTGGATCTTCCGCCGCCGCCCCGCGCACTACCGGGCGGCCCGCACCTGGCTGATGCTCTCCACCCTGCTCGGCCTGGTCGGCTTCACCCTCCTACCGACGTGCCCGCCCCGGCTGCTCGACGCCGGTTACGGGTTCGTCGACACGATGGCGCAGTACAGCTCGTACGGCTGGTGGGGCGCCGAGGCGAGCGCGCCGCGCGGGCTCGGCGGGATGACCAACCAGTACGCCGCGATGCCGAGCCTGCATGTCGGCTGGGCGGTGTGGTGCGGGGTGCTGCTGTGGCGGTACGGCAGGACGCCGCTGCTGCGGGCCCTCGGGGTCGTCTATCCGCTGCTCACCGTGGTCGTGGTGATGGGCACCGCGAACCACTACTTCCTCGACGCGGTCGCCGGCGCCGCCGTGATGGGGGCGGGCGCGCTCCTGACGGGTCCCGCGCTGCGGGCCGCCGACCGGAGCTGGGCGCGCGCGGCCGACCGGTACGCGTTCGTGGCCGGGTTCGCGGCGGCGCGGGTGACTGTGCCGGTGCCCGACGTGGGGTCCGCACCGGCGCGCGAGCCCGTCGCGGTCGCGAAGACTTCCGCCAACTCCCCGTTCAAACCTCCGATTGTCAGTGACGGATGCGAGACTTCCGCGGGTGAGCGATTCCCCGGGCAGCGCACCCGCACCAACAGCAGCACCGGCCACCCCAGTGGTACCGGAGCCGCGACCGACGACGCTCCGGCAGCGGCTCGCTGAGCTGCGCGGACCGGACGTCGCGCCTCATCCGCTGGACGCCCGCGCGCTGGCCGCCCTCGCCGCCAATCCGGGCTGCGGGCGCCGTGCGCTGCTGGACGGCGCCGGGGTCGACAAGACGGCGCTCGCGGCGGCGCTCGGCTCTCCCGCCCCGTTCGGGCAGTCGCAGTTCGCTTTCATGCGGGGCAACGCCTTCGAGGCACGCGTCAAGGCCGACGGCGGCACGGAGTTGATGCGGCTGCTGCACGAGCGCATGGGCGCGGGGTCGCCGCCGCCGGTGCCCGGCGAGGTGCTGGTCCCCGACCTGGCGGCGGCCGGCCCCGAGGGCCGCGCCGCGCGGACGGCGCTGGCGCTGCGCGAGGCGACCGGCGCCGAGGCGAAGCCCGGTGCCTCCGGCGCGTGGACACTTCTGGTGCACCCGCTGCTCGCGCTGGAGGTCGCGGGCTCGCCCGCCTATCTGGAGCCGGACGCCGTGGTGGTCCATCCGGACGGCCGGTGGACGGTCGTGGAGATCAAGTCCTTCCCGATGATCGACAGTTCGGCCGACCCGTCGAAGGTGGGCGCCGCCGCGCGGCAGGCCGCCGTGTACGTGCTGGCGCTGGAGCGGGTCGCCGCGCGGGTGACCGGCGCCCGGGTGGACCACTCGGTGCTGCTGGTCTGCCCCAGGGACTTCTCCAACCTGCCGACCGCCTCGGTCGTGGACGTACGCAAGCAACTGTCGGTGACCCGGCGGCAGCTGACCCGGCTCACCCGGATCGAGGACATCGCGGCGACCCTGCCCGAGGGCACCAGCTTCGACCTGGAGCGGTGCTCGGCGGCGGAGCTGACGGCGGCGGTCGACTCGGTGACGGCGGCGTACGCGCCGGAGTGCCTGGCCGCATGCGAGCTGGCCTTCCACTGCCGCGGCCGGGCCCGCTCGGCGGGGGCCGTGGAGACGCTGGGGCGGGGTGTACGGGGCGAGTTGGGCGGCCTGACGACGGTCGGCGCGGTGCTGGCGGCGGCGCGCGGCGAGAGCGCGCCGGGGACGGCCGACGACGACCCGACGGTCGTGGCGCTGCGCAGGGCCGCCGCGCTGCGCGCGGAGGCGCTGGAGCCGGCCACCGCTCCGGCGCGCCACGCGGAAGGCGTGGTCGCCTGATGTCGCTGATCAGCACCCTCGCCCGGCTGGAGGCGGTGGAGAGCGGGCGCGCACAGCCGCTGGCCACCGTGTGCCACCGGCGGCTGTCGGACCGCCCGCTGGTGTTCGTACCGCTCACGACGGCCGGTGAGGCCGGTGCCCCGCTCGGCGCGCTCGTCGGCACGGACCGGGAGGCGCCCCGGCTGCTGACCGTGGCGCAGCCGCGCGACCGCGATCTGCGCTTCGCCTTCCTCGCCTATCTGGCGGAGGCGGTGCTGCCGCACCTGGACGCGTACGCGGACGACGTGGAGCTTGCCGAACGGAGCGAGACCGACCCGGAGACGGGCAAGCGCGTCAAGGTCGAGGTCGATCTGTGCCTGGACGCACCGCAGTTGATCGTGCCGAACCGGCCGGGTGTCGACTTCGTACGCCTGCTGGGGCGTTCGATGCGCTTCCGGCGTACGGCGGAGCAGGACCCGGACACGCCGTATCCGGCGCCCGCGCGGGTGCCGCTGCTGGGCCGCTGGCTGACGCACTACGGCGAGCGGGCGCGGGTGCCGGGTTCGTCGCTGCTACTGGCGGCGACGGACTTGCTGAACAGGCACTGGGCTACGGGGCAGTCGAACGTGGAGGACCAGCATCTGGGGGCGCTGCTGGCCTGGATCGACCCGCCGGACGGCGAATCCGGCCGGGACGCGGCGCTGCGCGCGGAGACGGACCGGGACCGCCGTGGGCAGTTGCTGTGCCCGCCGGCCGGTCCGGCGACGGACCCGGCGTTCGACAACAGGCTGCTGGCGCCGGCGATCGACGAGTACGACCGGGCGCGTCAGTCGCTCGGCGCCGCCGAGGACGGTCTCGGCGCGGACGAGCAGTTGGGCCGGCTGACCAGGGCCGAGCGGGAGATCCGGACGCTGCTGGAGAGCCAGTTGCGGCCGACGTGGGACGCGGTGTGGCGCGGGCTCGACCTGCTGCGGGAGCTGCCGCCGGGGGCGCGGGTCGCCGACCGGTGGACGCGCGACCGCTG
Source organism: Streptomyces sp. NPDC050433 (assembly GCF_044458565.1). NCBI lineage: Bacteria > Bacillati > Actinomycetota > Actinomycetes > Kitasatosporales > Streptomycetaceae > Streptomyces > Streptomyces sp. NPDC050433. The sequence continues at coordinate 58,571 of NZ_JBITIB010000011.1, read as the reverse complement.
GTCCTTCACCGGGCACCGCGACCGGGTGCGGTCGGGCGAACCGCCGCAGCCGCGGCACGACGACGCGGTGACGGCGGCGCAGAAGCTGGCCTCACGGGAGACGGCGCAGGCGCAGTTGGAGGCGCAGGAGGCGTTGGACGACCCGCTGGTGCTGGCGGGGCGCAGACTGTCGGGCGAGGCGTTCATCGGGGAGGTGACGGACGTGGTGATGGCCTACAGCGAGAGCAAGCGCCCGAGTCCGCGCCCTCTGATCACGCTGTACAGCGAGGACCGCCCGCAGCTCGGCGAGCGCGTGAAGGTCTACCGCTCGCTGGACGGCAAGCCGCAGTCGGCCGAGTTCGTGGGCTGGGAACCAGACGGGCACGACGGGGACGGAACGCTGGTGCTGCGGCTGACGGACCGGATGGGCCGGGGCAAGGAGCCGGCGGAGGGGTCGCTCCCGGAGAAGGGCGACCGGATCGCGTGGACCCTGTTCGAACACGACCAGCGCGGCGGCCCGAAGCTGCCGTCGACGGAGGAGACGCCGTGGACGCACGGGGGGCCGCCGGCGGTGGGACCTGATGCCGGTGCGGGTGAGTCCGGGGCACCCGGCCCCGTCCCCGGAGCCGTACACACTCCCGTCCCCCTCCCCGACCCGGTGACCGAAGAGGACTTCCTGTGACCGCGACCAGCTCCACCACCGCGTCCGATCGGGCCGGTTTCGATCCTGGTGCCGAGGCCGCGCGGGCCACGGACGCGATCCTGTACGACACGCTGTACGGCGCGTACCGGGGCGTGGTCGTCGACTCGCCGCCCGGCGCCGGGAAGTCGACGCTCGTGGTGCGGGCCGCGCTCGAACTGGCCACGGCGGGGCGGCCGTTGATGGTCGTCGCGCAGACCAACGCCCAGGTGGACGACCTCGTCACCCGGCTCGCCGAGAAGGCCCCCGACCTGCCGGTGGGCCGGCTGCACAGCAACGACCCGGATCCGTACGACCCGTCGCTCAACGAGCTCGCCTCCGTACGGAAGTCGGCGAAGGCGGCCGATCTCGCGGGCCTCGACGTCGTCGTGTCGACCGCCGCCAAGTGGGCGCATGTGCAGGGCGTGGAGCCGTGGCGGCACGCGATCGTGGACGAGGCGTACCAGATGCGTTCGGACGCGCTGCTCGCCGTCGCCGGCCTCTTCGAACGGGCGCTGTTCGTGGGCGATCCGGGCCAGTTGGACCCGTTCAGCGTGGTCGGCGCCGACCAGTGGGCGGGGCTGAGCTACGACCCGTCGGCGAGCGCGGTCGCCACGCTCCTCGCGCACAACCCCGAACTGCCGCAGCACCGGCTCCCGGTGTCGTGGCGGCTGCCGGCGTCGGCCGCGCCGCTGGTGTCGGACGCGTTCTACCCGTACACGCCGTTCCGCAGCGGTACGGGCCCCGCGGACCGTCGGCTCACCTTCGCCGTCCCGTCCGACGGGTCGGGCCCGGACCGGGTGGTGGACGAGGCGGCGGCGTCCGGCTGGGGCCTGCTGGAGCTGCCCGCGCGGCGTACGCCCCGTACGGACCCGGAGGCGGTACGGGCGGTGGCCCTGGTGGTCCGCCGGCTGCTGGACCGGGGCGGTGCGACGGTGGGCGAGCGCGGCCCGGACGCGGCGCCGCTGACGGCCGACCGCGTCGCCGTCGGCACGGCCCACCGGGACCAGGCGGCGGCGGTCCGCGCGGCCCTCGCGGAGCTGGGGGTGACGGGCGTGGCGGTGGACACGGCGAACCGGCTCCAGGGCCGGGAGTTCGACGTCACGGTCGTCCTGCATCCGCTCTCCGGCCGCCCGGACGCGACGGCGTTCCACCTGGAGACGGGCCGCCTGTGCGTGCTCACCTCCCGCCACCGGCACGCCTGCATCGTGATCTGCCGCGCGGGCGTCCCGGAACTGCTGGACGAACACCCGTCGACGGAGCCGGTGCAGCTGGGAGTCACGATCAAGTTCCCTGATGGGTGGGAGGCGAACCACGCGGTGCTCTCGCACCTGTCGGAACACCGCGTGTCCTGGCAGCCCTGAGGCCCACTTGCGCGAGGCGGGACAATGGACGGTGGCCGGAGCGGCACAGAGGGGCTCACAGACGCCCGCACGAGGAGCAGCAGGAGGACCACATGGCGGAATCCGAGTCGAGTCGGCGACGGCTGCGGCCCGCCCCGCTGCTGTTCGAGCCGTCGGACGCGGCCTCCGATCCGGAGCACTTCTTCGACCTGGAGTCGATCGACGATCCGGGCGCGCTCCTGGACCGGGCCACCGAGCTGACGCTCGCGTTCCGCGCGGCCACCGACCGTGCCGTGGAGTTCCAGGCCCTCGCCGCCGCGCAGCTCGCCGATCCCCGGCGGTTCGACCGGCTCACGCCCGCGGACATCGCCGAGCGGGCGGAGTGGACCGAGGACTACGCCAAGAAGATGGTCGAGTTCGGCCGCGATCTGCTGCGGCACGGGCGCACGCCCGGAGAGTGACAGGGCACGTTTTTCCGGCCAGCCGCCCTGGCATATGCCGACGCGCAGGTTACGCCCTCCCGCACCACCCTGTCCCGATTTCCCGCAACTCCCCGGAATGGGTTAGTTACTCCAGGTAGACGTAGTCGTCATGAGCGGATGGCTGCGAGATGAATCCCCCCTGAGTCCGGGCGCCGACGACGAGCGCCGCACCGACATCGTCAACTATCTCCGCGAGGAGGGGAGCCACCACGCCGCGCAGGTCACCGCCGCCGGTGCCGGATGGCTGGCCTCCGCAGAGCCGTACCCCCGCTCCACGCTCTCCCTCTGGGAAGCCAGGCCGACCGCCCCCGGTGTGCTGCCCTGCGGCGGCGTCTTCGATGTCGTGAACGTGCCCACGATCTTCGGCCGGCGCATGCTCGACCGGCTCTGGTCCGAGGGTCCCGGCTCCGGGCCGGTCGCCACCAACCGGGGGCGGATGATGCTGTTCGCGGCGCCCGGCACCGCCCAGCGGCTGCCGTCACTGCTGTCCTGGGAGGAGTGGGGACGCTCGACCCCTGAGGGTGCCGCGCCCGCCGTCCCGCCGCTGCTCTGCCATGGCTCCGGCGACGCTGTGACCGTCCCGCCGCTGGTCCCCGGCAGCGGTGCGGCGCCGCGCTGGGTGGTGGCCCCGGACACCCGTCATCCGTGGCTGCCGGGCCCCGAGGTGCTGCTGTGGGCGTGTGTACGGGCCGGCCGTCCCACCGTGCGGACCGCGGTCACCCGCCCCCGGACCGAGGCGGCGACGAGCCTGCCGGGTACCTGCCCCTGAGCAGCGCACGAGCGGCTTCCGGGGCCTGTCATATCGATTTTTCTTCGCACCGATCCTGGTGCTAAGGTCTACGACGTCAGCAGGCGCCGCTAGCTCAGTTGGTTAGAGCAGCTGACTCTTAATCAGCGGGTCCGGGGTTCGAGTCCCTGGCGGCGCACAGACAGCGAAAGCCCCTCGTGAGAGCGAGGGGCTTTTTCGTGCGCCCCCGCCCCCGCATACGCGTCGCTACACCCCCGTGGTGACCTTGACCGTCCACGCGCCCGTCCGCGTACGGTCCGCCACCTCGACCTTCGTGCCCTCCCCCGGCACCGTGAACGTCTCCCCGACCCCCAGTGGCGCGTCCGCCAGCGGCGGGTAGACCGACTGGTCCCAGCAGGCCTCGCTGTCCGGATGTGTGTCCACCACTTCGATGGGGCCGCCGCCCGACTCCGTCTCGCCCCGCACCCGGTAGATCAGCACGCCCTGGGTGCAGGTGGTGGCGTCGTTGCCGGTCGAGCCGCGTGCCTCGATCGCCAGGGCCGAGTTCTCGCTCGTCCGGACCACCGCGAGCCGGGTCCCGGCGCTCGCGCCGACCGGGGGCGCGGTATCCAGCGGTTCCAGGGTGAGCATGCTCCTGCCGGTGGGCTTCACACAGCTGACCTGACGCCTTTCGAGCCAGCCCAGCTTCCACTTGTGCCAGCCGAACAGGTCCGGCGCCAGGCCGAATTGACTGCCCATCACATCCCAGTCGCCGACGTGTGTGTCCCAGTCGCCCTTCCCGTCGGTCGGCCGGTGGTAGAGGTCGGGCAGGTCGAAGACATGCCCGGTCTCATGGGCCAGCACATTGCGGTCCGGCGGGTGCCGCTCGAAGACGGTGACCACGCGCTTGATCTCCGTGCCGTCCGCGCTCATGGGGTGATCGAAGTTGACCACTTTCGTCGCGTCGGAGTCCACGCCGGGCGCGTCCGGGTCGGCGACCAGATACACGACGTCGTACCGGGCAAAGTCGATCACCGGATCGGCGACCGCCAGCGCGTCCCGCAGAAACGCCGTGCGCATCGACGGCTCCCAGTCGCGCTTTATGGCGTAGTCGGTGGAGGCGCGCGGCATGTCGATCCACCGCAGCCGGGGGTGCGGGCGCAGGGCGAACTTCCCGTACGAGGCCCGCTCGAAGAATCTGCTGGTCGCCGGGAAGTGGTCGGCGACCAGGTCGGCGGGCTCGATGCGCGGAACCGAGTCCGGGAAGGACAGGAAGACCATGACCGCGTCGAGGGTCCTGGCCGGGCGCGGGTAGGAGGCGTTCCAGGTGTCGAGGCCGAGCGAGTGGTGCGCGTTGGTACGGGGCAGGGCGCACGGCCCCGCGGAGTTGGCCGCCACGGCGGGTCCGGCCACCAGTGAGGTGGCGGCGACCGCGACGAGGGAGGTGAAGGCCGCGGCCGTACTGCGCAGGCGCGCCCGGTCCACTCCCCCGGGTGTCAGGCGACGCTCCACGTGGACCTCCGGCTGCGGAATGCGGGACGGCTCACCCACTTTGTGCTGATTCGCGACAGGACGCCCTGTTCCGCTGGCCCAGGTGGGTGAGTGGAACGACACCCCCGACGGATCACGGAAAGTCACAATCGATCAGGCCGCAGACATCCCGCGCCAGAGCCGCGCAGAAACGATCGAGCGGTGCCCGGCGTCGACATCGCGCACTCGGGTTCACCACTGGGGAGCTGGAACGGCCGACCGGCCAGCCTCTATGATCGGCACACTTTCCTGCGCCGATATCCCGAATCACACCCCCTGTACGACACCACTGCACTGCGGGAGCGAGCCGTGAGCGGAACCTCCGAAGGGCCGCGTCCTGCGGCAGTCGCGGCACCCGATTCCGCCACGCCGTCCGTCACCGAACGTGATGCTCAGGGCAGGCGGACCACCGCCACCGGCACCACCCCCGGCACCGCCACCCCCGCCACCGCCACCGCCACCGCCCGCGGCGACTACCGCGCCGCCTTCAACGCCGCCCAGCTCCCCATGGCCGTCGTCGACCGCCGCGGCACGGTCGTCACCGCCAACGACGCCCTCGCCGACCTGGTCGGCACCGAGCGCGCCTCACTGCGCGACCGCGCCGCCACCGACCTCGTCGACCTCGCCTCCGACGACCGGACCTGGCACGCGTACCACGAGGTGCTGCGCGGCCGTCGCTCCCGCTTCCGCTGCACCCGTCGCCTCAAGCACCCCGACGGCCGCGCGCTGTGGGCCGAGGTCACCGTCGCGCCGCTGCCCGACGGCGGCAGCGTGCTGCTCTCCCTCACGGACATCAGCGAGCGCCGCGAACTCCAGGCCAGGATCCGGCATCTCCAGATGCACGACCCGGTGACCCGGCTGCCCAACCGCACGCTGTTCTTCGAGCGGCTGTCGACCGCGCTTGAATCGTCGTACGACCATGGCAGAACAGGGCGGATCGGACTCTGCTATCTGGACCTGGACGGGTTCAAGGCCGTCAACGACACCCTCGGGCACCGCGTCGGGGACCGGCTGCTCGCCGCCGTCGCCGGCAGGCTCACCGAGTGCGCGGACAGCGACGCGTACAGCCGCGGCGGCAGCCACCTCGTCGCACGCCTCGGCGGCGACGAGTTCGCGATCCTGGTCGAGGACTCGACCGGTACGGAACAGCTCGCCGACCTCGCCCGCGCGGTGCTCGCCGCGCTCCAGCTCCCCTTCGACCTGGCCGGGCAGCGGCTCTCCGTCTCGGCGTCCATCGGCGTCGTCGAACGGGCCGCCGACGGCACCACCCCCACCGGTCTGATGCAGGTCGCCGACACGACGCTCTACTGGGCGAAGGCGGACGGCAAGGCGCGCTGGACCCTCTTCGACCCCGAGCGCAACGCGCACCGGATGACCCGCCAGGCGCTGTCGTCCACACTGCGCCCGGCGGTCGAGCGCGAGGAGTTCGTGCTCCAGTACCAGCCGCTGGTGGGGATGGCCGACGGGATCGTCCAGGGCGTGGAGGCGCTGGTCCGCTGGAACCATCCGCAGTTCGGCATCCTCGCGCCCAACCGTTTCATCGGCATCGCCGAGGAGGACGGCTCGATCGTCCAGCTCGGGCGCTGGGTGCTGCGGACGGCCTGCCTCCAGGCCCGCCAGTGGCAGCGCGACCACCCGGCGGACCGGCCGCTGTTCGTGAGCGTCAATGTCGCCGTACGGCAGGTCTGGGACTCCGACCTGGTGGCCGACGTGGCCGCGATCCTCGCCGAGACGGGGCTGGCGCCGCATCTGCTGCAACTGGAGCTGACCGAGTCCGCGGTGATGGGCTCGGCGGGCCGGCCGCTCCAGGCGCTCCAGGCGCTGAGCGACATGGGCGTGCGGATCGCCATCGACGACTTCGGGACGGGTTACTCGAACCTGGCGTATCTGAGCCGGCTGCCCGTCTCCGTACTGAAGCTGGACGGCTCCTTCGTACGAGGCTTCCGCTACGACGACGGCGTGCACCCCAATCCGGCGGACGAGACGATCGTGGAGACGCTGGTCCATCTCGCTCACCGGCTGGGCCTGACGGTCACGGCGGAGTGCGTGGAGACGGCGGGGCAGGCGGCGCGGCTGCGCCGGATCGGGTGCGACACGGGGCAGGGCTGGCTGTACTCACGGGCGGTCGTGCCGGAGCGGATCGCGGAGATGATCGGGGTCAGCCCGCTGACGGTCTGACCCCGCTCACGGCTCGTCTAGAGCGTGTCCGGCAGACCGTACGCGTCGGCGATCAGGCCGTAGCTGCGCAGCCGCGCCTCGCCGCCGTGGGCGTTGGCGGTGAGCATCAGCTCGTCGGCGCCGGTGCGCTTCTGGAGGTCGTCCAGTCCGGTGCGTACGGCGTCCGGGGTGCCGTGGACGATGTTCGCCAGCCAGCCGTTCACGAAGTCACGCTCCTGAGGGCTGAAGCTGTACGCCTCCGCCTCCTCGGGCGTCGGGACGAGTCCGGGGCGCCCGGTGCGCAGCCGCAGCATCGACAGCGCGCCCGTCAGGACCTGGCGGCGGGCCTCGTTCTCGTCCTCGGCGGCCAGGGCGGCGACGCCGATCACCGCGTACGGCGCGTCGAGCACGGCGGACGGCCGGAAGGACTCGCGGTACAGGTCGAGGGCGGGGATGGTGTTCTGCGCCGAGAAGTGGTGCGCGAAGGCGAACGGCAGCCCGAGCGTGGCGGCGAGCCGGGCGCTGAACCCGGACGAGCCGAGGAGCCAGACCGGCGGCCGGGCGGCGGGCCCCTGGACGGGACCGGGGACGGCGTGGATCCGGGAGTACGGGTGCCCGTCCGGGAAGTCGTCGTCCAGGAAGCGGGTGAGTTCGGCGAGCTGCTGAGGGAAGTCGTCGGCGCCTTCGTTCAGCCGGTCGGTACGGCGCAGGGCGGCGGCCGTGGCCCCGTCGGTGCCGGGCGCCCGCCCGAGCCCGAGGTCGACGCGTCCGGGGGCCAGCGCCTCCAGGGTGCCGAACTGCTCGGCGATGACGAGCGGCGCGTGGTTGGGCAGCATGACGCCGCCCGAACCGAGCCGGATGCGCTCGGTGTGGGCGGCGAGATGGGCCAGGATCACGGCGGGGGACGAGGAGGCGACGCCGGGCATCGAGTGGTGCTCGGCGACCCAGTGCCGGTGGTAGCCCCGGCGCTCCCCGAGCTTGGCGATCTCGACGCTGGTCCGCAGGGACTCCCCCGCGGTACTCCCGCTGCCGACGGTGACCAGATCCAGCACGGACAACGGCACGGGGGCGCTGCCCGGCGCCGTACCTCGAATTGCGTCAACCACCGGTGTGAGCCCTCCTGAGCGCGAAGTGTGTACGACCTCCGGCAACAGGAGGAGGGCTCCGTTTTATTCCGGTCGTTTATTCCCGGTCGGCCGGCGCCCCGATCAGTCGCGGCTCGCGAACAGCGTCCCGAGCTTCGGGGCCCACGCGTGGCGTTCCACCAGCCGCAGCCCCTCCCAGACCGTCACCTGGTTCGCGGTGAGGACCGGTTTGCCCAGGGCCTCCTCCAGCTCCGGGAGGTACGCCACCGTGTGCAGCGCCGTGTCCGGGAGCAGGACCACCTCCGCGTCGGGGTGGTCGCCCTCGCGGGCCAGGGCGAGCACCTCGTCCCGGCCCCACGTGCCCACCTCGGCCGCCGTGATGATGCCGCTGCCGCGCGTGGAGACCACTTCGATGCCGGCCGACTTCAGGAAGGCGGCGAAGTAGTCCGCCACGTCCTCCGGATAGGTCGCGGCGACCGCGACCCGCCGCGCGCCCAGGGCCTGGACCGCGTGCGCGAAGGCGAAGGACGTGCTCGAAGCCGGCAGTCCCGCCTCCACCGCCAGCTTGCGGGCCTGCTCGTGCGCGCCCTCCCAGCCGTATACGAAGCTGCCGCTCGTGCACGCCCAGACCACGGACTCCGCGCCCGCCATCCGCAGCTCCTCGACGCCGTCGGCCAGCCGCCGCGCCGCGCCCATTTCCAGGAGCGCGTCGACGCGGTGCGCGTCCTCGCCGATGTCGGTGTGGACGAGGGGCAGTCTGATGTCGCTGTCGAAAAGCATCTCCAGACGGGGGTAGTCGTCCTCGGCGGAGTGGCCGGGGTAGAGAAGTCCGACGGTCGTCATGTCCACCCTTCCTGTTCCTCGGTCGGAGTGTCCGGCTGGGAAGGCTGCCCCCACTCACCGGGCTGGGCCGGCTGGATGTCCTGCGTGTGCTGGACCGGCTCCATCCGCTCCATCTCCGCGACACCGGGGATGTCTCTGATCTCGGAGATCTCGTGGATCTTCGAGATCTCGGACATCGGGATCTCATGGATCTCGGGGATCCCGGGAAGTTCTCCCATCCCTTCCAGCGTAGGCACGTGGCGCACCGGAGGCGGGTCGAGCAGCAGGCCCTGGTACGGACCGACCGCGTGAGCCCCGATTCTGCGCAGGGCCGCCCACATCGTGACCTGGTTCGCCGACAGCACCGGCATCCTCAGCTCGGCCTCCAACTGCGGGATCGCGTCGTACGTCGGCAGGTTCGTACAGCTGATGAACAGCGCGTCGGCCGCGCCGACGACGGCCTCCCGCGCCATGTCCACGACCGACCGGTACGGCACCTTCCAGATGTGCCGGGTCAGCCCCAGAAAGGCGCGACCCGTGACGGTTACCCCGGCCTCCGCCAGGTACTCCTCCAGCGATTCGGTGACCGACTCCGTATAGGGAGTGACCAGTGCGATCCGTTTCGCTCCCAGCTCTTCGAGCGCTTCCAGCAGCGCGCCCGACGTGGTGAGCGACGGGACCTCGCCCGCTGTGTTCATCGCCTCGCACATGGCGCGCTCGCCGGCGACACCGCCGACGAAGCTGCCCGATGTGCAGGCGTACGCGATCACCTCTGGTTCGGACGCCCCAAGGGCCCGCACCGCCTCTCCGAGGGTCTCGTGCTCACTCACGAGCCGGGCAAGGTCCAGCGACACCTCGACGGGGACGAAGGGCGTCCTCGTCAGGCGCAGCGAGATCTCGTCCGGCATCCAACGCCAGAGTTCACGATCAAGAGCAAAATCGAAAGGGGCGACCACACCGACCCCACGCTGCGGCTGTGGTCCACCCAGAAAGGAGACATCCATCGCACGGCCCCCTTTGGCTGTTGTTGACGACGGTAGGAGGTGAATGCGAGCGTGGTCAATCCGCACAGGAAGGTCGTTTCACCGAGTTTTCCTCGTGGAAATACCCGCCCAGCTCAGAAGGGCACTCCCGATGGCTGAACGAACTCTTCTCGTCCTTGGTTCCGACCCGCCGCCGCGCCTCGGCAGGCTGACCGGCCGGGCCCGGATCCTGTACGCCGACGACTCGTCGCTGGCCGCCCAACTCCCCCTGGCCGACGTCCTGTTGGCTTGGGACTTCACCTCGGACGCGATCCGGCTGGCCTGGCCGGGTGACGGCCCGCGGCCGGGCTGGGTGCATACGGCGAGCGCCGGTGTGGACCGGCTGCTCTGCCCGGAGCTGATCAACTCCGAAACAGTGGTCACGAACGCCCGCGGCATCTTCGAGGAGCCCATTGCCGAATATGTGGCAAGTCTTGTACTTGCCATGGCCAAGGATCTGCCGGGAACTCTTGAACTCCAGCGTCAGCGGCGCTGGCGCCACCGCGAAGGACAGCGGGTCGCCGAGAGCCGCGCGACCGTCGTCGGCGCGGGTCCGATCGGCCGGGCGATCGCCGAGACCCTGAAGGCGCTCGGTGTGACGGTGGCGATCACCGGCCGTACGGCAAGGCCCGGAATCCACGGCGCCGACCAGCTCGACCGGCTGCTGACCCGATCGGACTGGGTGATCTGCGCGGCACCGCTCACGGAGAGCACCCGCGGCATGTTCGACGCGCGTCTCTTCGGCCTGATGCAGCCGTCCGCGCGCTTCATCAATGTGGGGCGTGGCCAGCTCGTCGACGAGAAAGCGCTGGTGGACGCCGTGTCCAAGCGCTGGATCGCGGGCGCGGCCCTCGATGTCTTCGAGGCGGAGCCGCTCGACCCGGAGAGCCGGCTGTGGGATGTGCCGGGCCTGATCGTGTCGCCGCACATGAGCGGTGACACCGTCGGCTGGCGCGACCGGCTGGGCGAGCAGTTCGTCGGGCTTTACGACATTTGGGCGTCCGGAGAGCCATTGCCTAACGTGGTGGACAAGAAACGTGGGTACGTCCCCATGCATGACTGAGTCCATGTTCCTCACCGATCTCACCGCACGACAGCTGCTGGCCGGTTACGAGAAGGGCGACTTCTCCCCGGTCGACGTGGTGCGCGCCACCCTGGGCCGGATCGAGGCGGTCGAACCGCTCGTCAACGCCTTCGTCCGGGTCGACGCCGACGAGGCGCTGGCCGCCGCCGAGGCGTCCACGGGCCGATGGCGCGAGAAGAAGCCGCAGGGGCTGCTCGACGGAGTCCCTGTCTCGGTGAAGGACATCTTCCTCCAGCGCGGCGGGCCGACCCTGCGAGGGTCCCGCACCGTCGACCCGGCAGGCCCCTGGCAGGAGGACGCGCCCTGCGTGGCCCGCCTGCGGGAGAACGGCGCGGTGCTGGTCGGCAAGACGACGACCCCGGAGTTCGGCTGGAAGGGCGTGACCGACTCGCCGCTGAGCGGGATCACCCGCAATCCGTACGACCTGTCCCGGACGGCCGGCGGATCGAGCGGCGGCAGCGCGGCGGCGGTGGCGCTGGGCGCCGCCCCGCTGTCCATCGGCACCGACGGCGGCGGCTCGGTCCGCATCCCCGCGTCCTTCTGCGGCATCTTCGGGCTCAAGCCCACCTACGGGCGCATCCCGCTCTACCCCTCCAGCCCCTTCGGCACGCTGTCGCACGCCGGCCCGATGGCGCGTGACGCGGCCGACGCCGCGCTGCTGCTCGATGTCATCAGCGGCGCGGACTGGCGCGACTGGTCGCAGCTCGCCCCGGCACCGGATGTCACCGCCACCCTGTCGGAGGGGGTGGCGGGGCTGCGGATCGGGTATTCGCCGTCGTTCGGCGGCCAGGTCGCGGTGCGGCCGGACGTGGCGGCGGCGGTACGGCGCGGGGTGGGGCGGCTCGCCGAGCTGGGCGCGTACATCGAAGAGGCCGACCCGGACATCTCGGAGCCGGTGGAGGCGTTCCACACGCTGTGGTTCACGGGCGCGGCACGGGTGACGCAGTCACTCGGCGAGGAGCAGCGCGCGCTGCTCGATCCGGGGCTCCAGGAGATCGTGGCGGCCGGGTCGCAGGCGAGCGCGCTGGACTATCTGGCGGCCGTGGACACGCGGATGGAGCTGGGCCGGCGGCTGGGCCGGTTCCACGAGACGTACGACCTGCTGGTCACGCCCACCCTGCCGATCACCGCCTTCGAGGCGGGCGTGGAGACGCCGAAGGAGTCGGGGCAGCGCCGCTGGACCAGCTGGACCCCGTTCACGTACCCCTTCAACATGAGCCAGCAGCCCGCGGCGACGGTGCCGTGCGGGGTGGACGCGGACGGGCTGCCGATCGGCCTGCAGCTGATCGGCGCCCGTCACGCGGACGCGCTGGTGATGCGGGCGGCACACGCGCTGTACGAGTCGGGAGCGACGGCGCTCCCGGCGCCGACCGGCGCGTAACCCCTTGAGGGCGGGCCCCGGGGCCCGCCCTCTCTCAGACTCGCCGGAAGTTGAGCGTCTCGCCGGTCGCGCCGGCGCGCCACAGGTCCTGGCACGCCTCCGCCATCTCGTCGAGCCCTTCGACGACCGAGCCCCAGACGATGCCGGGGATCCACCCCGTATCGCCGTTGATCAGCAGATTGTTGCGCTCGTAGAACAGCGCGAGGTCGACGACGGTACGGCGGCCCCGGTGGGCGGCCTGCTCCTCGTATCCGTACGACGTGGTGCCGAGCACCGTGTCCGAGAAGGTGAAATAGCACAGATCACCCGGAATGGGGGTGACCGTCGGATTCTCCAGCGGCGGCTCCTCGGCCGCGAATCCGGGCATCAGGGCGTAGATCTCGTTGCGCGCGTACTTGGCGTGATAGACGTCCCCGCCCAGCGGCAGCGCGTCCCACACCGCGGCGCAGGTGATCGGGGCCAGTTCGTCGAGGAGCTTGGCGGTGCAGCGCACGCCGCGCTTGTCCAGGGAGACTTCGATGAAGCGGTCGCTCATAGGTTCTTCGCGCCCTTCTCGTCGGTTCGATGCAGCCTGTGTCCGGCCATGAATACCCGCCCCCGCCGTGCGAATGCCGGACCGGACGGACCCGACTCGCCGCAGGTAACGATAGGCATATCGGTCCGAAATTGATCCGCATACCCTCGGACGATCCGGGTAGCCGCGCGCCTATGGCTCCAGTACAGGGAAACAACTCAGGAAGCACGGGAAGCGCAGGAAGCAGACTCCGGCGCCGTTCGCTGCTCGCGGGTGCCGCGGCACTTGGTGTGGCGGGGGCGGTCGGAGCCACCAGCGGATGCAGTCGCGTGGCCACCGCCGACGCCGGGGACGGGGGGACCCTGCTGGAGCAGTTGCGTGCCAAGGGGACCGTGCGTCTCGGACTGGCCGGTGAGCAGCCGTACAGCTACATCGGCAAGGACGGTGAGATGACGGGCTCGGCCCCGGCCATCGCGTCCCGCATCTTCAAGGAGTTGGGTGTGGACAATGTCCAGCCCTTCGCCACCGAGTTCGGTTCGCTGATCACCGGACTGAACTCGCTCCAATTCGATGTGGTCGCCGCCGGGATGTACATCAACCCGGAGCGCTGTGAACAGGTGATCTTCGCGGACCCCGAGTACCAGATGCTCGACGCGTTCATCGTGCCGAAGGGGAATCCGAAGAATCTGCACACCTACAAGGACATCGCCGCGGCCGGCGCCAAGATGGCGACGGGTGTCGGTTACGCGGAGATCGGCTACGCGGAGGAGGCCGGGGTCAAGAGCATCACGACCCTGCCCGACCAGCTGGCCGGACTGCTCGCCGTCGAGCAGGGCCGCGTCGATGTCTTCGCCGGTACGGCGGTCACGGTGTTCAACGTCATCAAGGAGACCGAGAGCACGAAGGCGGAGGCCACCAAGGAGGTCACACCGATCGTGGACGGCAAGCCCGTCATCGACGTCGGCGGCTTCGCCTTCCGCTCGCCGGAGACCAACCTCCGCGACTCCTTCAACCGCGAGCTGCACAAGCTCAAGAAGAGCGGCGAACTCCTGGAGATCATGCGGCCCTTCGGCTTCACGAAGGACCAGATGACGACCATCACCGCCAAGGAGAAGTGCGCGCCATGAGCGAAATCACCTGGGGTCTGTGGGAAATACTCCTCAAGGGCGTCTGGATCACGGTCCAGCTGACCGTCTTCAGCGCCGCACTGGCCGCCGTGGTCGCGCTGGTCGTCGGACTCGCCCGCTCCCACCGGCTGTGGATCGTGCGCTTCATATCCGGGGCCTACTTCGAGATATTCCGCGGCACGTCCGCGCTGATCCTGATGTTCTGGATCTTCTTCGTGCTCCCGCTGGGCTTCGGCTGGCAGCTCGTCCCGCTGTGGGCGGCGACGCTGGCGCTCGGGCTCACTTACGGGGCGTACGGCTCCGAGGTCGTCCGGGGCGCGGTGCAGGCCGTGGCTCCCGCCCAGCGCGAGGCGGGGATCGCGCTGAGTTTCACGCCCGCGCAGCAGCTGCGGAAGATCATCCTGCCGCAGGCCTGGCCGGAGATGATCCCGCCGTTCAACAACCTGCTGATCGAGCTGCTCAAGGGCACGGCACTGGTCTCCATCATGGGCGTGGCCGACATCGCCTTCGGTGCGTCGCTGGTGCGTAACGCGACCGGTCAGAGCGCGCCCGTCTACACGATCATCCTGGTGATGTACTTCGTGCTCGCCTTCGTGCTCACGCGCGGTATGCGCGTCCTCGAACGGCAGGCGAAGGCCGGGATCGGTCAGCGCCCCGAGAGGACACGGTGGTTCGGCCGCAGGGCCGAGATCCCCCAGCAGCAGCGGGACGCCGTCGCGGCGACCGCGGGAGGTGAGCGCTGATGCAGTGGAACTGGTCCGCGGTCGGCGACTTCATGCCGATGTTCTGGGACGGCCTGCTCGTCACGCTCCAGGCGCTGGTCCTGGGCGCGCTGCTCGCCTTCGCGCTCGGTCTCGTCTGGGCGATGGCCCAGCGGTCCGGCCTGGCGGTGGTGCGCTGGCCCGTGAACGTCATCACCGAATTCGTCCGCAACACCCCGCTGCTCGTGCAGCTGTTCTTCCTCTACTACGTGCTCCCCGAGTGGGGAATCACCCTCAGCGCCATGGTCACCGGTGTGGTCGGCCTGGGGCTGCACTACTCGACGTACACCGCCGAGGTCTACCGGGCCGGCATCGACGGCGTCCCGGTCGGCCAGTGGGAGGCGGCCAAGGCGCTCAACCTGCCGAGGTCCCGCACCTGGGGTGCGGTGATCCTTCCGCAGGCGATCCGCCGCGTCGTGCCCGCGCTGGGCAACTACGTCATCGCGATGCTGAAGGACACTCCGATGCTGTTCGTCATCGGAGTGCTGGAAATGCTCGGCGAGGCACGGCAGTTCGCCTCCGAGACTTTCCTGACGGTCGAGGTCTTCACCGTCGTGGGGGTGGCCTTCATCCTCATCGCCTATCCGGCATCCCTTCTCATGCGAGCATTGGAGCGTCGCCTTGTCCGCTGACAGCACTCCCGCCAACACCTCGAAGGAAACGGCCAATCCCGCCGCGGACGGCAGCGAGCTGATCCGCTTCGACAAGGTCACCAAGCGCTTCGGGTCCAACACGGTCCTGGACTCACTGGACTTCACGGTCAACTCCGGCAAGCACGTGACGCTGATCGGCGCCTCCGGATCGGGCAAGACGACGATCCTCAGACTGCTGATGACGCTGATCAAGCCGGAGGAGGGCACCATCAAGGTGGCCGGCGACTACCTCACGCACGAGGAGAGGGACGGCAAGCTCGTCCCCGCCGGCGAGAGCCATGTCCGTGAGGTGCGCAAGAAGATAGGCATGGTGTTCCAGCAGTTCAATCTGTTCCCGAACATGAAGGTGCTGCGGAACGTCACCGAAGCGCCTGTGCATGTGCTCGGTCTGTCCCCGGACGAGGCCGAGGAACGGGCGCGCGAGCTGCTCGACCTGGTCGGACTCGGGGACCGCTGCGGCGCGTATCCGAGCCAGCTCTCGGGCGGGCAGCAGCAGCGGGTGGCCATAGCGCGGGCGCTCGCGATGCGGCCCCAGGTCCTGCTCCTGGACGAGGTCACGTCGGCGCTCGACCCGGAGCTGGTCGCGGGAGTCCTCGATGTGCTGCGGGACATCGCCACCACGACGGACATCACGATGCTGTGTGTGACGCACGAGATGAACTTCGCGCGCGACATCTCCGACGACGTACTGATGTTCGACGCCGGCCGGGTCATCGAGTCGGGGCCGCCGGAGAAGATCTTCAGCGACCCGGAGCAGGACCGCACCAGGG
The DNA here is from genome assembly GCF_044458565.1 of Streptomyces sp. NPDC050433. Lineage (NCBI taxonomy): Bacteria > Bacillati > Actinomycetota > Actinomycetes > Kitasatosporales > Streptomycetaceae > Streptomyces > Streptomyces sp. NPDC050433. The sequence continues at coordinate 42,455 of NZ_JBITIB010000011.1, read as the reverse complement.
AGTTCCTGAGCGCCGTTCTGTAGCGCGTCGCCCAAAACGGGGGAATCCGGTCCGCGTGAAGAGGACCGGGTTCCCCCGTTTTCGCGGCCGAACTCCGGGAAGGTTGTGACGCTGGCATATGCCAAGGTGATACGCCCCAGATGGGACCGCTGTGGCGATCGTCATTCTGCTCAACAGCCGCCCCGGAAAGGGTTCTTGACGGCTATCGTGATAGAGAAGCTTGCGGTCACAACCTGCTAGGGGGAAACCGTGGCGCTGAAGCCAGAGCCGACCGCGCCGTTCCACTCGGTGCAATACGTCCTGCGCGTTCTCGAAACGGTTTCCAAGCACGCCGGGGGCGTCACCGACGTACAGATCGCTCGGGAGACGGGCCTGCCGACCGGGCATCTCGCCCCGCTGCTGGCGATGTTGCGGCGCGAGGCCTATGTGGAGCAGGTCGCGGACGGTGCGTATGTCATAGGGGATTCGCTGGTCCTGCTCGGCTCCGGCACCACCCGCCAGGAGGCCCTGGAGGCCAAACTCCAGGACACGCTCCGCGAATTGCGCGACTCGGTGGGGGCGGCGGTCTACATCAGCCGGTACATCGACGGCGAGGTCAGGATCACGCAGGTCGCCGACGGTCCGGACGCCCCCGCGGTCAACGAGTGGGTGGACTTCCGCTCGGCGGCGCACGCGAGCGCCGTCGGCAAGTGTCTGCTGACCCAGCTCGACCAGAACAGCCGCCGGGACCATCTCTCCCGGCACAAGATCGCGCGTCTCACCTCACGGACCATCACCAACGAGCGCGTGCTGTTCTCCAAGCTGGACAGCCAGCCCGCGACGGTGCCGATCCTGGACCTCCAGGAGTACGCGGTGGGCACGGTCTGCGCGGCGGTGCCGCTGACGGCGGGTTCGGCGGTCGGCTGTCTGGCCCTGTCGATGCCGATCGAGCACGCGCACCGGCTGCGTTCGGCGGCGGACACCCTCAACCGGGGCGCGGCGCCGGTGGTGCTCTCGCTGGCCATCTGACGACCGGGGCCGGGTCACCGCGCGCGGGCTGCGGCTCACACCCCACGTACGGCGACCCGGCCCGGCACGGTCATGAACGGCTGCGGGTCGAGGGCCGCACGGGTGAGCAGGTCCAGATCAATCACGGTGGAACGGTCAGTTCCCCTCGTTCAGACCGTGCCTTCCGGTGTAGAACGCCACGGTCAGATCTTTCACGAGCACCTTCCGCTCGTAGTCGTCCAGCTCCACGAGCCCCCGCGACGTCAGCCGGTGCACTGTGTCGTCCACCGCGTCGACCACCGACGTCAGGACCGTGTCCCGGTGCCTGGCGTCGATCGCCGCGATCCGGCTGCGCTGCATGGCCGCCGAGATCTCCGGCGCGTACTCGATCCGTGTCGGCTGCGCCGAGAACACGTCCAGCCCGACCGGCCGGCACTCGGCCGACAGCATCCGGGTCAGCGCCTCGCCGACCACCTCGGCGTTGCGCAGCGTCGGCGCGGCCTCGTTGAAGGCGTCGGCGGGCAGTTGCGAGAGGACGCGTGCCATCGCCGCCTCGACCTGCTCGCGCAGATACTCCTCGTGGTCGGCCACCCCGAGCGCCGCCCGGACCGTGTCCCTGACCCGCCAGACCACCAGGACCACGACGCGCAGCGCCGTACCGTTCGCGTCGACCGCGGGCATCGGCTCGCTGCGCCAGTGCCGGAGCCGTACGTCCACACGACGGCGCAGCAGAAGCGGGCTGACCCAGAGAAGTCCCGTACGCCGCACGCTTCCCCGGTACTCACCGAACAGCGTCAGCACCCAGGCGTGCCCGACCCGGCCGCGGCCGAGCCCGCCGAAGGCGAAGAGCGTGAGCGTCAAACCGACGGCGAGCAGCGTCCACTTGCCGATGCCGATTCCGTTGTACGGATTCGAGCCCAGGCCGAACATCTCCGTCAGCGCCTCGGGCACGGCCCCGACCCACCAGAGCACCGTCACACAGCCGAACAGCGCGGCCAGACCGACGAGCGCCGCCATCCAGCCGGGCAGCGTGGGGCCGGGCCGCTCGACCAGCTTCGTGTCCACGGGCGTCGCGGGGCGCGAGGTCGCGGCGGGGGCCAGAGGCGGCGGCGTAACCGGGTCGGGGACGGGTTGCGAAGGCCGGATCCGCGGACGCCCGGCGGCGGGGGCGGTCGCGGGGGTGGTCACCTCGTCGTCGCGGAAGAGGAGATGGACGGGGATCTCGTGGGTGGCCTCACCGACGATGAGCGGGCTCCAGCGGTGGCTGTCGAAGGTGACGGAGGCCCGCGTGGGAACGACAGCACCCGAACCGGTCGGCACGGAGACGTCCCACACGGGCGCGGGGATCCCACTCGACGCGGGGACGTCGGCGTCGGTCTCATCTGACGGTTCGTCAGTCTCCGCCTCTACTTCTACTTCTACTTCTGCCTCGGCCGGTTCCACGGCAGCGCCCGCGAAGACGAACTTCGGGGGCAGCGCCCAGCACTCACCGCGCGAGTGCGGTACGTCGGCGGCCTCGGCCGTCGGCTCAGGTGCGGCAGGCGCTCCCGGTTCGTCGGTTACTGTCCGGACGGACTCCAGCACATCACCCGCCGGTTCCCGCTCCGGGCCGGTCTCCGCTCCGGCGTACGCGATCTGCGACGGAGCGGTGTCACTCCCTGCCGACTCCCCCGAATCGACGCCGACCGCGCCCGGCGAAGCCCCCACCACCGGCGGAGCGCATCCCGCACCAGCCGCCGGCACCGGCTCGCCCGCCCGCGCGGAGTCCGTCTCCCCCTCGGCCGGCGTCCACTCCACCACGCCGGCGGCGACCGGGGCCCCGGCCACCGTCCCGCCGTAGCAAGCATCCGGCCCGGACCCGAAGTCGACCTCGGGCTCCGCCGGTAGCTCCTCCTGCGCAGGTCGTTTCACGAACACGTCCACGCGCTCCGCCGTCGCCACGCCCCCCGGCGGCTCGCCCTCGTGCGGTGGATCGGGCTCGTCCGGCGGGCCCGCCAGCAGGCGTACGTTCTGGTGCCAGCCGGTCTCGTTCCAGCCGATCGGCTCCACCGGCCGCACCGGCTCCGTCGAGTCCACGGGCTCCACGGTCTCGGCCGGATCCACCGGTTCCACGGGTCCCCGTGCCGTCAGCGCGTTCCGCGCCGCCGCCCGGAGCGCGGGCGCGCCCCGCAGCAGCTGTCCGTCGCCGTTCGGTTGCGATGTCTGTGTGGTCATCCTTGCCTCCGTCGTCATGCGAAGAGTCGTCGCCAAGTCTCGGGGCCGGGATACCCGTCGGCCGCGCTGCCGCGCCAGCCCTGCGCCCGTTGGAAGTCCTCCACGTTGCGCCGGTCGGCCTCGCCCCACCGCGGGCCGGGGCGCGAGACGTAGTGGCCGCCGTACCCGCGCCGCACCAGCCGGTCGCGGAGTTGGGTGATGTGCGTGCCGGACCGGCCGGGCCGGAACTGTGCCGCTCCGGGGTAATCCGGCCGCGCGCTCCTACCGCCGGGCCCGCTCGCCCCCGCCTTCGGGATGTCCTTGCCGAGCCCGTTCACCAGATACCGCCAGGTTTCGGGCCCGGGCAGCCCGTCGGCCTTAGCGCCCCGCCAGCCCTGGGCCCGCTGGAACGCCTCGGTGGCGCGCCGGTCGGCCTCGCTCCACCGGGGGCCGGGGGCCGTGCCGTAGAAGCGTCCGCCGCCTCGGGCGACGAGCATCTCGCCGAGCCGGGTCACATGCGCGTTGTCCGCGCCGGGCCCGAAGGACTTCGCACCGGGGAAGGCCGCCGGCTTCGGGGCGTCCGCCGTGTCCGCTGTGTCCGGCGTACCGCCGCTGCCGCCCCCGGTCACCCCTTTGTAGCGATACGCCACATAGCTCGCTGAATTGTTCCAGTACGCCATCGGCGTGGACTGCGCCCGCGTGCTCGGCTTCGTCTGCTCGTACGCGAAGTAGTACGCGTGCGTGTAGTCGGTCCAGCCGCCGAAGATCGTCACGTGTGACCCCTTGGTGGGGTCGGACGGGTTGTGGAACAGCAGGATGTCGCCGGGTTGCAGTTCCTCCCTGGGGATCCGGGTGCCGAAGCGGGACAGGCTTCCCGTCCACTCGTTGCCGTCCAGGTTCCAGGCCATCGAGACATAGCCCGAGCAGTCCTGGCGGTAGCCGTCGGACCAGTACTTCGTCATGGAGTACGGGACCTTGGCGTCCACCCACAGCTTGGCTCGGTTGATGATGTCGGCGCGGCTGGTCTTGCGCAGCGTGTCGACGGAGGGGTCCGGCGACGGGCCCGCCGACGGGGGCGGCCCGTACAGCGGACCGCTCGCACCCTGCGGACTTGTCGGTTCCGGTTCCGATTCCGGTTCGGCCGCCGCCGTAGCCGCGTCGTCCGCCCGCGCGGAACCGAGCGCGGCACCGAGCGCGGGCCCGCCGGTGTCCGCGTCGGCCTCACCCGCACCGACGCCCGTGGCGGCGAGGGCGACGCCGGCCGCCGTGACGAGGACCAGGGCGCGGCGCACGCCGTGGGCGGCGGGATGGCCGCCCGCAACTAGGGGCAGGCCCTGGGCCAGCCGGCGGCGTTGCTCGGCGCATCCGCCACAGGGGCAGTCACAAGCGGGTTCGTACTCCTCGAAGACCGGTGCGGTCATGCGATCCACTCCACGCTCGACAGGGTGCTGTGCGGTGTTGCACGCGCGTCAGCCACTCACGATCCTTACTAATCACACTTTGACGGATCAAAGGTAAAAAACGACCATCCGACAGGCCACATCACTCATCAAATGGTCGGGAGCACTCCGGAGCGTCGGGTAGAGTTCTCCAGGTCAGCAGGCGCCGCTAGCTCAGTTGGTTAGAGCAGCTGACTCTTAATCAGCGGGTCCGGGGTTCGAGTCCCTGGCGGCGCACGCAGAGCTGAGGCCCCCTCGCATCACGCGAGGGGGCCTCACTCGTTTCCCCGTATCGCGTCACACGAGCGGGTGGCCTTCGCGGCAACTTCACAGTCCGGCCACAGCTCCACCTTCAGCCGACTCCCCAATGGGGGCATATGCGGCTCAAGTATCATCTTTCACTCTTGCGATCATGGCTGGGGTCGTAGAACCTATCCTGAAGCCGACGAGCCCAAGGAAGCACGCGTCACTTGCAGTTGGGGCCGCTGAAGAGTTTGCTCCGGTTTGCATACCGAGCGGGGTGGGGGTCCCGCTCATGGGCTGGTGCCGCCGGCGGCCTCAAGCAACCGGAAGGTCCCGACGCGTGTCTGTACTGATGGCGGCGCGCCAGTCCGGATGAACCAACCGACCGACCAATCACGCAGCCGGCAGGCGTGCGGGGGGATAACTGATGACGGCGACGCCGAACGGCGAGCGGCCGAACAACGACGCGTCCCGGACCACTCAGCTTCGGGTCCCCTCACAGTTCAGGACCGGCAGATTCCGGCTTCGACCCCAGAAGGAACTGTCCAAGTACGACTACGAGCACTACAGCCGGCTCGCCGGGCCGCTCACCCAGCCCGCCCCCGACAAGCCGTACAAGGTCCAGTACCGCTCACTGCTCTCCCAGGAACCGCACCGAATCCGGGCCGCCCTGCTGCTCGGCGCCGCCCCGCTCCTCTCCCTCGGCCTCTTCGCCTGGCTGATGCAGCCTCAGCACTGGACCGAGCGCGATCCGAATCTCAAGAACGACACACTGCTGGTCCTCGACATCGTGATGCTCGTCTCGATCGGACTGATCGAGCTGTTCCGCACGATGAACGTGCTGTCCAACGCGCACGCGACGCTGGTGGCACGTGACCCCGTCCCCGTCGTCCCGGCGAGCGGCACCCGCGTCGCCTTCCTCACCTCCTTCGTGCCGGGCAAGGAGCCCCTCGAAATGGTGACGAAGACGCTGGAGGCCGCGGTCAAGATCCGGCACCGCGGACTGATGCACGTCTGGCTCCTCGACGAGGGCGACGACCCCGCCGTCAAGGAGGTCTGCGCCCGGCTCGGTGTGCACCACTTCTCGCGCAAGGGCGTGGCGAAGTGGAATCAGGCGAAGGGCGCGCACCGCGCCAAGACGAAGCACGGCAACTACAACGCCTGGCTCGACGCGCACGGCGACGACTACGACTTCTTCGCGTCCGTCGACACCGACCACGTCCCGACGGCCAACTACCTGGAGCGGATGCTCGGTTACTTCCGCGACCCGGACGTCGGCTTCGTCATCGGCCCGCAGGTCTACGGCAACTACGACACGTTCGTCACGAAGGCGGCCGAGTCGCAGCAGTTCCTCTTCCACGCCCTGATCCAGCGCGCGGGCAACCGCTACGGCTCGCCCATGTTCGTCGGCACGAGCAACGCCGTACGGATCTCGGCGCTCAAGCAGATCGGCGGGCTGTACGACTCGATCACCGAGGACATGGCGACCGGCTTCGAGATGCACCGCGCCAGGAACCCGCAGACGGGCAACAAGTGGCGCTCCGTCTACACCCCGGACGTGCTCGCCGTCGGTGAGGGCCCGACCGCCTGGACGGACTTCTTCACGCAGCAACTGCGCTGGTCGCGGGGCACGTACGAGACGATCCTCAAGCAGTACTGGCGGGGCTTCACCACGCTGCCGCCCGGCAAGCTGTTCAACTACACCATGATGATCATCTTCTACCCGATGTCGGCGCTCAACTGGATCCTGGCGGCGCTGAGTTGTGCGCTGTTCCTGGGCATGGGCGCCTCGGGTGTGCAGATCGACCCGGCGATCTGGATGATGCTGTACGGCAACGCGTCGGCCCTCCAGATCGGTCTCTACATCTGGAACCGGCGGCACAACGTCTCGCCGCACGAGCCCGAGGGGTCCGGCGGTCTCGCCGGTATGGCGATGTCCGCGCTCTCCGCGCCGGTCTACGCGCGCTCGCTGCTCGACGCCGTACTGCGCCGCAAGAGCGGCTTCGTGGTGACACCGAAGGGCGACTCGTCCAGCCCGGACACGCTGTTCGGGACGTTCCGGATCCATCTGTTCTTCATTCTCGTCTTCGCCGGATCACTGGTCTCGTCCTTCTTCTTCGGGCACGACCATCCGGCGATGATCACCTGGGCGTCGCTGGCGCTGCTGATCACGGCGTCGCCGATCATCATCTGGCGCCTGGGGATGCGGGCGGAGAAGAAGAAGCGCGGGAAGCACGGATCGCGCCGCGGCGGCGGGAACCCGCCTCCGCAGGCCCAGCAGCACACTGCGTACCACCAGACCCCGCAGCACAACCCGTACCAGCAGGCCCCGTACCAGGCCCCGCAGCCCGCGCGGCCGACGCCGCCCGGGGCTCTTGACCAGACCGTACAGATATCCCATGGGGGACCTGAGCAATGAGTGCGCTTCCCGTCCGGCCGAACCACCGGAAGAACCGCGCCCGTCGCCTCGCGATAGGCGCCGCGGTGGTCGTCGTGGTGGCCGGGATGAACGGGCCGGCGATGTGGCGGTTCGGTTCGGAGCAGTACCACGAATACAAGATCAACCGGCCCGACTACAAGGCCGCGAACGGTCACTGGGGCTATCTCGACATCCCGGCGAAATTCAAGATCAATTCAATTCACGCGGCGCTCCTGCACACCGGCAAGGTGCTGCTGATAGCCGGGTCGGGCAACAACCAGAAGAACTTCGACGCGAACAAGTTCGAGTCCGTCCTCTGGGATCCGGTGACCGACGACTTCAAGATGATCCCGACACCCAAGGACATGTTCTGCGCCGGGCACACCCAACTGCCCGACGGCAAGCTGCTGGTGGCGGGCGGCACGAAGCGGTACGAGAAGCTCAAGGGCGACGCCACCAAGGCCGGCGGTCTGATGGTGGTCCACAACGAGGACCCCGACAAGCCGATGACACTGCCCGCGGGCACGATGTTCACCGGCAAGAAGAACGGCAAGACCTTCGAGTCCAAGGACCCGGTCCTGGTCGAGAAGGCGGAGAAGGTATTCGACCCGGTGACCGGCGCCTTTCTGCGGACCGAGCCCGGCCTGGGGCGTATCTACGTCGAGGCCAGGGAGTCCGGGAAGAAGTACGAGACCGGCACCGAGGACAATTACCGCGTGCAGGGTATGAAGGGCACCGACGCCCGTAATGTCTACGGCATCGCGCAGAAGCTCGCGCTCGACAAGAAGGACTTCCAAGGCATCAAGGACGCCTTCGAGTTCGACCCGGTCGCCGAGAAGTACATCAAAGTGGACCCGATGAACGAGGCCCGCTGGTATCCGACGCTCACCACGCTTGAGGACGGCAAGGTCCTCGCGCTGTCGGGCCTCGACGAGATCGGGCAGATCGTCCCCGGCAAGGACGAGATCTACGATCCGGAGACCAAGAAGTGGGAGTACACCGGGATCGTCCGGAAGTTCCCCACCTACCCGGCGATCTTCCTGATGGACAACGGCAAGCTGTTCTACAGCGGCTCCAACGCCGGATACGGCCCGGCCGACGTCGGCCGCAAGCCCGGCATCTGGGATCTGGAGACCAACACGTTCGACAAGATCCCCGGACTGAGCGACGCCGACACGATGGAGACGTCGGCGACCGTCATGCTGCCGCCCGCGCAGGACCAGAAGTTCATGGTCATCGGCGGCGGTGGCGTCGGTGAGTCCGAGAAGTCCAGCGAGAAGTCGCGGCTGGTCGATCTCAAGGAGAACGACCCGGAGTTCAGGGACGGCGCCGCGCTCGACAAGGGCACCCGCTACCCGAGCGCGTCGCTGATGCCGGACGACTCGGTCCTGGTGACGGGCGGATCCGAGGACTACCGGGGCCGCGGCGGCTCCAACATCCTCGAAGCGCGGATGTACGACCCGAAGGCGGGCGAGTACAAACGCGTCGCCGACCCCAAGGTGGGCCGCAACTACCACTCGGGCTCGCTCCTGCTGCCCGACGGCCGCGTCATGATCTTCGGCTCCGACTCGCTCTACGCCGACAAGGCCAACACCAAGCCGGGCGTCTTCGAGCAGCGGATCGAGATCTACACCCCGCCGTATCTCTTCCGGGACTCGAAGCCGACGCTGACCGACGGACCGAAGCGGATCGAGCACGGCGACTCCGGGACCTTCAAGACCAAGGACGCCGCGTCGCTGAAGTCCGCGAAGCTGATGCGGCCGAGCGCCGTCACGCACGTCACGGACGTCGAACAGCGGTCGATCGCACTGGACATGAAGAAGACGGCGGACGGGGTCGAGGTGACGGTGCCGAAGAACCCGGCGCTGGTGCCGACCGGCTGGTACATGCTCTTCGTGACGGACGACAAGGGGACGCCGTCCGAAGGTGTGTGGGTCGAAGTGCCGTAGCCATACGGCGTGTTGGGCGTAGGCCGAGTTGAAGGGGGCGGGTCCGTACGTGTACGGACCCGCCCCCTGCTTTCTCCTTGACGTTGCGCGCTACTTGGCGTTGCGCGCCAGCTCCAGCGCGTACTCCGGATACCAGTCGCCGGCCTTCGGCCCGCCCTTGCAGTCGCCGTCCGACTCACCCGGACGCTTGATCCACAGATACGCCTTCACCTGCGGGTCGCCGGTCTTCGTGGTCGGCGGCTCGCCGAGCGCGCGGCCCGGCGGGTTGCACCAGTTCTCGCTCGGATCGCCTTCCGTGTAAGGGCCGTTGCCATTACGGCTGGTGTCGATCACGAAGGGCTTGTTGCCGACCTTCGCCGACAGCTTCTTGCCGAACTCCTGACTCACGTCGGTCGGGAAGAAGTTGGAGACGTTCACCGAGAAGCCGTCGGCCTTGTCCACGCCCGCCCGCTGGAGCGGCTCGAAGAGCGCGTCGGGCGACTGCCAGCCGGCGTTGCCCGCGTCCAGGTAAACCGTGGTGGCCGGCTGCTGCTTGAGCCGTTCGATGGCGCCCTTCAGCAGGTCGTACCGCTCCTCGTGGAACTCCGGGGGCGTGCACCCGTCCACCAGGTGCAGCAGCGCGTCCGGCTCCAGGACGACAGTGGCCCGCCGGTCGCCGATGCCCTTGGCGACGCTGTCGACCCAGCCCCGGTACGCGTTTCCGTCGGCGGCTCCGCCCTTCGAGAACTGGCCGCAGTCGCGATGCGGGACGTTGTAGAGGACCAGCAGGGCGTCCCGGTCGGCGTTGGTGGCGGCCTCCGTGAAACCACGGGCCTCGGCCTCCGGGTTGTCCGGGCCGATCCACTCGCCGACGGGCTGCGAGGCGATCTTCTTGATGAGGCCGGCGTTCTTGTCGTCGCCGTCCTTCGTGTAGTCGGAGACCTGCTTGGCCGCGTTTCCTTCGGGGTTGACCCAGTACGGAGCGGTCGCCTTGGGCTGCTGACTCGACGAGGCGTTCTTCTCGCCCTTGTCCTCGTCGTCGGAGGAACAGCCCGCGATGAGCAGCGCCGCCCCCGTTGCTGCCGCGCATGCCGTCACTCGAAGACCGCGACCGGAATTACTGCTGCCGTACATCCACTCCCCCTCGGTGCCCGTCCGTCGGAGCCGCCCCAGGCGCCTCGTTCCTGCCCTGCCTGCTGCCCACCCGCTGCCCGCCTGCCCGGACAAGATCGGTCGAATCCATCCTGGCACACGGGTCGGAGCCGTAACGGCGCCCGTTCGCCTTCGTGTACGAGCTGTGACAGCGGAGCCGCCGGGGGGCCGCCGGGGGGTTGGATCAGCCATCGTGACGTGCCTCTTTCACATCGGTGAGATACGCGGAGACGACGACGTTCGCCGTGTACGTACGGCTCTTGCGGTCGAAGGTCCCGCCGCAGGTGATCAGCCGCAGTTCGGCGCGGTCCGGCGCGTGGGGGCCGTACACCTCGCGCGCGTCGAACCGCTCCCGTGTGTAGACCTGTACGTCGTCGATGGTGAACTCGGCGACCGAGCCGTCGGCCCTGGCCACCCGGACCTTCTGGCCGGGCCGGGCGGCGCTCAGGTCGTAGAAGACGGCCGGTTCGGTGCGGGTGTCGACGTGGCCGACGAAGAGGGCGGTGCCCTTGGCGCCGGGCCGGACGCCGCCGCCGTACCAGCCGACGGTCCCCGGCAGTTCGTACGGCGGCGGCTCGACCGCCCCGGTCGCGTCGAGGCCGCGGGAGACGACGGGCGCCTTTATGCCGACGGACGGGACGTCGACGCGGCGCGGTTCGGCGGGCCTCGACGAGTCCTGGGCCACCGGTGGTCGCTGCTCCATCGGGCGGCCGACGGCGGCGACGTCGCCGGTCATGGGCGAGGAGGTGCCGGCGATGCCGTCGGCTCCCCAGCCCCAGAGGGCGAGTAGCAGCACGGCCCAGGCGACGCCGGTCAGGAGCCGGCCCGATCCGGGCGCGCGGTGGGTGGTCGGCGTCTCAGCCATCTCAGCCGTCTCCGTTGCCTCAGTCGTCTCAGTCGGAGTCCCGCGCGGCGGAACGCTTCCGGCGCACGCTGCGGATGGCCACGGCCACGGCGGCGACGCCGGCGAGGACGAGACCGATGACGGTGTGCGGGGTGCTGGGGCCGGCCTCGTCGGCGGCCACGGCGCTGGTCGTCCTGCCACCGCCACCGGCGCGCACCGGGGCGACGGGTGAGGCCTGGGAGGACTCGGAGGACTGCTGCGGCCGGTCGGCCTGCGCGCGCCTGGAGAGGGTGGCCTCGGGCTTGGGCTTGGGCTTGGGCTGGGCCTCGGACTCAGGCTTGGGCTTGGGCTTGGGCTTCGGGTTGTGGTCCACCGCGAAGACCGCCGCGCGCCGGTGGTCGTGCCCGTCGCACCAGACGTCGACCTCGTACCTGCCGTCCTTGGTCGACGACTTGATCTTCGCCTCGCCGCGCAACACCGACTTCCCGTCGTCGCCACGGCGGCCCGCCAGCTCGGAGTCGGCAACGAAGACATCGGAGCGCGCAGCCACCGAGCGGGGGTTCGCACAGCCCGTGACCTTGAGCTTCACCTCGCCGCCGGGACGGACGGGGGACGGCGTGACCGTCGCCTTCACGGAGTCGTGGGCGTCGGCGCTGTTGGTCCCGAGGACGGGTACCACCACCATCGCGGCGACCAGTCCGACACCACGGAGAGCGAGCAAGCCAGAACGCATCGTGAACCTCCTGATGATGGAAGCCTCACGCGTTCCGCCGGATCCCGCATCCGCAGCAGGCCTCAGAACGCCCCGTACACGGCCGTGACCAGCGAGTACTCAGCCAGATCCGGTCAGATCAGATCCACCAGATCGGCGATGGAGTCGACGATCGTGGAGGGCCGGAACGGATAGCGGTCGACATCGTCGGGCTTTGTCAGACCGGTCAGCACCAGGAACGTCTCCATACCGGCCTCAAGACCGGCCAGCACGTCGGTGTCCATCCGGTCGCCGATCATCGCGCTGGTCTCGGAGTGCGCGCCGATGGCGTTCAGCCCGGTGCGCATCATCAGCGGGTTCGGCTTGCCCGCGAAGTACGGGGCCTTGCCGGTCGCCTTGGTGATCAGCGCGGCGACGGAGCCGGCGGCGGGCAGTGGGCCCTCGGCCGAGGGGCCGGTCTCGTCGGGGTTCGTGCAGATGAAGCGGGCGCCGTCGTTGATCAGCCGGATCGCCTTGGTGAGGGATTCGAAGCTGTACGTACGGGTCTCGCCGAGCACCACGTAGTCCGGGTCGTGGTCGGTGAGGATGTAGCCGATGTCGTGCAGCGCCGTCGTGAGACCGGCCTCGCCGATGACGTACGCGGTGCCGCCGGGGCGCTGGACGTCGAGGAACTTGGCGGTCGCGAGCGCGGACGTCCAGATGTTGTCCACGGGCACGGCCAGACCCATGCGGGAGAGCCGGGCCTGGAGGTCGCGCGGGGTGTAGATGGAGTTGTTGGTGAGGACAAGGAAGGGCTTGCCCGAGTCCCGCAGCCGCTTGATGAAGGCCTCGGCACCGGGGATGGGGGTGCCTTCGTGGACGAGGACACCGTCCATGTCGGTGAGCCAGGAATCGATCGGCTTGCGCTCTGACATGTGACGGACTCCTGCCGTACGCAGTGTGCTGGTGGCGCCGGGGGCACTGCTCCGTGCCGCTCGGGGACCCCAGCCTAATCAGGTACCGATGATCTTGGCGCTCGGAGGGTGGCGGGGCCAGGAGCGCCGGTGGCGGTGGACGGCGCCTCAGTTGCCGGTGGCCGTCTTCCAGGAGGCTATGTAGCCGCCGAGGCTGGGCTCGATCTTCTGCCAGTTGGGCTCGAAGAGCGTGACGCCGTCGAGGAGCCTGGCCAGCTCGATGGCGTTCTCGTCGGTGGGTCTGACGTCCGTACGTGCGGGGAAGCCGCCGCCGATGCCGCTGACCTGCTTCTGTGCCTTCTCGGTGAGCATGTAGTTGAGGAGCTTCTTGCCGTTGCCGCTGTGCGGGGCGCCGTCGACGACACCGGCTCCGTAGTACATGGCGAACGTCGTCGGCTTGCCGCCCTCCCTCGCCGGGAACCAGATCGCGATGTTCGACAGGCTCTTGGACTGCTCGAAGTTCGTCTGGACGTCACCGTTCGCGACGAGGATCTCGCCCTTGTCGACCTTGGCCGCGAGCTTGAAGGTGGAGGGGGTGGGGCCGACGTTGTTCGCTTCGAGCTGCTTCAGATAGTCCATGGCGGGCTCCTCGCCGCCGAAGTCCTGCATGGCCTTGATGAGCAGGCCCGTACCGTCGCCGGCGATTCCCGGAGTCGAGTACTGGATCTTGTGCTGGTACTTGGGGTCCAGCAACTCTTCCCAGGTGGCCGGAGGGTCCGTCAGTTCCTTCTTGTTGTATATGAAGCCGAAGTAGTTGTTGACGATCGACGTCCACCGGTTGTCGGCGGACTTGACCGAACCGTGCACGCGGTCTGAGCCCTTCGGGTCGTACGACGCCAACAGCCCCTTCCGCTCCGCCTGTTGGATGTACGGCGGCAGGGCGACGACGACGTCGGCGAGGGGGGCGTCCTTCTCGCGGGCGACCCGGTCGACCATCTCGCCGGAACCGCCCTCCACGTACTTCACCTTGATGCCGGTGTCCTTCTCGAAGTCGGCGAAGACCTTGTCGTACCAGCCGTCGCCCTCGACCCCCTTGAGCCCGTCGGCGCTGTAGACGGTGACGGCCTTCGCCTCGGAGCCGCCCGCGCTGCCGCATCCGGTGAGCGAGGCGGTGAGGACGAGACTGCCGGCGACGGCGGTGAGCGGGGTGCCGCAGGTTCGAAGGGCTCTGAAGGTGCGGGAGTTGCGGGGCATGACGGTTCGTATCTCCTAGCGGGCGACGGCTCGGGGCGGGGCGGGGCGTCGTCCCGTACATCCGTCCACCAACACGCCCGCTCACCACCCGTAGATCACAGAGGACCCGCGGAAATGGCGATGTCGAGGACCACGCACGCGACTTCGTGGGTCGCGGGGATGGTCGGACTCCGGAATCGCTTCGTTCAGGCCCAGGACGAGCACGAGAGTACCGCCCACGGCGCGGCCTGGCTGCGCCCGCGCAAGGATCGAGACAGTGTCAGCGGCGTTTGCGCGGGCGGCGGAGGCCGATGATCAGCGCGACACCGGAGAGGACGAGCACCGCGGCGGCGATGGCGGGGCCGGCGAAGGAGCCGGAGCCGGTGTCGGCGAGTGCGCCGATTCCGAGGGGGGCCGAAGAGTCTTTGTGGCGCTCGGAGTTGGGGGTGGAGCCGGCGGTGGGCGTACGGCGCGGGTCGCCGGGTGCGGTGTCCGTGCCGTCCTTGGTGCTGGGGTTGGGGTTGGGGTGGGTGCTGGTCTCCGTGTCCGTCGCGCCTCCCACGGAGAAGCGGTAGTCGTTCGACTCCCCCACCCAGTCACCGTCACCACCGCGCCGCTGCACCGTCGCCGCGTTCGCCACGACCTTGTTGGCACCGGCGGCAGCCGTGAAGGCCAGCCTCACCCGTACAGTGACGGTCTGTTGGGCCGGAACGGCGAAGCCGGGGAAGCCGCCTTCGAGGACGGCGATCGTCTCGTCGTCGTCCGACTTCTCCAGCGACATGGTCCGCCATCTGCCCTTGTCGTCGGTGAGTTGGAGCTTGACCTCGGCGGCGGTGAGGGATCGGTGACGGTCGCTGAGCACGATGACGGGGTGGATGTTGTGGCAGGCCTCGTCGGTGCTGTTGCTGAGATCGATGGACCAGCTCTGCGGCGGACCGCCGGGGCGGTAGTCGTCGGGGCCGCCGTGGATGCGCGCGTCGATGGGGAAGTCGGAGTCGGACGCCTTGCCGCAGCTCGGCTGCCGGTCGGCCCCTGGGCCGGGGCCCGGCCCGTCGCCCGGGTCCGGTACGGAAGCGGCGCCGGCGATCGTGGCGGGCAGCGCGGTGGGCACGATCGTGCCGACGGTGATTCCGACAGCTCCGATGGCTCCGAGGGTTCCGGTGACGAGGGCGGGGCGCAGTCGCATGGACCCGACGCTGCCACGGGTCGGCCGCCGGGCCGGGGAGCCACATCCGGGCATGGTCCGAAAATCGTACGAATACCTCCCAACGGCCCTGCCCGCCGACGAGCGCAGGATCAGCCGCCACCCGTCGGCGCCATCAGCCCCACCGGCCCCGGCCGCCCCGCCCGCCCCCGTCCGAAAACCCGCGCATGACCGAACACCGGCGCGAGGACCTGTTGCGCGGCGCCTTCGGCGACCGGGTGCGTTCCGCCGTCGGCCAAGGCCACCGGAACGACGGGGCCCCGCGCACGCTCTTCGAGTACGGCTCCGACTCCCGTGACGAACCGCTCCTCGGCCGCGACCACGACCCGTCCCCCGAGCAGCACCCGGTCGATGTCGAGCAGCCCGACGAGGTTCGCGGCCCCGGCGCCCAGCACCCGCGCGGCCTCCGCCAGGTCGCCGCGCGCGACCGCCGCCAGGCACAGCGCCTCGATGCAGCCGCGATTTCCGCAGTCGCACAGCGGCCCGTCGAGCTGGATGACCTGGTGCCCGAACTCGCCCGCGCCGGTGCGGTCGCCCCGGTAGAGGGCGCCGCCGAGCACGAGGCCGGCGCCCAGGCCCGTACCGAGGTGGAGGTAGGCGAACGAGTCGCCGGGACCGCGCAGCGCGAGGCCGAGTGCGGCGGCGTTCGTGTCCTTGTCGAGGACGACCGGCAGGCCGAGGCGGGCGGCGAGCGCGTCGCGCAGCGGGAAGCCGTCCCACTGGGGGAAGCCGGTGACGCGCTGGGGCACGCCGGTGGTGTGGTCGAGCGGGCCGGGCATGGCGACACCGACGCCGAGCAGGCTGCCGGGGTTCGCCGCGCCGCGCGCGGCCAGGTGGCGAGTGATGTCCGCTTGGCGCTCCGCCTCCGCCCGTACCGACTCCACCTGCGCCGCCGCGGTCTCGACCACCTCGGCCGCCCCGGCGCCCAGGTCGAACGGCACCGTACGGGCCGCGACCGGCGTGCCGGCCAGGTCGACGACGACGGCCGTCAGTTCGTCGCGGTCCAGATGGAGGCCCACGGCGTGCGCGGCGGAGGGGACCAGACACAGCACGGTCCGGGGTTTGCCGCCGGTGGACGCCCGGTGGCCGGCGCCGGCCGCCAGGCCCTCCGTACGGAGCCTGGCCGTGATCTTGCTGACCGCCTGCGGGGTGAGGCCGGTGGACTCGGCGAGTTCGAGACGGCTGATGCCGGCCTCGCCCGCCGTACGGAGCAGGTCGAGCACCAGCGCGGAGTTGTAGCTGCGCAGCGACGGCAGATTCGCGCCGGTGTGCGGGCCTGGATGCGCGCCCGCGTGCACCCCCGTACGGATGCCTGCCGGTACGCCCTCAGCCATGCTCTCGCCACCTGCCATTCCCGTGCCGGACTCGCTGCCGCCGTTGACTGTGCCGTGGTCTGTGCCGTTGTCTCTGCTGCCTTCACCGTTGCCCACGCTGTCATTGTCCCGCGCGCTTGCACTATGGCAACACCGTTGCTTAAGTGGAAGGCATGACTGGCACCAGCACCCCTCTGCGCGTCGCACTCGTGGGCTACGGCCTCGCGGGCTCCGTCTTCCACGCCCCGCTGATCTCCGCGACCGACGACCTCGTCCTCGACACGGTCGTCACCTCGAACCCCGAGCGCCAGGCGCAGGCGCGCGGCGAGTTCCCCGACGTCCGGTTCGCCGTGTCGCCGGACGAGCTGTGGGAGCGGGCCGACGAGCTTGACCTGGTCGTGATCGCGTCGCCGAACAAGACGCATGTCCCGATCGCGACCGCCGCGCTGAAGGCGGGCCTGCCGGTCGTCGTGGACAAGCCGATCGCCGGCACCGCCGCCGAGGCACGCGCCCTGGCCGCCCTCGCCGAGGAGCGGGGGCTGCTGCTCTCCGTCTTCCAGAACCGCCGCTGGGACAACGACTTCCTGACTCTGGCCCGCCTCGTCACGACCGGCGAGCTGGGCGACGTACAGCGCTTCGAGTCGCGGTTCGAGCGGTGGCGTCCGGAGACCAAGGGCGGCTGGCGCGAGTCGGGAGTGCCGGAAGAGATCGGAGGGCTGCTGTACGACCTGGGCAGCCATGTCGTGGACCAGGCGCTGGTGCTGTTCGGTCCGGCGGCGCTGGTGTACGCGGAGTCCGACGTACGCAGGCCCGGTGCGGCGGCCGACGACGACACGTTCATCGCCCTCACCCACACCAGCGGGGTCCGCTCACACTTGTATGTCAGCGCCACGACGGCCCAACTCGGCCCGCGCTTCCGGGTGCTGGGCTCCAAGGCCGGCTATGTGAAGTACGGCCTGGATCCCCAGGAGGCCGACCTGCGCGACGGCCGACGGCCCAACACCCCGGAAACGGCCGGAAACTGGGGTACGGAGCCCGAGTCGCTGTGGGGCCGGATCGGGTCCGGCGAGTCCCCCGCGACGGGTGGCGGCAACCCGGTGGAGAGCACACCCGGCGACTACCCGGCGTTCTACGCGGGTGTGGCGCGGGCACTGCGCGACGGTACGGCGCCGCCGGTGACCGCCCACGAGGCCGCCGCGGCGCTGGACGTCCTGGAGGCGGCGCGCCGGTCCGCCCGCGAGGGTGTCACGGTCGCGATCGGGCACTCGTCATGACGGCGCGCGACGCCCGCGCGCTGCCGACGGTGGCCGAACTGGAGGCGCAGGAGGAGCGGTTGGTCCTGCCGCACTTCACGTACGACGACGCGTGGGCGCTGGGCAGCATGCTCGTACAGCTGTCGCGGGAGCGCGAGGCGCCGGTCGCGATCGACATCCGGCGGGGCGGGCAGCAGCTGTTCCACAGCGCGCTGCCGGGCTCGTCGGCGGACAACGACGCCTGGATCGACCGCAAGCGGCGGGTCGTGGAGCGGTACGGCGCCAGTTCGTTCCTGGTCGGTACGCGCTTCCGCGCCAAGGGCAGCACGTTCGAGGACTCCTCGCGACTCGACCCGGACCGGTACGCGGCTCATGGCGGCTCGTTCCCGATCACCTTGGAGGGAGCGGGAGTTGTCGGCACGGTGACGGTCTCGGGTCTCCCGCAGGAGGAGGACCACGCACTGGTGGTGGAGGCGCTGGAGCGGATGATGAGCCAGATGCTGGAGCAGGTGCTGCGTCGCTGACGTACCGTCAGCGATCCTCCGCCAGTGACGTACCGTCAGGTCTTGATCTCGCGGAACCCCGGAACGCTCGCGACGAGCAGCGTGCCGTCCCACAGGCGCAACGCGTCCTCGGGCACCGGTGTCTCGGTGACGACAGGGCCGAAGAACGCGTGCCGGGCTCCGGAAGGGTGGGTGACGGCCAGCACCGGCGTACCCACCTCCCCGACGACCAGGCTCATCGCCTCCTCGTGCGAGGCGCGCAGCGCGGGGTCGTGGTCGGTGGCGAATCCGGCGTCGGCCAGCGCCACCGGCAGCCCCGCGCCGCCCAGGGCCTCGGCGATGTCGCCGATCCACTCCCGCCGGCCGCCGTCCGGCGCGGTCCAGAGGGCGTCGTAGAACCTGCCGAGCGCCGCGTGCCCGTGCGACGTCTGGATCGCGGCGCACACGCGGGCGGGAATCCAGAGGTAGCCCTCCTCGTCGCCCTCGGGGTCGACGTCCTTGCCCTCGTTCAGCACCGCGAGGCTCATCACGCGCCAGCGGATGTCGAGCGGGCGCTGTTCGGCGACGGTGCCGATCCACGACGCGGTGACACGGCTCAGCGGGCAGGCGGGGTCGAACCAGAAGTCGACGGTCCATCGACCGGTCCCCATCGGACTGCTCCCCCCGTCGATCCGTCCCCACCGAACCCGCGATGCCGCAAACCCGCACCCCCGCAGCCGAGTCACATCACGCTCACGCGTCCTTGAGCTGCTGGCGCTGCCGCCCCAGTCCTTCGATCTCCAGCTCGACGACGTCCCCCGCCCGCAAGTAGGGCTTCGGCTCCGGCTGCCCGAGCGCCACGCCCGCCGGCGTACCGGTGTTGATGACATCGCCCGGATAGAGCGTCATGAACTGACTGACGTAGCGTACGACTTCGGCCACCGGGAAGATCTGCTCGGCCGTCGTCCCGTTCTGCTTCAGCTCCCCGTTCACGGACAGCGTCAGCGACAGCGCCTGCGGGTCCGGCACTTCGTCGGCCGTCACGAGCCACGGGCCGAGCGGGTTGAACGTCTCGCAGTTCTTGCCCTTGTCCCACTGGCCGCCGCGCTCGATCTGGAACGCGCGCTCGGAGACGTCGTGGGAGACGGCGTAGCCCGCGACGTGCGCCAGCGCCTCCTCCTGGGATTCCAGATAGCGGGCGGTGCGGCCGATGACGACGGCCAACTCCACTTCCCAGTCCGTCTTCACGCTCGTACGCGGTACGAGGACGGTGTCGTCCGGGCCGACCACCGTGTCCGGGGCCTTGAAGAAGATGATGGGCTCGGACGGGATGTCCGCGCCCGTCTCGCGCGCGTGATCGTGGTAGTTCAGCCCGATGCACACGATCTTGCCGATCCGGCCGACGGGCGGCCCGGTGCGCAGCCCGGTGGAGTCGACGACGGGCAGTTCGCCGGACGCGGCGGCGGCCCGTACCCGGTCCAGTGCGGCTTCGTCGGCGAGCAGCGCGCCGTCGATGTCCGTGACCAGTCCGGACAGGTCCCGCAGGGTCCCGTCCCCGTCGAGCAGCGCCGGGCGCTCCGCACCCGCCGTACCGACACGCAGCAGCTTCATGGTCTGTTCTCCCTCTGGTCGAGCGGATCGACCTGGTCGAGCGGGGGCCCGCCGACGGGTTGCGGCCGTCGGGGGACTGGCCGATCCTCCAAGACATCGGATCACTCTGCAAGACCCCGTTCACACCCTGGACCGCGCCGGCTCGGCGGACGCCGTGCCGCCCGAGGTGTTACGCGGCGGTGGCCAGCGCCCCCGCCGGCATGTCCCGGTAGAGGAAGGCCCGTTCGACGGCGGTCCACGTGGTGCTTGTCACGACGTACAGCGCGGCGGCCAGCGGCACCACGCCCACGGTCATGAGCGTCGCGAAGGACAGCAGCGGCATCAGCTTGGTCATCGCCCCCATGCCGGGCACCGGCTGCCCTTCCGGGCCCGCGGTCGGCGTCGGCATGGCGGCCATCTGCCGCTTCGTACGCCGGTAGTTGAAGGTGGCGACGGCCAGGACGATGGCGAAGAGCGCGACGTACACCAGGCCCGCTCCGCCGAGGATCCCGCCGTCGGCGAGCGCGTCCTTCCAGCGGTCGCCGAGCGGCGCGGCGCCGAGGGAGTGGCCGAGCAGTTCGTTCGGCGTGCCGCCGATCTCCCGGCTGGAGAAGAGGTGGTACATCAGGAAGAACGCGGGCAGTTGGAGCAGGCTCGGCAGACAGCCGGAGAGCGGTGAGACCTTCTCCTTCTTGTGCAGCTCCATGATCGCCTTCTGGAGGCGCTCGGGGTTCTTGGAGTGCTTCTTGCGCAGCGCGGCGATCTGCGGCGAGAGCTTGGTGCGGGCCTTCTGGCCACGGGCCGCCGCCCGCGAGAGCGGGTGGACCGCGAGCCGTACGCAGGCGGTGAAGACCACGATCGCCGCGGCGGTCGCGCCGCCGTGGAAGAGGGGCTGGAGCAGGTCGGCGAAGTGTCCGACCAGGGAGGCGAAGCCGGACAGGAAGACGGACATGGGTGAGCCCTCCGAGGGTCTCGTCGTGCCGGATGGGAGGCGCGGCGCCGGTGGCACGGCGCGGCTCGGCATGACGACCCGCGTGGGATCGATCGCTCGGCGGATCAGGGGTGGCGAAAGGGCCCTACGCGGTCGTCAGGACGGGACGACCGGGGGCTCGGGGCCTGGTGCGGCCCCGTGCGTCGGGATCTCGCTGCGGCAGGAAGGCCGTGCGCTGTTCGCGGTCGCGGATGGCCGTGCGGACCCGGGTGGGTGGTACGGCGGGGGCGCACCGGGCCGAGATGACGGCGGAGGCGGCGAACGCGGTGGAGGCCGCGGCGGTGGCGGCGAGGGCGACGGCGGCGGAGAGGCTGCCGGCGTCGACGAGAAGGACCTGGACGAGGCCGAGGAGCAGGAAGAACAGGAGGGCGGCTGAGCGCAGCGGCGGTGTCGCGCGTCGATTCATACCCTTCCTCCCTTCCCTGCGGTCGCGGCCCCTGTCTACGGTCACGGCCCTTCCCTGCGGTCGCGTCCTCAGCCCGTTTACATCCCTCCAGCCGTTATACACGATCGGTTTCGATGGGCAGAAGGAGACGCCGAGGGGCAAGCAGGGCCCGGCTCACCGGATTGTCCGGCTCCGGATCGAGTCCGCGCCCCGGCAGCATCTCCACATCGCGCGGCGGTACGGCCACGCCGCAGGCCGGGCACTCGCCGTAGGAGCCCAGCTCCGTCCCGCAGGCGGCGTGCCTGAACTCGCGCATCGGCAGAACGCCTTCGATGTGCTCGCGCCCCCAGACCCCGAGGGAGCGCACGACGGGCCACAGCGCGATGCCGCGCTCCGTCAGGACGTACTCGTCGCGCGGTGGCGACTCCTGGTAGCGGCGCCTCTCCAGGATGCCGGCCTGCTCCAGGCTCTTGAGGCGGGTGGCGAGGACGGCGCGGGGCACGCCGAGGTGGGTGAGGAAGTCGTTGTAGCGGCGCACTCCGTAGAAGGCGTCACGCACGACGAGCAGTGTCCAGCGCTCGCCGACGACCTCCAGGGCTCGGGCGATCGAGCACTGCTGGGACGAGTAGTCCTTGCCGAGGGCCATGACCTCACCTTAACCAATCAAAGGTTCGATGAACGAACTCACCATGCTACGGTCGGCACGCTCATGAGTTCATTCACCGAACCTTGAAGGGTGGCATCTCCCCATGCCCTCGACGCCCCTACCCTCGACGCCCGCGACCACGAGCCCTGTCACCAGCACCAGCACCAGCACCAGCGCCTCTCACGACCGCGCCGGCGCCACGCTCGCCGTCACGAGCGCGGCCACGACCGTCGCGCTGATGAACTACACCGTCCCGATGCTCACGCTCCCCGACCTGACCGCCGACTTCGGCACCGCGACATCGGCCCAGGCCTGGCTCCTGAACGGCGCCCCGCTCGGCCTCGCGGCCCTCCTGCTGGTCGCGGGCAGCCTCGCCGACGACTACGGCCGACGCCGGCTCTTCCTCGCGGGCACCCTCGGTCTCGCCCTCACCACCGGCCTCGGCGCGCTGGCCGGCTCCACCCTCACCTTCACCCTCGCCCGCATCGCGCAGGGCGCCTCCAGCGCCGCGATCATCGCCAGCAGCCTCGGCCTCCTCGTGCACGCGTTCCCTCCGGGGCCGGGGCGGATCAGGGCCACCGGCGTCTGGGGAGCGTTCGTCAGCGCGGGAATCGCCACCGGGCCGCTGCTCGCCGGGGCGCTGGGTACGTACGGCTGGCAGCAGCCGTACGCCGTACTCGCCACGGCCGCCCTCGTCGTCGCCGTCCTCGCCTTCCGTACGCTCGCCGAGTCCCGCGCGCCGCGCGGCGGACGCCCCGACCTGGCGGGCGCCGTCGTACTCGGCGCGGCCATGACCGCCCTGCTGAGCGCGCTGACGCTGGGGCGCGATGGGTGGCTGCGGACGCCCGTCGTTCTGCTGCTGGTGGCCGCCGCCGTCCTGACCGGCGCCTTCGCCGCCGTGGAGCGGCGCGGCGGCGCCCCGCTGATCGACCTGGGGCTGCTGGGGCGGCGGCCCTTCCAGGCAGCCACGGCGGGGGCGCTGATCACGGGGCTCGCCGTGATCGGGCTGTTCAGCTACCTGCCCACGCTGCTCATGCTGACCCTCGGCATCTCCCCGATGGGTGCGGCGGGCCTGTTCGTGCTCTGGTCCGGCACGGCCTTCCTGACCGCCCTCCAGACCCGCCGCCTCGCGGGCCGCGTGGCCGCCCGCCACCAGCTGGCACTGGGTTTCGCCCTGCACGCGGCCGGCGCCCTGTCGATGCTGGGCGCGGTGAGCGCGGGATCGTGGGGGCGGCTGGTACCAGGCCTCCTCGTCGCGGGCGCGGGCAGCGGCCTGCTCAACGCGGCGCTGCCCCGCCTGTCGGTCGAATCGGTCCCGCAGGAGCGCGCGGCGATGGGCTCGGGCGCGAACAACACGGCCCGGTACATCGGCTCCGCGGCCGGAGTCGCCCTGCTGATCGCGGTGGCGACATCGGCGAAGACCGCGGAGCACGGCACCGACCTCGCGATCCTGGTCTCCACGGGCCTGACGCTCCTGGGCACGGCGCTCGTACTGGCCCTGCGGGACGGACCGGCCGGCCGGAACTGAGGGGGGCACGTCCCGCATATGACCCATGCATTGTCTGCCCGTACACCCTCCGCCCGGACCGCCGTACAGCAGTACGGTGTGGACCATGCGCCCCGACATCCCTGCCGACCACACCACTGAAGCCGAGCGCCTGCTGCGCACAGCTGCCCAGTACCCCGAGGACCGCGAGCCCCTGCTCCTCCAGGCCGCGGCCCATCTGGAACTGGCCGACGCCCGCGACCGCGCCACCGGCCTCTACGACGACCTCCTCACCGGCGCCCCCGACCACCCCCACCTGGTGAAGGCACTGAAGGCCGCCAACCTGTGGGAGTACGGCCACGAGGCCGAGGCCCGCACGATCATCGACGGCCTGCGCATCGCCGAACCGCTGGAGCCGGCCCCCTGGGAGATCATGGCGGAGACGCTGGAGGCCCACGACGAACTCGAAGCGGCCCACGACTCCTACACCACGGCCCTGAACCTGCTCCTGACCCCCGGCGAGGAAGTCCCGTACTCCGCCGCCTCCCTCCTCCTCGGCCGCCACCGCCTGCGCCGACTGCTGGGCCTGGAACACGACGACTGGGACGCCCTCGGCGACCAGGTGAACAAGACGTCAGTCCCCCTCGACGAACTCCACGACCCGAAACGCATCTGGGCCCTCGGCTCCGACAACCCGGCCGAACTCCAGGCCGAGATCGCCCGCCTCCGCGCCGAACTGGGCTCCTACCGCTCGGCCCTCTCGCGCCCCTTCCCGGTCGCGGTCCTGCACTGGCCGGCCGCGGAACTGACGGAACTCCTCACGGCGTACCCCACCCTCCGCACGGAGTACCCCTCCCGCGAGGCCCACCTCGCCCAACTGGAGTCCTCCCTCCGCGAACTGGCCTCCACGGGCACCCCCAACCTGGGCATCGTGACAGGCACGGTCCCCTCCTACGAGGCCTTCGCGGCCTCCGAGGGCGCTTCCCCCTCGGACCCCAACCTGCTCCCCCAATACGCCACCACCCTCGCAGCCCGAGGCCGCGCCACCTCCTGGCCCCCGGCCCGCAACGCGGCGTGCTGGTGCGGCTCGGGGAGGGCGTACAGGGAGTGCCACGGGGCGGGTTAGCGGACAGCAAGTTCCCCGCTTTATCGTCCTTTCATCGAAGTCGTGCCAGTGATTGCTGCAACAAATTGAGCCGGACTTCAGTGAAGCCGGGAGGGCTGGGCGTAAGCCCGTCAGTGGATTGCCGGGTCTAGCCCTCCTCCTCATTTACCACACCCCAGTACCGACGGTGCGCACGCACAAACCTCTTCCTAATTTCATGACGCTCTACAGTCGTGAGCTTAGTTATCCTCGGCCGTGAACCGTCCGGGAATCTATCTACAACATTCAGACCATCCGTGAGATAGAGCGCACCGCGGTCGAGTTTTACATGGCAGTTAGGACAGAGGCATAGTACGTTTCCATCAACGTCAGGCCCATTGTTCGGCTTCCCCAGGGCCTGAATATGAGCACCCTCCGCATAGTTCAAACCATCCGGCCCGACAGCAAGAGCCAGACTACAGATTTGACAGGTGTATCCGTACAACCTCTTTATGCGTTGGGCGACAGCAGTATCTCGAACGATACGTTCAACAGTCGTTGTCTGCCGTCGCGGGGCACCATCGATCACGTCCTTGATTTGTTGCTCCATCGGCGTCAACTCCTGATTTTCATCCGAGAGTCGACGCAGCTTAAAGCGGCAGATCTGGAATCCGGACTTTCCATCTTCCGTCCACTCGCTAAGCACTCGATAGAGGCCATCATATCGATATCCACTAGTCGGCGAGTAAACTTCCTCACCATCACTGCCCCGGATAACACGCACGCTGTAGGCGCTCTCCCGGCTGCGACGCAGGCTGGCGTTCCCTGGATTTTCCCACGTTTGATCTTCCACTTGATGGCCTGTATTTGCATCTCGACCGCCGGCACCGGTATATATCACCTCGTCCCACAAATCGCGGTCGTCCTCGTATCCATTACTGAGGACGATTGCGTCGGCTGCCCTTTTGTCATGAGGATCAAGACCCCATGAGATGCCATCTTGATTCGCCTTGTGAAGACCAGCAGCTTTCACTTCCATGCGAGACTCGAAACGAGTACCTGGAAGAACCTCTACATGCCCGAAGACAGCTCTGTACGTTTTCTTTGCAGCCATGCCGGCATACTGCCGAACCACCCAAGAGGATTCGAACAGGCTGCGCCGCACAAACGTCCACTGTCTGAAAATGATCGAAGTATGGCTTACTTACGCCCTTCGTCGCGCGTGAGGGTAAGGGACCTTGCGGGCACCGAATGACTAACATCAAGGACGCAGGCTTAATGTCAAGATTTACCCTGAAATATCTGCTAATTCCTGATCACTCGAAGCTGTCGACGCCTAGAGGCTCGGGCCAGTCCGCCCCGTAACCCGGTTTGGGGCCTTTGAAGTGCTTGTACATCCAGGCGGTCCAACACGTCGAAACGAAGCGAATCTTTTGTCCGCGGGAGAACCTTGACGCGTTTCCGCCTCCCAGGTCGATGAACTGCGTCACCAAGGGACCGAGCTAATGCGGGCAGGCAGTGGATCCTACGCATAAGATGCCTGCCACGACCTCGAATCAATAGACTCTCCGACTTAAGCTCTCCGCACGAGCAGCTTTTTCCAACTGTGCTTCAAAGCGCATCTGGGCCCGATCAAGGGTTTCGTCAGGGTCGCAGCCGTGGGCGCGGACCCAGTGCAGGACATCGGCGACCAGGTCGATCGCCGCCTTCTCGGCGACCGCCACCGACAGAGGGCTTCCCTCTTCCGGCAGGGGTCGTTGAGCGGAGCCGTAGCGGACGATGCTCATCTCGGCCTGCCCAACGCGAGGATCGGGGTGCTCGTTCGGCGACTCCAGTCCCGTTGCCAAATCGCACCACACCACCTTCGAGTCGGCCCGAGAGATGACACCCCAGCGCTCGGCCACCGCATCGAGGATGATCAGGCCCCGCCCCGACTCAGTGCCGGATGCGGGAGCGAGAAGCATAGGCATCGCCCGCGTGTCCGGGTCGGTCAGCTCAATACGGAGGTGGGCACCGTCCGTTGAGACCGCGAGGGTGACCGGAGTTCCAGGACCGACGTGGTTGATCACATTCGCCACCAGTTCTGAAACGCAGATCTGAGCCATATCCTCCAGCTCCGACAGACCCCACAGCGAGAGATGCAGTCGCATCGCTCGGCGCACTCGGGCGACCACGCGCGGCTCGGCGGTGAACGGCACCTCCCACGGTCGCCGCTGAACGCAACCACTCTCCTGGTAGATGGCCATACCTCTGCTCCTTCCGCCGGGCGACCCACGTCGTCGCACCTGATTGAGCCAGCCGTGACGTTGCGTCACTCACCATGACAGAATGACAGCGGACATCCCTTCGTGCAATGTGCACGAGGGGATTAGCTCGAACGAGTGATTGTCGCGAGCGCTGCCTTCCGGTGGGATAGAACCCCCCTTACCGCAAGAGGAGTTGAAGTGGCCGGATCACCCACCGCACGGCGTCGCCGTCTGGCGATCGAGCTCAAGAAGCTGCGTGACGAGAGCGGCATGACCTGCAACCAGGTCGGCAAGGAACTCGACTGGAGCGGTTCCAAGGTCAATCGCATGGAGACGGGGCAGGGGCGGGTGCAGCCTTCGGACATTGATGCTCTGTGTCGCTTCTACGGCACGAACGACGAGCTGCGTGAGCTGCTGAAGTCCCTGGCCAAGGAGTCGAAGACCAAGGGGTGGTGGCACGCGCACGGTGATGCCGTGCCGTCGTGGTTCTCCGTGTACGTGGGACTGGAGCAGGCGGCGACCAACCTGCACACCTACCAGGGCGAGTTCATCCCCGGTTTGTTGCA
The DNA here is from genome assembly GCF_044458565.1 of Streptomyces sp. NPDC050433. Classification (NCBI taxonomy): domain Bacteria; kingdom Bacillati; phylum Actinomycetota; class Actinomycetes; order Kitasatosporales; family Streptomycetaceae; genus Streptomyces; species Streptomyces sp. NPDC050433. The sequence goes on along the minus strand of NZ_JBITIB010000011.1, from coordinate 15,166 downwards.
AACACCCGAGTACGCCACGGAGTTGAGTCGGGTCACTCCTGACCAGGACCACGACGAGATCCCGCGTCTCGTCGATGTGCGCATGCGCCGTCAGCAGTTGCTGACGGAGAGCAAAGCTCCCGACTTCTGGGCGGTGATTCACCAGAGCGCCCTCATGCACGTGATTGGCAGCAGACAGGTGATGGCAGGGCAGCTCGAACGTATGCTGGATCTGGGGCAGCAGCGGAACGTGACGGTGCAAGTCCTGGCGTACGACGCGGGCGCTTACCCGACCACCGGCCCCTTCACCGTCCTTGGTTTTCCTGAGCAGGAGGATCCAGATGTGGTGTACCGAGAGGGTCTGACAGACTCGGTGTACCTCGAACTCCCCGCAGACGTACGGATCTACACGAAAGCCTTTGACCACTTCAGGGCCCTGGCTCTGAGCCCTCAGCGATCAGCCGCCTTGATTCGTTCAGCCTTGGAGGAGCACTCCCCATGACGTCGTCCCCCATCACCCCCCAGTGGCGAAAGAGCAGCTACAGCAATGGAGCCGGCGGAGAGTGCGTCGAAGTCGCTGAGCTGGCCGGCATAACCGCCGTACGCGACTCGAAGGTGCCTGCGGGGCCTCGGATCGCCATACAGCACGCCGCGTGGGCCGACTTCGTCGGCGCGCTGCGAACATCCCGCCTTGGCTGATCACCTTCAGGTTCCGGCAGGCGCGACAGCGGTCGCCGTGGTATGCGGTGCGATTTAGGCTGGAGTGGAGGACATCCGTTCCCTTGGTGGAGAGGAAGTGATCGCCATGGCGGGCCGGAGTCGCAGCGAGGTTGAGTCGGAGATCAAGGAGACTCTCGGTCTCGTGCCGCATTTCTTGGCGCAGATCCCCGATGACCTGCTGGATGCCGAGTGGGAGATCTTCAAGAGGATCGAACTCGGTGAGACGCTTATCCCGAACAAGTACAAGGAGCTGATGGGGATAGCGTTGCATTCGGAGACGAAGTGCCGCTACTGCACGCTCTTCCACACGGAGGCCGCGAAGATGTTCGGGGCCACCGATGAGGAGATTCAGGAAGCTGTGCACTACGCGAAGAACAGCGTCGGTTGGAGCGTGTACCTCAACGGTACCCGTGAGAACTACGACGAATTCGCGGAGGAACTCGGGCAGATGAAGGACTACATGGCAGCGAAGGGCTGACACCATGCGCCTTGAGTGGGCCCGGCCGGGTGTCGTACGAGCGACTGCTCACCCTTACGAACTCGCGGCGTTGGTGTCCGCCGCCCGGTTGGTGGCCGAGTCCGAGTCATCCGAGATCCCTCCGGAGGCGTTGGAACAGCTCCGTCAGATTCTCGATGAGTACGATGCCCAGGCCGTGCGTCTGCGTGAAGCTCCGTCCCCCGTGGACGGCGCCTGAGCGCAGGCGCTCTCCGCAGCCGTGCTTGTTCCACGACTTCAACCGCCGACCCGAGGAAGCACGTTGTCTGCACGGCACGACCTGGATGTGGAACGCGAGTTGTGGAACACCTACGCCGAGAGCAGCACCAAGGGCGACGTGCTCGACGGCGAGCCCGGCTTCCGGTGGACTCAGTACGCCGGGCACGGGCCGGGAGTTGAGTTGTTGGGTGAGCCCGAGTCCGTGCTTGAGATCGGTTGCGGCACGGGGCGTGCGGTGGCCTTTGTCGCTCAGCAGGGGGTGAAAGCGACCGGGGTCGATCTCTCCCCCGTCATGGTCGAGCGGGTCACCAGGCGTTGGGGATATGCCGGTGCGCGGTTCATCTGTGCTGACGCGGTCGGTCATCTGCGGGAGACCACGGAGACCTACGACGCCATTTACTCGATCTTCGGGGCCGTCTGGTTCGCCGATCCGGTGCGGCTCCTTCCTCTGATTGCGAAGCGCCTCAACCCCGGCGGCGTTCTCGTCTTCTCCCACCCCCCGGCCATCCCCGGAGCCTACGGACCACAGGGGATGTACAAGGGCGGCTTCGCTGGCAAGGCGATGTTCACCTATCGGTACAGCTACACACCTCGAAAGTGGCTCGGTCTGCTCAGCAGGAGCGGTTTCGCGCATGCCGACGCGGAGGTCCTGGATGCTCCGAAGCCCGGTCACATCGGCACGCTCCTCGTCCGCGCCACAGTCAGCTGAGCGCGGGGCCGTCAGGGCCGGAGCACCACCTGGGGCCGCGGAGTCGACCTCCAGCGAGGCACACGTGAATGACCTGATCAAGCCTGGTGGATCTCATCCGCACAGCCCTAACGTTCCAAGACTGAAGCGCTGATCCGTTCTTGGAACGAGGGATTCTTGAGACGCAAGCGGAAGTTGGCAGCGGGACTGACAGCCGTGGCGGCCGTGATCATGGCCGGGACGGGCGCGGAGTTCCGGCAAGCGGCCGGTGAGGGTTCGGAACTGGTGCCTACGGCGGCAGCGGCTACGAGTCTCAAGGTCATGGACTGGAACATCCAGGGCGGGAACAGCTCGGACGGGGACGCGCACTGGGACAGCATCGTGAGCACGATCGCTGCCGAGGACCCGGACATCGTCACCCTTCAGGAAGTGCACAACGACACGGGCCACGTGGTCGACGGCAGTCCCGGTATCAACCAGTACCAGACCCTGCTGGACACGTTCCCGGAGTACAAAGGGCATTTCGCCAGGAGCGACACCAACGCCTACGGGGGGTCGGCCGGGCAACTGATCCTCTCCAAGTACCCCATCACCGAGAAGGTCAGCTACATACTGCCGAACGACGACAGCGGTGCCGTCGACCGCAGCATGGGGGGCGTCAATGTCGACGTCGGAGGCACGGCTGTGCGCATCTACAGCACACACCTCTCCGCCGGTGACGGCGCGGCGGCCGTCACCCGCCGCGAGGCACAGGTCAGGTACATCCTCGGCAAGCTCCCCGCCGACAAGATGACCACCCCGATGCTGTTCACCGGGGACCTGAATGTACGGCCGGACGCCGCCATCCGGTCCTGGATCGCCGGCGCCGGGTGGATCGACACCTGGACGCAGGTGAATGCCAACACCGGTGCCGACGTGGTCACACACCCGGGCAGCGGCGACGACGCGCGTATCGACTACGTCTACGGCTCCCCCGCGATCGATGTGTCCGCCGCCCGCACCCGTACCACGACGGCCTCCGACCACCGGCCGGTGGTGTCCGACCTGACCATCCACAGCACGACCGTCGCCAAGTCCGGAGCCGTGCTCGCGGGCGCGGACTCGCTGGCGGGCTCGGCAAATGTCTCGGTGTACTCGGACGCCGCCGCCAAGCTCCGGGTGTGTGACAACAAGGCGGACGGCTGGGGCGTACGGGCATACGTCTACGGAAAGGCCGGCGGCGGTCTTGTCGTGACGGGCCAGGACGGAGCGTACGCGGATCGCTGCGGGACGTTCGACGTAGCCTCGGGCACGACCAGTTCGCCCGTCGTGAAGGTATGTCTGTACAAGTCGGGCGAGGAGAAGGACTGCAGAGAGAAGACGATCACCTAGGGACGTCTGCCGGGGCGGCCGTTCAGCGCGGGAAGCAGGTGCCTCTCCTCGTACGTGAAGTGGTCGTCCAGGTCCTTCGCCAGCCGTTCCAACTCCTGCCGCAGGGCGTCCGGTGTGGCCGGCGGCTCGTCCCGCAGCTTCGTCAGCGCCGCCGAGACCGCACGGTGTTCCGCGCGCAGGCGCTCCAACACCGGTGCCAGCTCCGGGAATTGCTGATCAAAGGCCGAGAACGCGCCGTCCTCGGCGGTGTGGTGCATGCTCAGCGACTCGCAGAAGCTCAGGCAGTGGAGCAGCAGCCCCTCATCGAGAGAGGAAGGGGATGAGGGAGACGAGGGGGCGGCGCGGAGCGCTGCCAGTTCGGCTCGTAGCTGGGCGTGGACACGTACGAGTTCCTCCCCTATCGCCCGGTTCCGCGCCGGGTCCGTCAGATTCAGGGGATGCAGGGCGATCACCGGGATCGTGCGGTCGGTGCCCGCCTGGTACGCCGCGAAGCCCGGGTCCCGCGCGGCCTGGAGGGCGAACTGGTGGTCGCGCTCCTCGCCCTGGAGCGGTTCGGCGCGCGCCGAGAAGGCCCGGACGCCGCCCTCCTCGGTGCCGATCTCGACGGTGACCCGGTTATCGGCGAGGAGGTTGTAGTACCAGCCCGGATGCACGGGGCCACCGGCGTTGGAGGCGAAGACCAGGAGTCGTTCGCCGTCGCGCGCGTACGCGGCGGGGTTCGTGCGCCGCTTCCCGCTCTTCGCGCCCAGCGTCGTCAGCAGGACGAGCGGGGCGCCCTCGAACATCCCGCCCACCCGGCCGCCGTTCGCCCGGAACTCCTCGATGATCAGCCGGTTGAATTGCTGCATGTCCTGCCGCTGTTCGGATTCGGTCATGGGGTGGCCCTCTCCGGATACGCTCGACCAGAAGACGTATTTGCTTTGCAGGCAAAGATACTTTGGATTCAAAGCTATTGAGAGGCGGTAGGGATGTCAACCGACGGCCGGCACGACGACGAGGCCGCCGGTCTCGGCGTCGAGGACGGAATCCGTACGTTGTTGCTGCTCATGCCCCGGATGGTCGGGCGCGTGAAGCGGATCAAAATCCCCGCGGAACTGGAGTCGTTCTCCCTCGCACCCCGTCATCTGTCACTCTTCGCCTTCCTCCTCTTCGACGGCCCGATGACCGTCAACGCGCTCGCGGCGCGCCTCGAGGTCGCCCCCGCGACGGTGAGCCTGATGGTCGGCGAGCTGAGCCGGCAGGGGATCCTGCGGCGCGAGGCCGACGAGAGCGACCGGCGCCGCACGATCGTCAGCATCAGCGACGAGCACCGGCCGGCCATCGACGGCTGGCTGGCGCGCGGCGCCGGGGCCTGGCGCAGGGCGCTGGAGCCGTTGACACCCGAGCAGCGGCGGATGTTCGTCGACACCCTTGAGGCGTACGAGCAGGGGCTGGATTGAAGTGCTCTCCTCCCTTCGCAAGCTCAGGAAGGAGATTCCCGCCTACCTTGCGACAGCGGGCGTAGAACCTCCGGACGGGCCGCCTAGCCGGGCGTCGCCGACAGGAACTCCTCGATCAGCGCGCGCAGTTCCGCCGGTCTGTCCAGATGTACGTCGTGGCCCGCCCCCGGCACGGCCTCGACCCGCGTCCCCGCCGGGCGGCGTACGCGCATCTCGTCGGCCTCCGACGCCGGCATGGAGCCCGCCTCGCCCCGCACCACGAGCGTGGGGCAGCGCACCTGGTCCCACTCCCGCCAGAACGAGCGGACGGCACTCTCCGCCACGCAGTCCACCATCACATCCCGCTCGACCCGCGGATACAGGCCGTCGGAGCGCGCCTCCAGGCCCGCCGCCCAGGCCAGGCCCGCCGGGCCGCCGCCGAAGAAGCGCGCCGCCGCTTCGGCCGACTCGAACGGGATGGGCCACGAGTCCAGCCAGGCGCCGATCTTGCCGGGCAGTTCGGGAGCTGGGCCCCTCGGGCCGGCCTCCACAAGCACCAGCGCGCGTACGAGACAGGGATGCGCGGCGGCGGTGAGCAGGGCCGTGAGGCCGCCGAGGGACTGACCGATCAGAACCGGGCGGGTCAAGGCCAGTTGCCCGGCGACGGCCACCGCGTCGCGTACGTGCGCCGCGCGCGACACGTCCTTGGGACGGCGATCGCTCAGGCCGTGGCCGCGCGCGTCGTAACCGACCCGGCGGTAGGCGGGGCCGAGCAGCCCCGCCAGTACGTCCCACTCGGCCGTGTGGCCCGCGAGGCCGTGCAGCAGCAGGACGGGGGCGGCGGACTCCTCGGAAGGGACGTACTCCGTGCAGGACAGCCGTACGCCGTCGTCCGTCGTGATCGTCGTTGTCATGGCGGTCTTCCCCCTCGTTGAACGCGTACGCACCGCACTGCGTATGAGAGGACACTTCCCCGCGGTGGCTGGGTGCGTGCGCCGGACCGTCCGGTTCACGCACCCAGCGCGTGCGAGATCGTGTAGATCAGCAGGCCCGCCAGCGCGCCCACCACAGTGCCGTTGATACGGATGAACTGGAGGTCGCGGCCGATGTGCGCCTCGATCTTCTTGGAGGTGTGCTTGCCGTCCCAGCTCGCGACGGTGTCGGAGATCAGGGACGTGATCTCGCCCCGGTACGTCGTCACTACGTAGTCCGCCGCGTCCTCCACCCAGCCCTCCAGCTTCCGCTGGAGTCTGCCGTCCGTCGCCAGGCGGGCGCCGAGGGAGAGGAGGGAGGCGCGGGCGCGCAGGCGCAGTTCGCTGCGGTCGTCCTCGGCCGCGGCGATGATCATCGCGCGTACGGAGGACCATGCCGACGCGATGATGTCCTGCACCTCGGGGCGCGCCAGCAGCTCCGACTTGAGGCGTTCGACGCGCGCCCGTGTCTCCGTGTCCGACTGGAGGTCGGAGGCGAAGTCCGTGAGGAAGCGGTCGATCGCGCCGCGTGCCGGGTGCGTGGGCATGTCGCGCATCTCCGTGACGAAGCGCAGCAGTTCCTTGTAGACGCGGTCGCCGACCCTGCGGTCGACGAAGCGCGGCGTCCAGCCGGGGGCACCGCCCTGCACCGCGTCCATGACCGAATCGCCGTGCTCGACCAGCCAGTCGTGCGCGCGGGCGCAGATCAGGTCCACGGCGCGGTGGTGGGCACCGTCCTCGACCACGCGCTCCAGCGTCTTCCCGATGCCGGGGGCGACCTCGACGGCGTCCGCGCGGCGGGTGATCGCCTCGCCCACGACCGCCTGGACGTCGCCGTCCCGCAGGACGGTCAGCGCGCCGCGCAGGGCTGTGGCCAGCTCGGCCGTGACGCGGTCGGCGTGGGCGGGTTCGGCGAGCCAGGCGCCGAGCCGGCCGCCGATGCCCAGTCCGCGCAGCCGGGTCCGTACGACGTCGCCGGCGAGGAAGTTCTCCCCCACGAACGAGCCGAGTGAGGCGCCGAGTTGGTCCTTCTTGTTCGGGATGATCGCGGTGTGCGGAATCGGCAGGCCGAGCGGGTGGCGGAAGAGGGCCGTGACGGCGAACCAGTCCGCGAGTGCGCCCACCATGCCGGCTTCGGCCGCCGCGCGCACATAGCCGGGCCAGCCGGTGATGCCGGAATTCTCGGCCCAGGTCGCAAGGATGTAGACGAGGGCGACGAAGACCAGCAGGCCGGTCGCCGTGGTCTTCATACGGCGGACGCCGCGCCGCTTCTCCTCGTCGGCGGCGGTGAATCCGAGCGGGCCCAGCGCGGAGAACGGCGACCGCTTGCCCCCTCCGGGGCCGGGACCGGCACCAGGGGTGCTGGAGCCCGGCACGGGGTCCGGACCGGCGGTGATGGCCGTCGTCGACCCGCCCCCGCGGCCGGTTGCCGAAGAGGTCTCCCCCGCGCGCGCGGGACCCGCCGGGCCGTCCGCTCCCGTCGGACGGTGACCGCCGTCGTCCGCGCCGGACGCCCTCACCCTGTCCGGATCAGCCGGATCGCGTCGTTCCATTCACTCCACCCATCTCACTCCGCCCATCCGCCTACGCATTGTCCCTACCCCTGGTACTCCCGAGGCGCATCCCGAGTTCCCGCGCCATGCCGGATGATGTCCTTTGTACGTAGGTGAGGGAGACACGGGGGACATGAACAGACAACGGGGATTCGCCCTGCTCGCGGGCCTTATGGCGGTCGTGGCGCTGGTGTGCGCCACGATATTCGCCGGGGTCGGCGCGCTGGGCGGCGGCGGGGGCCGTGACGAGGGCAGCAGTGATCAGGCAGCCGCATCCGGAAGCGGGGCGGGCGGGCGCGCCCGTACGCCCGTGGGGTCCGCCGCGCCCGCGTCCGCCGACGCGTGGGTCGGGACCTGGGCCGCCGCACCGGCGGGGATCGAGCCCGGCGTACCCAGGGGCCACGTCGGGCGTTCCATACGCAACGTCGTGCACACCAGCATCGGTGGCACCGCCGCGCGCATCACCCTCTCCAACCTCTTCAGCCGCGAGGCCCTCCTGATCGGCCGCGCCTCGATCGCCGTCACCGACAGCCGCGAGGACGCGCATGCCGCCTCCGGCACCATGCGTTCCGTCACCTTCGGTAAGAGGACGTCCGTCGTCGTCCCGCCGGGCGGGCACGTCGTCAGCGATCCCGTACGGCTCCATGTGTCGCCCGACACGGACCTCCTGGTGACCGTGTACACGCCCGCGCCCGGCGGGCCCGTCACGTACCACCCGCGCGCGCTGCGGACCTCGTACACGGCCATGGGCGACCGTACGCGGGACCTCGGCGGCGACGCGTACATCGAGCGCGCCCCGGTCTGGCGCTACCTGACCGCCGTCGACGTGCTCAACCGGCAGGCGCGGGGCTCGGTCGTCGTCATCGGTGACTCGATCACGGACGGCATCGGCTCCTCGTACGACGCCGACCACCGCTGGACCGACACGCTGGCGGACCGGGTACGCGGCAGCGGTCTGGGCGTACTCAACACGGGCATCAGCGGCAATCGCCTTCTGCGGCAGAGCCTGGCCGTCGGCAAGGGGCCGAGCGGCGTCTCCCGCTTCGGGCGCGACGTCCTGGGGCAGTCGGGCGCCGAGGTCGTCTTCGTCGAGCTGGGTATCAACGACATCATCCGGCAGCCGAACGAGACCGACCCGGAGCGGATCACCGCCGGTCTGAAGGCCCTGACGCGGCAGGCGCACGCCCGCGGGCTGCGGGTCGTCGGGTCGACGCTCATGCCGTTCGGCGGCAACTCGCGCCACACCGACCAGCTGGAAGCCGTACGGGACCGGGTCAACGACGCCATCCGGTCCGGCGACGTCTTCGACCGGACCGTCGACTTCGACCGGCTGCTGCGCGATCCGTACGCCCCCGACCGGCTGCGGCCGGACTACGACTCGGGCGACGGTCTGCACCCGAGCGACGCCGGTTACGCGGCCATGGGGCGCTTCGTCGACCTCGGGGACCTGGTGGGCAGGGAGCCGGCGCGGCTCTGAGCGTGAGCGTCCGGTGGGCGCGGTGGGCCCACTCGGCCTGTGCAGGAGCGGAGTCAGTCCAGTTCCTTACGGAACTTGTCCTTCTCCAGCGCCGCCTTCTTGCGCTCCTCCTTGAGACGGCGCTTCTCCGCCGACCGGATCTTGCGCTCCACACCCACGCCGCCCATCAGCGCGAACCCGGTGATGATCACCCGTGGCGACCCCGGACTCGGCTCGGAGGTGTCCCCGGTCTCCCCGAAACCGCCCATCACACCGAAGCCGCGGACCGTGACATCCATGTCCGGCGGTACGACGATACGGATGCCGCCCATCAGCGTGAAGCAGCGGATGACCACGTCGCGCTGCTCGAACCGGGCCTCGCGCAGGTCGATGTCGCCGCCGCCCTGAAAGACACCCGCGTGGAACTTGGGACCCACAGTCCATGTGCCCTTGCGGTTGAACCCTCCCCAGAAGGCGAAGGCGCCCCGCGATGTCGCGGGGCCACGTCCGATCCGCGACGCCCAACCGCCGCCGCCTTCACCGGCGTCGGCGGCGGGAGTCAGCTCGGTCGTCGTGCCGGGTGCGGGCAAGTCGCGTACGAGCGGCTGCAGTTCACCGTGCGTACGGGCCTTGTACGCCGCGTCCAGGCGGGTGTCGAACTCCTCCATGTCGATGCGCCCCTCGGCCACGGCTTCGCGCAGCACTTCGGCGACGCGCTCGCGCTCGGCGTCCGAGGCACGCATCTCAGGAAGTTCACTCGTCATGTTGTCAGCCTAGTCAAATCAGAGGCGGACATCACAGCGGCGTACGCTCCGCAGGCTCCGGGACTTTCGTCCTGGACAGCATCTTCGCGATGACGGACTCGATGTCCGGCTCCCGCACCGACAGGTCCACCAGCGGGTACTCCGCCGCGATCCGTGCCACCAGCGGCGCCGCCGACGCCGCGGCCGGGAAGGCCAGCCACTGCCGCGGCCCCTCCACCTTCACCACCCGCGCCCCCGGCAGCTCCACCGGCGGCAGCTCGCGTTCGAGGTCGACGACCAGGGTCCGCTCGCTCTGGCCCACCTCGTGCAGCCCGGTGAGCGCCCCGTCGTACACGAGCCGGCCGTGGTCGATGACCATGACCCGCGCGCAGAGCTGCTCGATGTCCGTGAGGTCGTGCGTGGTCAGCAGCACCGTCGTACGGCGCTCCGCGTTCAGATCCCGCAGGAACTCCCGGACCCTGGCCTTGGAGATCACGTCAAGGCCGATCGTCGGCTCGTCGAGATACAGCACCTCGGGGTCGTGGAGCAGCGCCGCCGCGATGTCGCCGCGCATCCGCTGCCCGAGCGAGAGCTGCCGTACGGGGACGTCCAGCAGCTCGCCCAGTTCGAGCAGTTCGACGCAGCGCTCCAGGTTCTCCTTGTAGCGCGCGTCGGGGATGCGGTACATGCGGTGCACCAGCCGGTACGAGTCGATCAGCGGCAGGTCCCACCACAGGGTCGTGCGCTGGCCGAACACCACCCCGATACGGCGCGCCAGCCTCGTACGCTCGCGCTGCGGGTCGATTCCGGCGACCCGCAGCCGGCCCCCGCTCGGGGTCAGGATGCCGGTGAGCATCTTGATGGTGGTGGACTTGCCGGCGCCGTTGGGGCCGATGTAGCCGACCATCTCGCCGCGTGCCACGCGGAAGCTGATGCCGTCGACCGCGCGCACCTGATGCGTCTCGCGGCGCAGCAGTCCCGCTCTGCGCCGTACGTCGAAGACCTTCTCGATGCCGTCCAGTTCGATGAAGCCGGAGCCGTCCGAATCCATTGCCCGTTCCTCTCGTTCCTCTCCAGTCGTCGGCCGTCGTAGCCCTAGCTGCCCGTGCTGCGGTACGCGCGCAGCCCCGCCCGCCACGCCAGTCCCGCCAGCGCGCAGCACCCCACCGCCACCACCGGCGGCAGGAACGCCACCCAGTCCGGCAGCCCGAGCGGATCGTCACGGTCCATCACGTACAGCGCGGGCATCCAGTTGACGAAGGCCAGCGGCACCACGAACGTCACCCCGCGCACCAGGTCCTTCGCGAAGACCGTCGGCGGGTACTGGAGCACGGTGGCGCCGCCGTACGTGAAGGAGTTCTGCACCTCCGCGGCGTCCTGTGCCCAGAACTGGAACGCCGCGCCCGCCACGAACACCGCCGAGAAGATCACCGCGCCGCTGAGCACCATCATCGGGATCATCGCCACCTTCAGCGGCGTCCACGCGATGTCCAGCGTCACCAGCGCGTATCCGAGGACCAGCAGGCCCTGGGTGATACGGCCCAGCCGCCGCAGGGCGAAACGGTCGGCCGCGACCTGGGCGAGCACCGGCGCCGGGCGCACCAGCAGGGTGTCCAGGGTGCCGTCCCTGATCCGCCGGCCCAGCCGGTCGGTGGAGCCCATGACCAGGTCGGCGAGGCCGAAGGCAGTGCCCGCAGCGCCGTACAGGAAGGCGACCTCGGCCAGCGAGTAGCCGCCCAACCGGTCGACGTGCGAGAACATCATCAGGATCGCGAGGAAGTCGAACGCGGTCACCGCGAAGTTCCCGAAGGCCGTCATGGCGAACGACGCGCGGTAGGCCATCGTCGACCGCATCCACATGGCGACGATCAGGCCGTACGCGCGCAGCCCCTCCCAAAGAGGCGGGCGCGAACGCTCTCCTTCTACTACTGCCGACACACCCACCTCGTCAGCCACCCTGCACCACCACCCGTCGCGTCGCCAGGGACTGGACCAGCCGCCCGAGCGCCAGCAGCGCCACCGCCCAGCCGGCCTGGAAGGCGAACGCCCCCACCAGCCCCCACCCGGTGCGGCGGCCGAGGAAGACGTCCGCAGGGACCTGGAGCAGCGACGACCACGGCAACGCCCGCGCGACCTCGCCCAGCAGGCCGGGGAAGAGCGTCAGCGGCAGCAGCATCCCGGAGAAGAACAGCCCCGCCAGGAAGGCGATCTGCCCCACGCCCGCGCCGTCCAGCAGCCAGAAGGCGGACAGGGCGACCAGATAGCGCACGGCGAAGCTGACGACCACGCCCAGGAAGACGGAGAAGAGGAACGCGAGCCAGACCAGCGGACGGGAGGGCAGTGTCAGGTCGAAGGCGAGCGCGCCGAGCGCCATCGGTACGATCCCGCGCCCCAGCAGATGGAACGCGGCGCGCCCCAAGTCGCTGGCCAGCCACCACAGTTGGAGATCGGCCGGCCGGTAGAGGTCGATCGCGATGTCACCGGTGCGGATGCGTTCCATCAGCTCGTCCTCGAAGCCGCCGCCCATCATGGCGCAGGTCATCAGCAGCGCCTGGCCGAGCCAGACGTAGGTGAGCGCCTGCGAGAGGTCGTAGCCGCCGAGGTGGGGGCGCTGGTCCCAGAGCGCCGTGTAGGTGTACGCCCCGATGAAGCCGAAGACGGTGTTGGTGAACACCCCGGCGGCCGTGGCCGTCCGGTATGTCGCGTAGCGGCGGAACCCACCTGCGGCGACAGCCGCGTACAGACGCACGTCAGCACTCCCCCTCGGTCCCGTTACGTGTGGTCTCCCCGCGCCGTTTCCGCTGTACGGCACCAAAGCGCACGACCCTAGCCCAAGGGGGTCAGCCACCGCGAGCGGTTATCCGGTCAGCGGCCTCGCGCCGGTTCGACCGTGTTTCATGGTGCCGGACGCGAATCACCCGTATAGCCCGTAACCACCGATACGACCCGGCCGAGGAGCCTCCGTACACATGAGCGACGCGCAGCAGCAGGGCTGGTCCCCGCGCGACCCCACGGACATCGGCTCGGGCACCGGCGGTCCGGGCGGCCCAGGCGGTCCCGGCGGCGGAAACGGCCCCGGCGGCACAGGCGGCGGCAACGGCTCCGGTGGCGGCCCCGGCCGCAAGGGCCGCCGCAAGCGCACCGGCTGGCGGCGGATCATCCCCACCTGGCGGATGCTGCTCGGCGCGTTCCTGATCTGCGCGCTCCTGATCATCGGCGGCTTCATCACCGGCTACACGCTCGTCAAGATCCCGCCCGCCAACGTCTCGGCCGTCGCCCAGTCCAACGTCTATCTGTACGCGGACGGCAGCCAGCTCGCCCGTGACGGCGAGGTCAACCGCGAGAACGTGCCCCTCTCCCACATCCCGCAGCCCGTCCGCCGCGCCGTACTGGCCGCCGAGGACCGCGACTTCTACAACGAACCGGCCATCGATCCGCAGGGCATGATCCGCGCCGCCTGGAACACCGTCACCGGCAAAGGCACCCAGGGCGGCTCCACGATCACCCAGCAGTACGTCAAGAACTACTACCTCGGGCAGGAACGGACCCTCGTCCGCAAGGCCAAGGAGTTCTTCATCGCGATCAAGCTCAACCGCGAGGAGAGCAAGACGCAGATCCTGGAGGGCTATCTCAACACCAGCTACTTCGGGCGCAACGCGTACGGCATCCAGGCCGCGGCACACGCCTACTACAGCAAGGACATCCAGCACGTCGACACCGCGGAGGGCGCCTTCCTGGCCGCGCTGCTCAACGCCCCCAGCGCGTACGACGTGGCGTTGCACCCGCAGAACAGGCCGCAGGCGGAGGACCGTTGGAACTATGTGCTCGACGGCATGGTCAAGGAGAAATGGCTCTCCCCCGCCGACCGGGCCGCCCTGGTCTTCCCGGCGCCCAACAAGGCCAAGCCGTCCACCGGCCTCTCGGGGCAGCGCGGCTACATCGTCCAGGCGGCCGAGGGCTATCTCGCCGAGAACCAGATCCTCGACGCCGACACCCTCGCCGGCGGCGGCTACCGGATCACCACCACGATCCAGCGGCCGAAACAGAACGCGCTCGTCAACGCGGTCGACGAACAGGTGATGTCGAAGGTCGACGAACAGCGCGTGGCCGACCGCAACGTACGGGTCGGCGGCGCCTCCATCGACCCCGCCACCGGCGAGGTCGTCGCCATGTACGGCGGCGTCGACTACACCCGGCAGTTCGTCAACAACGCGACCCGCCGCGACTACCAGGTCGGCTCCACCTTCAAGCCGTTCGTGTTCGCCGCCGCCGTCGAGAACGACGCGCAGACCCAGGACGGCGAACAGATCACCCCCAGCACCGAATACGACGGCACCAACAAGCGCATGGTGGAGGGCCCGAACGGGTCCACCGGCTACGACCCCGCCAACGAGGACGACATGTCGTACGGCTCCGTCAGCGTCAGCGAGGCCACCGACAAGTCCATCAACGCCGTCTACGCGCAGATGGCGCAGGACGTGGGCCCGAGCCGGGTCCGGAACGCCGCCGTCCGCCTCGGTATCCCCGACGACACCCCCGACCTCACCGCGTCGCCGTCCATCGCGCTCGGCCCGGCGACGGCGAGCGTGCTCGACATGACGGAGGCGTACGCGACGCTCGCCAACCACGGCCGGCACGGCTCGTACACGATGGTCACGAAGATCACCAAGGACGGCTCGACCGTCGAACTGCCGCGCAAGCGCCCGTCCCAGGCCGTCAGCCGCGAGGCCGCCGACACCACGACGGCGATCCTGCGGAGCGTCGTGGAAGGCGGTACGGGCACAGCGGCGCAGTCCGCGGGCCGCCCGGCGGCGGGCAAGACGGGAACGGCCGAGGACGACAAGGCGGCCTGGTTCGCGGGCTACACGCCCGACCTCGCGACCGTCGTCGCGATGATGGGCGCGGATCCCAAGACGGCCCAGCAGACGCCGCTGTACGGTGCGCTCGGCCTGGCCCGCGTCAACGGCGGCGGGCCGCCCGCGCAGATCTGGGGCCAGTTCACGGCGGCGGCGCTGGAGAACACCGACGCCACGGACTTCGAACTGACCCTGGCGGACGGCGTGGACGAGATCTCCCCGCCGGGCGACGAGTCGGCCCGGCCCGAACACTCCTCGTCACCCGGCGCCCCGGAGAGCCCCGGAGCTTCGGGAGAGCCCGACGCACCGGAGGAGGGCCAGGGCGCCGACACGGGCGGGAGCCAGGGGCAGTCGCAGGGCCAGACCGAGGGCGGCGGAGGCGGCGGTACGGACGGGGGTCAGGGCGACGGCGGGACGCAGGGCCAGAGCGAGGGGCAGACGAACGGTCTGACCGACGGCCTCATCGGAGGCGGCGGAGACGACGGCGGGACCGACGGCTCGGCCGACAACGGGGGCGGCTCGGCGGACGGAGGTACGGGCAACGGCGCGCCCTACACCTCACATCCCCTGCCGTAGCGGTCCGCCGGACGGGGCCTAGGCCCAATGCCGGTGACTTTGGCCTTTCTTTCTCGTTGGTTGTGGTGTGGCGAGGGTGGGGCAGGTCAAGTCGCCTGCGGGTGAGCGGTTGTCGGACCG